>JBBRUG010000118.1:0-15938 GCA_038247995.1 Chloroflexales bacterium | reverse complement strand
TGCTCCCTCACGTGGAGCAGGGGGAGCCGCCGCAGATTCGGCGTCCTGATGCTGTCGGAAGCCCCGCTCCCGCTCAGGGAGCGGCCTGCTCTGAGCGTAGCCGAAGGGGGTTGGGGGTGCGGGCAACGGCAAAAACCCTCCACCTGAGAGGACACGTACCCTGAGTAGCGTGCAGCGTGTATCGAAGGGTGCGTCAACACACAACACGTACTACGAAACATACTTATGACAATCTGGCTCACAATCATCGGTATGGCGGCAGTAACGCTGCTGACACGCACGGCACCGTTGTTTCTGCTGCGCGGAGAGCCGCCGGTCTGGGTGCAGCGCTGGCTCAGCGGTGTGCCGGTGGCGGTGTTTACCGCGCTGGCGCTGCGTCCGCTTTTGCTGAGTTCCGGCCCGGAACCGACGCTCACCATCGGCGCGCCGCTGCTTGCCGGCCTGGTTGGGGCGCTGGTGGCCTGGCGCACCAGTAATGTGCTGGCGACGATTGTTGTTGGCCTGGTGGCCTACTGGGCCTTACGCGCACTCGGTATCGGGTAGGGTTCGGCCACGAGCCGCCCGCCGCGTACCGTGGCACCGATCACCAACCCGGCCGCAATCAGCACAATATTCTTGATAATATATTGCCCCTCCAGCGTGGGTGCATAGGGAATATAGCTGAAGGCTTCCGCCGGAAAGAGCAACAAAGGCGTAACGGTGCCGAGCATCTGCAGCCAGAGTAGCAGCAACGTAACGCGCATCCAGCGCCCGAAGATCAACCCCAGTCCGATCGTTACTTCCCACGCCGCCAGCAGCGGCAGACTCACTGCCGGCCCGATCAGCCCCAACGAGAGTACGCTGATCGTGCGCGTCGCCAATTCCTGAGCCGGGCTGAGGCTCGGGAAGAACTTCAGCACCCCAAACCAGAAGAACACCAGGCCCAGCCCAATGCGCAGCAACGGAACACTGTGGCGGGCCATCCAGTTTGTGAGGCGGCGGTCGAACTGATCGAAGTGGCTAGCAAAATACGGCGACATAGTCAGCCTCCGATGGGAATGCAAAAGGTAAAGTTGTGATGTATTTCACAGATAAAGTATAACAAACAGTATGTGCGCGAACCAAGACCGGGCGGGAATAGGATTCAGGCGTCAGGAAACAGGCTGCAGGCGGCAGGGCTGCGGCGCCGCCAATGCGCGAATGGGCCGCACCCTGGCATGCTCGTAGGGCTTATTCGCGCATTCGTGTACTATTTCGGCATTCTGAATCCTGAGTCCTGACGCCTGAATTGTGGTTCAAAGGTACAATAACTATGCACAGGCAAAATCATTATTCTAGAGAGGATATCTAAATCATGGCTGAAAATCCCCAGGTCGGCGCGCCGGCCCCCGGCTTTGAACTACTGAGCGATAGCGGCGAGCCGGTGACGCTGGAGCAGTTTCGCGGCAAGAAGGTGATCCTGTATTTCTACCCCAAAGACGACACGAGCGGCTGCACAACCCAGGCGTGCGGGTTCCGCGACAACTACCCGACAATCGAGGAAAAGAATGCCGTCGTGCTCGGTGTCAGTCCCGACGGCGTGAAGTCGCATCAGAAGTTCAAGACCAAGTACGACCTGCCCTTCATCCTGCTCGTAGACGATCAGCATACGCTCGCCGAGGCATATGGAGTTTGGGCCGAAAAGTCGATGTATGGGAAGAAGTACATGGGCGTCGAGCGCTCGCACTTTGTAATCGACGAGAATGGCGTGATCATCCAGGCGGCGGTGAAGGTCAAGCCCGTCGATAGTGTCGAGCAGGCGTTGGCAGCGCTGTAGAAAAGGCAATCCGCACAAACGGCAACTTCCATCGCGCAATCAACCGCGCCCCGCTGCCGTGCCAATGCCGCATCGGCAGCGTTGTTATGCGTTGCATCGTAGGCCTCATTCCGCGCTACACTGTCCCTATGGTTAGTAAAGCACAAGCGGTCTTCTCAACAGATGGCGATCGAGCTTTCGCGCGAGTTGGGTTACAATCAAGGCTATGCCTGGAGCCTCCGCTCTGTAGCAGGGTTGGCGCTGCTTGTCGGCGACGCGGAGCGTGCCGTCCAGTTGCTTAGCGCGGAAGCTGCGCTCAGGGAGACGCACCAGATCCTGGTCTGGCCCGACGAGCAGCCGATTATCACCCATATTCAGCGCGAAGCGCAGGCCATCCTCGGCGCCGCGGGCTTTGCAGCGGCATGGGCTGCGGGCAGCACGTTGAGCCTGGACGCGGCGTTGAAGTTGGCCGTACAATGAGCGGCGTAGGCGGCGGGTGATGTAAGGGCAGTTCTGTGTGGTTGCCCCCATGGGCGACCACGTTGGGTCGCGCGTACAGGCGGATGCGGAAGAGACGCCTCGCCGGGGCGGCTGTACGGTGGGTGCGGCGGGCGGTGAATCGATTTACAATTGGGTGGAGGAGATCGATGGGGAAGAAAAATAAAGCCAAACAGAGCGCTGAAATAACCGCCCGGCCCGTCGGTGGCATGGCGATCGCGGCGCGTTGGCCGGTGCATGAGGCGCTTGTCTCACGGGGCTGGGCAGAAGTGAACGCACTGGCCACCGTGCTGATCGCCCGGCGCTCGCCGAATTCGGGCAAGGTTGCCGTGGCGAGCTTGCTGGTCGATCTGGCTTGCCTGGGCGTGAAGGGCGCGCAGGTGCGCCTGCACAAGAGCGTCGCTGAGTATCAGAGCGGCTTGCGCGCCCACATTGTGAGCCGTCAGGTGATGGAGCCGATTAGTTTTGATCTGGCGGCGAAGATTGTGCTGACCGGCCTGGACTACGCCGCTGATCTCGGCTTCAAGCCCGATCCTGTCTTTGCACAGGCCGCGCCGCTCTTGGACGGCGCCGACCCCAATGCCGACCCAACGCCGGTGCATACTGGCGGGCCTGAGGGCAAGCCGTTCTTCATCAACGGCCCCTACGATAATGTCGAAAAGGTGATCGACCAGTTGACCCGCGCTGTTGGCGCAGGTAACTTTAACGTTCTGATTAGCGCCGGTCCGGACGGGCCGCTGCTGCTGAGCGATGATGAATGGGACGATCTGGAGGACGACGATGGCAAGCGGCGGATGGGTATTTGACCCTGATAGCGGTGGAGTGAAGGTGCCGGAAGCGCTTAAACGACAGACCGAGGCGCGCATCCGGCAGGTTGCTGAGGCGGAGTTCGCCGGTCGATACACCCGGCTCGACATTCGCTTCCGGGGCGTGTTTTGCTATGTTGACGCGTATACCGAACCCGAACCGCCCGGCCCCAACTGGCCGCCGCCTAATTGGCCGGAGACGCGCGAAGAATATCTGGAACGGATGCGCAACCTGCCAACCCACCTCTGTCGCTTGCGCTATTTTGGCCCGGGCGATCGCTGGAGTTTCGGCTTCTACACCTACAGCAACGAGCGCTACGAACTGTCGGTTTTCACCAACGCCCAATTCTTCGGCCAGGCTGTAGCTGCCTTTCGCGCGGCGGCGGGAGCCTATCTGGCGGGATAGGGTTATACCAATTCAACATGCAAACGGTGCCATGCAAACGACCGCTCATGGCGTTCCAATGGGCGTACGCGGGGTCAGCCCATGCGGCATAGGCAAAGCTACACGGTATTACGCTTCGTCTTCTTCCTCGCCCCAATGATACTGGCGCGGCGCCTGCCCTTTCGCCTCCAAGAGGCGCGGGGCGGCATCGGCCTGAAGATCAGGCTGCGCTGCGATGCTCAGCACTGTAAGTTCAAAGCTATGGCCATCGCCGAAGTCGAAGAAATAGACAAAGCTGTGCTTCGGTACCAACCCCAGCGCAGCCAGCGTGACGCTTGTCGTCTCTAACTGGTTGGTGCTGTCGAGTTCTGGGCAGGCGATTTCATACAGCGCATTGCGGCGATCACCCGTCATGTAGAAGCTGTAGAGGTGATCGGCATCCCACTTGAAGGCGCGTTGGATGGCGTAGTGCAGATCCGCGAGCGTGTGCTGGGCATGCAGGGCCAGGATGCGCGTGGCCCGATCCCGACGAAGACGCACCTTGAGCGTATAGACCGTGGCGGGCGGGTCGAGCGGAATGGGCCGTGCGAGCCGATCGAGGGCCATGCGCGCCTGAAAGCGCGGCGCAAAGGCCGGGTCGCCGGTGGCGCAGGCAACCAGGGCAGCCTCGCTATCCGCAGGCAGCGAGCGATCGGTGCGCGCGTACGCCTCAGCGAGATAGTAGGTTGCAGGGGCGCGCACATGCTCGTTGGGATGCTGCAGAGCTGTGGCAAGCGCCGTGTAGGCAGCGGCGTCTGCATTGGCGATAGCAAGCAGCGCAAGGGCGGCAAGGGCGTAGGTACAGCGCTGATTCGCAAGTTAATCCCGCGGGCGGGTAAGATCAAGTAACTGCTGCCAGAAGGGGATCGACTCGGTGGTGCAGGCTAGCGCAATCACCTGCAGCAACCCTTCCTGGACATAGCTCTGACCGGCCCCACCAAGCTCCCAGACGGTGCGGAAGATCCGTTGCGCCTCAAGCGCCTCAGCAGGAGTGAGGAACGGAGTGGTATAGGGCGTGATTGTGCCGCCACGCAGCTTGCCATAGTCCACTTTGCCGGGCGCCGCTGCATCCAGGAACATGCTGAGATCGTGCAGTTGTTGGCGTGTTTCTGCACTGGATGCGCGGGGCAGTGGATTTTCCTGCTGCCACGTTACGATAAACAGCCAAGCTTCGAGAGGTTCTTGATCACGCATGGAAGCTCCGCGAACTGCGAACGGCGAACTGCGAACGGCGAACGGCGAACGACGGTAGCATAGGTTTGCAAGGCCTTGCGCGCCGCGCCACCCGCCCGCCGCGCCCTGAAGGACGCGGCTCATAGCGTGGCACGGCTGCGGGCTGAAGCCCTGGCACGCGCTTGTGCGGTCTGCTTCCTGCCGCGTGTCTCCTGCGTCCTGGCCCTGGCCGCCGCCCCCGTTTGACACCACCTCCTACCGGCGGGATAATAACTAAACCGTTCCCCCGCTCTTGAAATATTAGGGAGTATCAGTTATGCCTGAGGCACCCAACCTGGCCGGCTTGCTGGAGTGGCGCCTGATCGGCCCCTTCCGCGGCGGTCGTGTGGTCGCTGTTGCCGGCGATCCGCAGGATCGCAACACGTTCTATTTCGGCGCTGTCGCCGGCGGCGTTTGGAAGACGACCGACGCCGGTAATTATTGGGAGTGCGTCTCCGACGGCTTTTTCAAGACTGGTTCGGTGGGCGCCTTGGCCGTGAGCGAATCCGACCCGAATGTGATCTATGCCGGCATGGGCGAGACGACGATCCGGATCGATGTGAGCCACGGCGATGGCGTGTACAAGTCCACTGATGCCGGGCGCACTTGGAAGCACGTCGGCCTGAGCGAGACGCGCCATATCGGTAAGGTGCGCGTACATCCCACCAACCCCGACGTGGTGTATGTCGCCGCCCTCGGCCACGCCTTCGGCCCGAACGAGGAGCGCGGTGTGTTTAAGTCCACCGATGGCGGTGCCTCGTGGACGAAGGTGCTTTATGTGAGCGAGAACGCCGGCGCCGTAGATCTGACGCTGGACGAGCGCAACCCGCGCATCCTCTATGCGGCGATCTGGGAGGCCCGGCGCGGCTTTGCGGCGCTGAACAGCGGCGGCACCGAAAGCGGGATCTGGATGTCGTCCGACGCCGGCGAAACCTGGGCGCCGCTCAACGATCGCCCCGGCCTGCCCAAGGGCCTCAAGGGCAAGATCGGCGTCAGCGCCTCGCGCGCGCAACCCGGTCGCGTCTGGGCGCTGATCGAGCATCGCACCGAGGGCGGTATGTATCGCTCCGACGACTACGGCGCCACCTGGGAGCGCGTCAGCGATAACCAGAATCTCGTCTCGCGGGCCTGGTATTACACCCACGTCACCGCCGACCCGGTTGATCCGAACACGGTGTATGTCAACAATCTGGATCTGTGGCACTCGACCGACGGCGGCAAGACGTTTAGCCAGATCGCCACGCCCCACGGCGATAACCACGATATCTGGATCGACCCGCGCGATAACCAGCGCATGATCCAGGGCAACGACGGCGGCGCGAATGTCTCGCTGAACGGCGGCGTTGTCTGGAGCACGATCTACAACCAGCCCACCGCGCAGTTCTATCACATCACCACCGATGTGCGCCAGCCCTACTATGTGTACGGCACCCAGCAAGACAACACCAGCATCGCCGTGCCCTCGCGCACGCATCACAACGGCATCGGCTGGCGCGATTGCTTCGTGGCCGGCACCGGTGAGAGCGGCTACATCGTCACCCGCCCCGATAATCCGAATATCGTCTATGTCGGCGCAATCGGTTCCTCGCCCGGCGGCGGCAACGCGCTCCAGCGCTACGACCACAGCACGAAGCAGTTGCGCCTCGTCACCACCTGGCCCGAGAGCATGAGCGGCGTCGGCGCCGGCGAGCACAAGTACCGCTTCGCCTGGACGTACCCGATCGTGATCTCGCCCCACGATCCGAATACGCTCTATATCGGCGGCAACCTGGTGTTCAAGAGCACCAACGAGGGCCAGACCTGGACGCCGATCAGCCCCGATCTGACCCGCGCCGATCCCGAGACGCTCAAGCCGACCGGCGGCGAGGTTAACCTTGATGCGATCGGCGCCGAGACGTACGCCACGGTGTTTGCGCTCGTCGAGTCGCCGCACGCCAAGGGCGAACTGTGGGCCGGCTCCGACGACGGCTATCTGCACATCTCGCGCGATGGCGGGGCGAATTGGGCGGCGATTACGCCCGATCTACCCGATTTCAGTATGATCTCGTGCATCGAACTGTCGCCTTTCACGCCCGGCAAGGCCTACGTGGCGGCAACCCGCTACAAGCACGACGACTACAAGCCTTACCTGCTGAAGACGACCGATTACGGCAAGACGTGGACGCACATCGCGAGCGGCATCCCCGCCGACGACTTCACGCGTGTGATCCGCGCCGACCCCGAGCGCGAGGGTTTGCTCTTCTGCGGCACTGAAACCGGCCTCTACATTTCGTACGACGACGGCGCCAACTGGGCGCACTTCCAATTGAACCTGCCGGTCAGCCCGGTCCACGACCTGATTATCAAGGGCAGCGATCTGATCGCCGGCACCCACGGGCGCTCGATCTGGGTGCTGGACGACATCACCCCGCTGCGCACCCTGCCGGCCAAACTCGATAAGGTACACCTGTTCGCGCCGCGCCCGACGGTGCGTCCAATCGTCGGTGTAGATTGGACAACCGCCGACCCCGGCACGAACTATATCGGCTCGATCGGCGGCGGCTTCACAATGCGCAAGGACGCTGAGGGCGAGCTGAAGCGCAAAGACCTGGACGTAGGCACCAACCCGCCGAAGGGTGCGATCATCGGGTACTACATGGCTGAAGCGCCGGAAGCGCTGACGCTAACGATTACCGATGCGAAGGGTAGCCTGGTGCGCGAGTACACCAGCAAGCCCGCGCCGGACAGCGACGCGGCGAAGCAGAAGCCCGCGCCGAAGGGGCCGTTTGCGCCGAAGCGCGCCGGATGGAACCGCTTCGTATGGGATCTGCGTTACGCCCCGGCGACAAAGATTATCGGCAGCGATCCACCTTCCGAGGCGGAGTTCGGCGGGCCGCGCGCCGCGCCGGGCACCTACCAGGTGACGCTGACCGTCGGCGACACGAAGATCAACCAGAGCTTCAACGTGGTCAAGGAGCCGGCAATCGCCACCAGCGACGCCGATCTCGCGGCGCAGGGCGAACTGACGCTGAAGATCCATCGTAAGCTCGACGCAACGATCAAGACGATCAACCGCATGCGCGATCTGCGCGGCCAGCTCGATGGATGGGCCACCCGCGCGGCCGATCTCGCCGACGGCAAGCCGCTGAGCGAGGCGGCTGGTGCGTTACGCGACAAGGTGCTGGAGATCGAAAAAACCTTGCTCGTGCCGGATCTGCGCCCAGGCTGGGCCGACAACCTGAATAACGGCGTGCGCCTGCTGGAGAAGCTGGCGAGCCTGCCGCCGGTGGTTGAAATGGGCGACTACAAGCCCACCGACGCCGCCGTGGCCGTGTACGAAGAACTGTCCGGCCGCATCGACGAGCAGGTGAGCAAGTTCGAGCGCCTGGTCGAAGCCGAACTGCCGGCGCTCAATGCGCGCCTCGGTGAGGCCAAGTTCAGCGCGATTATGGCTCGCGCGTAAGAAAGGCTTAGGGAGGCAGCGCTCTGCGCCCTACGCTCTGCAACCGCAGGAAGGCCATGCCAATGGTAGGGGTGCGTCGCAACGCGGCGCACCCCTACCTGTTATTCCACATCTACCCAACGCTGAACAAGTTGGCGGCGGCAAGCGATATCGACAGTTACATGGCCAACGATCCGGCCAGTCGTTGGTTTTTTAAGCGCAACTTACCGCTGTTTATCACCCCGGCCGAAGAATTGGCCACCCAGATGCGCGGCCTGGGCCTGGAGCCTGAGGCGGTGCGCACCGTTATTATGACCCACCTGCACGGCGATCATGCCGGTGGGTTAGGCTGCTTCCCCAATGCCGAGTTTTTAGTCGCCCGCGATGAGTACATCGGGCACCAACAACAGCCGCTGGGCGCGGTGGCGAGTCTCTGGCCCGCAGGGTTTGCACCGACGCTGATCGACTACGCCGGCCCAGCGCTGGCTCCCTTTCCCGCCAGTTTTCCGGTGACTGCTGCCGGCGATCTGATGATCGTGCCGACGCCGGGCCACAGCTATGGCCATCAATCGGTGATTCTACACGATGGCGAACACAACTACTTCTTCGCCGGCGACCTGGCTTTTTCCAGTGCGCAACTACGTGAGCAGGGGCTCCAGGGCATTGCGCAGGATCTCGGCCAGGCCCGTGAGTCCCTGGCGCGTACGCTGGCGTTCACCCGCCAGACGCCGACGATTATTCTGCCCACCCACGATCCACAAGCATTGACGCGCTTGCGCACGGAAAGTTATGTATAGAAATGTGCCAGTACACTACACATTCCCATAAAGACACACTGTAATCTTCCCGTAATCTTTATTACACACAAAACCACCTTTTTCCGAGGTGGTTTTGTGTATTTTACTGCGTGTAATACACACTCAAATAGTGAATAGCAAATCTGAAACCCATGATCAGCTAAATTCACCCATAGAATGACAAGAGTTTTACATCAAGTGCGGATTTGTTCTTGTATTATTCAACAAGAAGGATAACGTCTTCACCTACATTCGCAACACAAAACCCAAGGAAGCAGCATGAACCGGCGACGTGGATGGATTTTACTGGTGTTTGGGTTGGTAATGGCTATTACAACCGGTGCGCTCGTCTTTTTCACTCTGCAACAGCAGCAGCGCGCCCTCGCCGAGCGGGCGCAGGCCCTGGCCGTTGTCGCTCCGGCGCCCGACGTGCCGACGCTGCAGCTCCCCGTAGCGGCCCGCCCGCTTCCTCCCGGCACAATTGTAAGCGCCGACGACTTTCTGCTCAAGGAATTCCCGCTCGACCTCGTACCCGTCGCAGCGATCACCGAGACGATCAGCCTCGAAAGTCAACTGATTGTCGAGCCGATCGGCCAGGGCGAAACCTTCTCAACCTGCTAATCGCCGCTGCTGAGGCGCGCCTGCCCAATACCCCGGAGCGGCAGATGGCTGTGAGCGCCTACACCGAGGCTGTAGGATTATTGCAGGAATGGGAGGGCGGCGTGCCGCTCGACGAACGCGGTATCGCCATCATCGGGCGTTGCCTCGACATCATCAACCGCAGCAATGGGCTGTTCGGCGTGATCCAGGTGCCGCCAAGGGTGGCCTATGCGTAGGGCCATGCGGCGCGGCGCACGCCCTACCCACCCCGCAGGCTGAGCCTGTCGAAGCCCGCCCGCCCACGTCCTCACCACCCGGCGAGCAACACCAGAGCTAATCCGGCTAGCCAGAAGACGCTCGGCGGCAGGCGACTCCACTCCAGCAAGGCGAAGAGCAATTTCATGGTGTCCGACCAATGCCTGGGTTTGGCAACAATCTCGCCAAACCCAGGCCACTCATTTACCGGCGCACCAGCGGCAGGTAGACTTGGAAGCCCCCTACCTCGGCGGCGACGATTACCGTGAGCGTATTGCCGTCGTCGGTGCCGTCGCTGAGCGCATAGGTTCCGGCGTCGGCGAAGGTGAGCGTATAACTCGCGCCGGGCTCGATCAGACCACTATCGAGCGCTTCAGTTTGCGCCAGGCTCACCCGTTTCCCGGTCGCCGAACCCGCGGCCGGGTCGCGCGGCGCGAGCACCGAGCGATCCCAGAGATCCAGGTTCACGAACTCCACGATTGTGCCGGGGCGCAGGCGCAGCAGGCGCGTACTGAAGCCCGTCGCGTCGATGATCACTCGCTCGTCGGGCGGGCCTTCCGGCACGGGCCGCAGCCGGATTGGCGCGTCGAGATGCGTGCGACCGGCACCGGAGTAGGTGCCCACAAAGCGCTGGTAGCCCGGCGCGCTAACGGCGATCTGGTAGAAATCGGGTAGCACCGGCAGGTCGAAAGTGCCATCGGCAGCGCTGCGCGTCGGGTTGGTCAGATCGTCGGCCTCGTAAAGCACCCGCGTGCGCCCGCTTGGCTCGGCGACGATCTGGTAGAGCGCCACGGTCGCGTCTGCAATCGGCTCACGCGAGCGTGCATCAAGCACCAGCCCGCTCTCCATCGGCTCGATGTCGCCGGGATGCTCCGTGTCGGTATCACCACAGCGCACCAGCAGGGTAAAGCGGACGACGCCGCCCACCGGCCCGGTGGTGAAGCGCGCACGGTAGATCCCGTCGTTGTTCGCATCTTGTAGAGCGATCGCTGCTGCGCCGCCCAGCTTGATTGCGAACTGCGCACCCGGCGTTGCGCAGCACGAGCGCACGCTGAAGCTGTAGTTCGTGTTCGGCTTCAGGCGGATGTGCCAGCCGTCGGCGCCGAGGAAGCCGTCGCGGCTGAGCGGGCGTAGCACGTCGGACGCGCCCTCTTCGCTAAAGCCCATGCTTAGCGGGTCGAAGGGCAGGCTCGGATCAACCACGATCCGCACCGGCGCCGACGGAGCGCTCGTGCGCGCACCAAGGCTGGCCACGGCATAGACACTATTGCGCCCGGTGGGCAGTTCGGCCGGCACACGCCAGCGCCCCTCGGCATTGGCTACCACCGTGCCGATCTCCTGCTCATTCAGCGTGAAGAGCTTTACGGTGGCGCCCGGCCCAGCCCGACCAGTGAAGAGCGCTTCCGGGCCGCAGGTCATCCCTGAGGCCGGCGTGAGGATCACCGGGGCAGCGAGGCCGAGTTGGATCACCGCCCGTGCGCTGTTGTTATTCGGCTCGGCGTCATTCTCAACCCGCACGGTGGCGACATTGATCAGATTGGTAAGCTCACTCTCGGGCGCAGGTAGTTCGGTACGAATGATAATCCGCCCGCCCGCGCCGGGTTCAAGCGTACCAAGCGCGAAATTCAGTCCGGCGCCGTCGGGTGTATACGGAACCGCGGGGAAGCTGCGCACGCCGATCAGGACGGCAATAATATTCTGGTCGTCCAGAACATCACGCAGAATGACATCCTCAGCGGGCGCATCGCCGCTATTGCGGTAGCTGATCGCCCAGGCCGCCACGCGCCGGCCGCTTGCCGCATCAAACACGATCCGGCCCTCTTTGCGCACCTCAACATCGGGCTGCGCCGCTGCGACCGGTCGGTTGATCAGGTAGTCTTCGGTTTCGCCGTGGCGGAAGGGCAGCGGGGCGCCCTGAGCATTCACCGGGGCGCGTCCATCGCCGAAGCTGATCGCACCGGACTGGAACGGCTTAGCTGCCGGCGTCAGGCTGAGCGTGGCGCGTAACCAGCTCGGGCGCGCCTTGAACTCGTCGGGCCAGGGCAGCCGATTGGTCGTAACGGTGAACGTGTTCAGGCCGGGCACCAGCGCCGCCAGCGGGATCGGTCGGTCGATCAGGATGTGCTCAAGCGCAAAAGGCGGCTGGTTGTCGGCGGGCGGGCACTCCACCCGATCAGCCCAATCACCGTCGCGGTTGCCGTCGAGCCAGAGGTTTAGGTAGCCTTCGTCCACGCCTCCGGCCAAGGCGGCGGCCTGGAACGCCGGAGTGATGAAGACGCGCACCTCCAGCGTCGCCGGGCGGCAATGCACCAGGTTCTGCGGGTCGATGCGGATGCCGTCGTCGGCGCGATCGTTATTGGCGCTGTTGAAGTTCGGCACCAGATTGTTGCGCGGATCCTGATCCGGCCCAACGTCGGCGCCCACTTCCAGGCTCACCCGCGGGCCGAGGTGGAAGGGCTGCGGATTGATGTGGCGCGGGCCGGCGGGCGCGCCGGTGGCCGGATCGAACACGGTGGGGAAGTTGGCCTGCACGCCGGGGTAGGCGGTCATCGGCACGCCAAAGTGGTTACTGCTGTCGGGCGCATCACCAAGATCAGCGGCGCGCACCGGCACAACCAGCAGATTACGCAGCGCCTGATCGGGTGCGGTTGTCGGATTCGGGCAGGGGCGCTGGAGCGCCTCAGGGCTTGAATGCGCACAGACGATCACCAGGCTGGTGAAGGTGATCGGCGCTTCGGCTTCGGCAAACAGCGCATCGGCGCCGGGCGGCAGCGGACTGGGGCGCTCGAAGCGGCGCGCCTCGCCGGGGGCCAGGCGGAAGATCTGCGGGAAATCGGCCGACGGCGCGGTTTCCGCATCGGTGTAGCTGAACTGCGGCCACTCAAGGGTGTACGCGCCAACTTCGTCGCCGGTGTTGGTAACGGCGGCGCGCACCATGGCCCGTACGCCCGGCACCAGCTCACCAACGCTGATCGGCTGATCGGGATCGCCCGCGATGCGTAACACTTCCTGGCTCACCGTGAAGGGCGGGTCAGCAGCGTGCGCCATTGGCGCAGGCGTGCCGACCGAGGTAATCAACAACGCCAGCAGGAGCAGGTAGCGCGGGAGACGACGCAGCGACGGTAGGTGGTGGAATGACATCGGCATCCTCCTTGGCTGAGATGGGCGCATCAAGTGGCGCCCGGTAGCTCAAGTGTAGGCGCGCCGGGGGCAAAACACTGGCAGGAAGTGGGCGCTAATCGGCTCAGGGATCAGTCCAGCAGTCCAGCAGTCCAGCAGTCCAGCAGTCCAGCAGTCCAGCAGTCCAGCAGTCCAGCAGTCCAGCAGTCCAGCAGTCCAGCAATCCAGCAGTCCAGCAGTCCAGCAGTCCAGCAGACTGTCCGACTGTCCGACTGTCCGACTGTCCGACTGAAATCACTGTATCAGCGGCACATACACCCGCTCCTCAGCGGGCGCGATGGCGCTCACTTCGGGCGAGACGGCGCGCGTCATGCCGTCGGCGTCTTGCGCAACGAGGCGCAGCCGGTACGTCGCGCCGGGGATCAGATCGCGCAAGACTACACCGGTACGCTCCGGGCCAAGCGCGTCGGCGAGCGTCCAACTGATCTCCGCCGGGCCATCGATGTACACGCTGTAGGCAGCGACATCCTCAGCGGCGGCGGACGGCCAACTCAGGCGTAGCGCGCCCAACCCGGTCGGTACAGCGGTAAGCGGCAGCCCTTCCGCATCCTCTTCGGCTACGAGCGTTGGCGGAATGTAACGGCACCACTCGCCCACCGTCGCCGGGCGATCAGCGGCGTACCACGCAGCGAGAAACTCGTCCCATTGACCGTCGCGCACAAAGGCGAGACTACTGACCACCGTGGCCGGAATGCTCGGATCGGGCGCCCATGTTGCCGTGAAGGGCGCGTCGGCGGTGTAGATCGTCGAGCGCCAGGCGATCGGGGCGGGCGAGTTGGGCGGCAATGGCGCAAGCACCGTAACATTATCCCGATAGGCCCAAAACTCATCGGGGGCCATGTGCGGCGAGCCGACGCGCACACTGGTTTCTACCTGCTCCAGCACGCTCTGAACGCTGGCCGCGGCCGCGCTAACACCATATGCGTCGCCTGGGCCGAAGGCAGTGGCCAGCGCTGCGGCTAACCCACCCAGGCCGATCAGTTCGTCGGGTGGGGCCAGTTTGAGGTTCTGGCGACCGCACTGGGTAGTATCGACGTAATCGGCATTGGCCATTGCGGTCGTGATTGGTTGGCGGACGCCGGCGTTTACCGCCTGGGTGAGTGCCGCGCCAAGCGCGCTCGTAGCGGCGGCAACACTTTCGAGATCAGCCTGGCGCACGGCGAAGATCACATTGGGATGCGTTTCGTCGAGGTTACGCTGGTAGCGGGCCATAATTCCGCCGGCGATCGCATCCAGGCTTGCGGTGGGGGCCAGCAAGGGTAGATACTGATGGTACGGCGCGGCTAGCCAGGCATAGTTCGGCGACGCAATAAACATTGTGGCGGCCCGGCGCACTTCGTAGAGCGTATCGAGATTGCCCTGAAAACACTGATCGAAGAAGATCAGATCGAAAGGATTTGCGCCATTATCAGTGGCGGCAGCCAGCGCACGCCCCAGACCAACCGTGCTCAGATAACCGCGATCGGTCACGTCGTCGGGCGTGGCGTCCAGGCCCTTTGGCAGCGCGGGGATCGTGGCCGAGTTCAGGCTAGGGATGATTGCGCGCGGCGCTGTGCCGTTGGGCCGGGCGCCGAATTCCAGTTCCGGCGTGAGCGCAACGCCATGACCCATCAGCGCAACATACGTCCGTTCGGCAGCGGGGAGCGTGGCGCGCGCGTAGCGCAGAAACCAGGCCAGCACGTTCGGATCGGCGCTGTTCAATTCACGCCGGCCCCAGCGCGTCTGCACCGCATCGGTAGGCGTCACCACGCCGGCGGCGATCCGACTGACCAGCGTGTCGTTCAGGCGGTTGCCGTCGCTGAACAGCACCACCTGGACATTGGGGTTGAGCCGGGTGCCCTGGCGGAGCCGCTCGGTGACAAGCGGAATGTAGGACGACAGATCGTTATCGGCTGGGAAATAGACAATCAGCAAAGAAGTTGTTGCGCCGCGCGTGGTGATCGGCAGGCTGGCAGCAACGCTGCGTAGCTCGGTAGCATTGCCGGCGTGCGGCGGGGCGACGGTACGCACACTCACAAAATAGATCGCTCCCGGCGCCAGGCCATTGAGCGGATAACTGGTCGCTGTGGCGTCGGCGGTGCGGCCATGCAAGGTGAACGGGCCTTCGAGTTCGCGGCTGTAGCCCACTTCGTAGAAAGCGCCCGGCGGCTGATACGGGGCTGGTTGCCAATTCAGCGTGATCTGGGCACCCTCGATCAGTATGGGCTGCACATTGCTGGGCGGCATAAGTTGGGTCGCCGCCCAGTCCGGATCGAGGCTGTCGAGGCAGGCGCGCACATCGCGGCGTGCGGTCGCCAAGCCGTTGTAGCTCAGATCAACCGTAGGCAGGCTCGCGGCGAGCAAACAGACGCTTGGCGGAACCGGGCCAAGCAGCGCGTTCGCGCGCAGATCGAGCACCGTCAGCGCATTCAGGCGTCCAATCGATGCCGGCAGGTTGCCGCGCAGATTGTTGGCCGGCAGGCGCAGTTCGGCCACCCGCCCATTTGCGCAGGTTACGCCGTACCAGGCGCACGGCGCTACGTCCGGCGCGATCCAATTGCTCCGGTTCGTCCAGGTAGCGCCTGCAGTTGCGTTATACAGATCAATCAGCGCCGCACACTCGGCGGCAGGCACAGTGATCACCCCGGCACACGGATCAACTTGCGCCGTGGTTGGAGGCGTCGTCGTTGGGCTGAACAGCAGCGTGGTGAGAACGAGCAACATCAGTGAAATGCGCAGCGACATGACCCCTCCTCAAGCGAGCAAGGCGCACCGGGTATACTGCCAGTGTACCGCATGCCATTCAGTCCAACTGGGAAATACTTGCGCGCCAGAAGGGCGAATCGGCTCAGGGATCAGTTGGGCAGTTCGCAGTTCCACAGACGACTGACGACCGACGACTGACGACCGACGACCGACGACTGACGACTGACGACTGACGACTGACGACTGACGACTGACGACCGACGACCGACGACTGACGACTGACGAC
>JBBRUG010000117.1:0-16142 GCA_038247995.1 Chloroflexales bacterium | reverse complement strand
CGCATCCCCCCAGCCCCCTGCTCCCTCACGTGGAGCAGGGGGAGCCGCCGCAGATTCGGCGTCCTGATGCTGTCGGAAGCCCCGCTCCCGCTCAGGGAGCGGGGTTGGGGGTGCGGGCAACGGCAAAAACCCTCCACCTGAGAAGGGGGGGCGAGGGCTGCGGCGCTAATTGTGACCATTGAGGCTGCGCCCTGGAGCCGGCCCAGCCCTTGCCGACCATAATACGTTGCCCAGGCTACGCCCTGCACCACGCTCTGCCCGCCTGAGGAGGCGCCGAGCAGCATTGCATAGAGTACGGCGCCGGGAGCACTCTTCATCTGCGTCAGCCAGGCCACACCGCTAAACATCACCAGCAAGTTGAACAGAGCCATGCGCTTCGGCCCAATCCGCTCCACCAAAAATCCGGCCACAAGCATCATTATTGCCGAGGCGGCGGCGAATACTGTAAACACTCCGGCGGCCACCGCCGGACTCAGGCCGCGCTCGGCGAAGATCGAGGCCTGGTGGAAGACGAGCGCTGTTACCACAAACGGGCCGGCGGCCATCGGCAGCGCGAGCAGCCAGAAGCGCGCCTCGCATAGGGTCGGTGATGTAACGGCGGGCTGGTTTGCATCGCCGCTTGCTTGCTCCTGCGCGGGCGGTTCTGCGGCGCCGTCAGGGAAAAGGCCCATGATCTCCGGGCGATTGCGGGCCAGAGAAACGCCGGCAAGAGCAGTGTCCAGACCATGCCGGCCAACGCGACATACGCGCCGCGCCAGCCGAGGGTGGTAACGAATTGTTGGGTGAGCGGCGGCAAGAAAGCGTTCGAAGCGGCAAAGCCGAGTGCGACGATCGCCATAGCTCGTCCGCGATAGCGCACGAACCACTGCGCGACGAGCAGCGTGCCGATTACGGGCAGCGATCCCTGGCCCAGCGCACGTAGCGCTGCAAAGCCGAGAAACAGGCCCAAAGGCCCGCTGCTGATTGCTAAGCCCAGGCATGCGAGGCCGAGCAAGATCGCGACGATCGCGAGCATCCGGCGTGCTCCGGAACGATCGACCAGCCGCCCAATCACAAAGGTCATCGCTGCGCTAACAGCTGTTCCAGCGGCATAAAGCGCCGAGATCAGCGTGCGCGAGAGGCCGGTTTCAGCAATGATTCGGATCGATGACGACGGAGAAGACATACGATTGGCCGGGGCCGGTGGAAAAGGTGATCAGTACCGCAGCGGCAACAACAAACCAGCCGTAAAAAGGAAGCTCTAGCGTACGGGAAGTGATGGGGGCGGGCGGACGAATGCGCAGGCCTCGTTTCTATTCAACACTGGACAAAAGCATACATTTAATTATACCGCAGTCACGCCGGCCCACTTTTGGTATACTGTTTGGTGGAGTGGGGTTTTGGGGGCGCAGCCTCCGAGAACTTAATCTTTTACAACATATACCTGTTTATCGGACAAATATACGGAGGCTAAACCAATGAATAAACGCAAAATGGGCTTGGTGGCGCGCATCGTAAGTGTAACCATTATTGTTCTGCTTTTGCTGTCGATGCTCGCCACAACGATTGTGCCGTTCTAATATGCACACTTCACGCTACACCCTACTCTACGACGGCGCTTGCCGGATCTGCACCAGCCAGGTCGCGATGGTGGCTGCCTACAACGATGCCGAGCTGATCGAAATTCTTGATCTCCGCAGCCCCGCTGTGCGGGAACGCTTTCCGCAGGTAACTCCGGAAGCCGCCCAACGCGAGTTGCATCTTGTCGCGCCTGATGGCGCACTCTTTCGCGGTGCGGAAGCCGTCCGTGAGACGCTGCTGCGCCTGCCTAGTCTACGGGGTCTCGGCGAGCTGTTGCGCCTCCCTGGTGTGATCGATCTCGCCCGCCCGATCTACGCTTTCGTCGCCGCGAATCGGTACCTGTTCGGCGGTCGCACCGACGATTGTACCGACGGCACATGTGCTCGGCAACAGGAGCCGGATCGGCATTAGGATGGTTAGTTGCCGGGTTCGCGACCGCTTTATGATCAGTTCGGCCAGTGAAGGCTGATCCCGAGCTCCGACTTCTGCCGTAGGATACGGTATACTACGCGGCGTGAAGCTATGTATCTACCAGTTTGGCCTGTTGGCGCTGCTCCTGAGCATGCTGATCTTCCCCGTTGCTATTCGTGCGCAGGCTGGAATGCCGCTCGTGCCGATCGTAGCCGAGCAGGCGCTTCTCATCGATCATGGTGATCAGGTCGAGCTGATCATCAGTTTCACCGTTGCCGCTGCTGGGCCCAATGCGGTAATCCTTCTGCCGGTGCCCGGTGCGCCGACGGCGGCCCCGTTTCCTGAAGGCGCGCAACTCCTGGACTATCTGGCTGAGGCCACCCGCCCCGTCATCCAAGTTGAACCACGCTCTATTCTTGGCATTCCACCACTCAATTCTCCCGCGCCCACGGCCACGCCAAGCCCTGTTCCGGCGGTGCCCGGCGCACTCTATCAGGTGGTAACGTTTGCACCTACCGATGCTGGGCAGTTGGCGGATTGGTTTGTAGCCAATAATGTACTGCTCGCTGCGGCGGATCAAGGTGTACTGAACGCCCATACTGCTGCCGGTGGCGGGATTGTTGCGCTAACTTTTAGTGAGCCGCTGCCGGCTGGTCGTTTACTACCCTTACAAATCAGGTACTCAGCCGGAGAGCCAACATATTCACGTACTGCTGCTCCAGTCCCACTCGATCTTTTTGTGCTCGCATCTGGGCGGAGCGCAGCCGCAGGGTTCGAAACGTTCTACGCCGGCCCAATCGCTGAGCTTGCGGATCTACCGCCGACGCTTTCGGCATTGCTTCCCGCTGCTGCCTACCTCACCCATCTCCATAATTCAGGCGTAACGTCAATCAGTTCAGCAGGCATCACGCTCCAACCTGCAATCAGCGCTGCACCGCTCCGGCGGACGCTGATCGTTCAGGAAGAGATTTACCTGTTCGAGCGCTCCAGCACCACGATTGGTCTTGGGCTCGTTGCCTGTACCTCACTCCTCGCGCTCGTTGGTGCTGTGGCAATGCGCCGGCGCCTTGATGCGATCAATCCCGATTCGTAATCGGCGCTACCGGCCGCCTGCGCCTGCCCCTTGGGATCGGTCAGACTGCGAACGGGCAGGCTGATCCCCGCCCTTGCGCCTTTGTGCAAAACTGTTGCATACTGGTAACAAGCATGATGCAAACTATGGGCAAGTAGGGTGTGCATCTGGTACGGTTTTTGCTATAAAGATCCTCAAATTACCTCCAACGTAAGTGAAGGAGTACGACCGATGGCACTGTTCTTTCAGTTGCTCATTGCCGGGGTCTGGGCACTAACGGTGATCGTTCACACTCGGCGCTTGTTTCGCCTGGCTCACGTGGCGCAGTTGAGCCGTTGGGAAGAGGTTCGCTTGCGCTCAGGCGCGAATCGGCTCTGGTACTGGCTCGGTCAAGATGTGTTCTGGCGCGGCGTGCAGCCCGATTGTGTGCGGGCGATCGAGGTTTCGTTGATGGTCTTCCTGCTGGCCTGGGGTATGTCGTTCTGAGCCGCTCCGGTACCCTGGCAGTCAACTGGTTGGCGGTTGCATTCGGCTGGTTGGTCGATTTTTGCCTGAAACTGCTTGTCCAATTAATCGTGTTCTGGTCGGGCGCTACGGCGTTTTACCAGCAGCCTGATTTGGCAAACCTGCTGCATCTCTCCTTCTTTGCTGTGCTGTTAACCGCAACTGGCCTTGGTGGCTTTGTTGCTGCTCGCTTCGCCGAAGAGGCCTTCTGGCTCAATGGGCTTATGGTTGGCCTGTTTGCGATTCTTGCTGCGGCTGTTGGTAACCCGCGCTTAATTGCCGTTCCCCCGCTTCTGATCTATACCCAACTTATTGGTTGCGCCCTGGCCGTGCTTGGTGGTGTCTTCGCCGGCGTAATCCATCGTCATACTAATTCATCTCCCGACTGATCGTCGCCAGCGGCTCCGGCAAACGACTCTCCAGCTGCAACGGCACGCCGGTCATCGGGTGGGCCAGTTCGAGGCGTCCGGCGTGCAGCAAATGCCCCGCTAGTTCCCATCTGCCATAGTGCATTGGCCCGCCATACTTTTGATCGCCTAATAATGGGTGGCCGATATGGGCCAGATGGAGCCGGATCTGGTGCGTGCGCCCGGTGTGCAGTTGAATATCCAGGAGGGCTGCTGTATCCGACGTGCGCCCAACGCTATAGCTCGTATGCGCGAGTTTGATCCGCCCGCCGCCCGCCGGCAGGGTTTGCCCGACCTGCTCCAATGGATAGATCCGCCAGCGCCCGCCTGCCGCTCGCCCATGCCCGGTTATTATTGTGCCGTTTGGCGGTGGTATGCCTGCGCAGAGCGCTTGATACTGTTTGCTGATCACGCCTGGAGCGAAGGCGGCCTGGAGCGCGGGATTCACTACTGGATTTTTGCTGAACAGCAGCACCCCCGAGGTGTCGCGATCAAGCTGATGCGCCAGGTGTACGTGCGGCGCATGGCCATCGCGCGCCATCAGGTAGCGTGTTACCGCCGCTAGCATATTCGCGTGCACATCCCACGGTGTTGCACCGACATACCAGCCACTGCGTTTGTGCAGCACGATCAGCCATGCATCCTCAAAACAGATGTCGGCTGCGGCAAGCTCCAGTTCCGCATAGATGCCTTCCGGCGGCAACCGCAGTTCTAGGTGTTCCCCGGAGCGCAACACGCGCCCCGGTTCGAGCACCCGCCGCTTGTCAACCCACGCCCCGCCGCGCTCCACCACGCGCATCCCCTCAGCGCCAAGGAGCGCTTCGGCTACTTCAGCCAGTGTGCGTTGTCCGGTTTCGGGTGTGATGGTGGAGGTTATTTTGTGCATGGAGTAGGTGTGGGGCGATGGGCGAACCCATGGGTCCGCCCGTACGCTGCCGCCAAGCCGCTGATCCGCCTGTCGCCTGCCGCCTGCCTGCCGCCTGTCGCCTGCCGCCTGCCGCCCGATCACCTGCGCAATCTGCGGATGCTGTCCAATCATCTGCGCAATCTGCGGATGCTGTCCGATCATCTACGCAATCTGCTGCCTGCCGCCGGCCTGCTGCCGGCCTACGCTCCCATCTGCTCCAGCAGTTCCTGCTTCAGATCCCAGAGCGGCTGGCTCAGCGAGACGTGGTAGATGTGCGGGTTCATAATTCGGCGTACACCCGCGTCGAGCCGTTCGACGTCGGCGCGGCGACGGTTGCGCAATTCTTCGATTGGCGGTGAATCGGCAACCCGGCGACCTTCATGGAGCACTTCCACCAGCAGCGGTTCAATGCCGGTAATGTCGGCGCGTCCCAGGCTGCGCTGGCGCGCATGATCGGCGGGGTGGCGCAACCCGATCCGCTCGGCCTGATCGGGACGCTCGTCCTCCAGCGTCACTAGGTCGGCGGTGGCCCGCCCACGCTGGTCGTAGATCCGCCAGGCCGCTTTTGGTCCAGGGTTGGTCATCTTGCCGGGCGCATCGGCGATCTTGATCGAAGGCCGCCAGGTTGCGCCGTCGCGCAGCGCTACCAGTTTATAGACGCCGCCAAGCGCGCCTTCGCCATGCGATGTGACCAGGCGCGTGCCCACGCCATACACCAGGCGCCGGATCAGCGCAGCGGCGTCGGCGCCATAGCGCGGAGCCTCTTCGGCAATCTGGGTCTGAATCTGCCAGATCACCAGTTCGTCCAGATCGCTGGAGAGCACAATCGATGTGTCGGCAAATCCGGCCTTGTCGAGCATCAACGCCGCCTGGATGGCGAAGTAGGCCAGGTCGCCCGAGTCGAGCCTGATCCCCAGCGGATGATGCCCCCTGGCGCGCAGTTCTTCGAACACACGGATCGCGTTCGGCACGCCGCTCTCCAGGGTGTTCACCGTATCGACCAGGAGCAAGCAGTCGTCGGGGTAAACCTCGGCGTAGGCCCGAAAGGCGTCGAGCTCGCTCTGACCGAGCGAAAGAAAGACCTGCACCAGCGAATGCGCGTGCGTACCCTTCGGTGGGTAGCCGAGCGTGTGCGAGAGGCCGACGTTGGAAGTGAAGTCGGCGCCGCCGATCAGTGCCGCCCGCGAACCGGCATTCGCCCCGCGATCCTGGCCGCGGCGCAGGCCGAATTCGAGCACTTGGGCGCCCCGGCTCACTTCACGGATGCGCGCCGCCTTGGTGGCGATCAGGGTCTGGTAGTTGAGCTGGTTGAGCAGCGCGGTTTCGAGAATCTGCGCCATTGCCAGTGGGCCGCGCACAACCGTCAGCGGGACGCTGGGGTGGACAACGCGGCCCTCAGGGATCGCGTGCAACGTAATTCCGGCGTAGTTGCCGTGGGCGCGCAGGTAGGCGAGAAAGTCGTCGGCGAAGAGCTGTTCGCCCGTGCGCGAGCGCTGACCGCGCAGGTACGCGATATCTTCGTCGCGAAAGTGCGCCGTCTCCATCCAGTCGAGCAGCCATTCCATGCCGGCGTTCACGCAGTAGCCCGCCTCGTGCAGGCCATAGTTCGGGTAACGCCGGAAGAAGTGATCGAACAGCGCGGTGCGTTCATGGAGCCCGGCCCGAAAATAGAGTTGGGCCATGCTAAGCTGGTACTGATCGGTGAACAGCGCGCCCTCGGCGGTTCGCTGATGTGCAGTGTTCATGCCTTCTCCTTAGATAGTGTTAAACATACACTATATTAGAGCCAGGCAGGCACGCTGTCAAGCGCATAAACAAACCGACGTCGCTGGAGGCTTTCACTCCAGGCGACGCCGGTTTGTTAGGTGGAACAGATGAAGCGCTGCCTCTCAAGCCGCTGGGCAAGCGGCGCGGGGGGACTTAGGAGAAGCTGAGGAATTAGGGGAATAAGTTCGGTGGTATGTCTCCGGGGCTTATTCGCCTGCCTGTGCCGTCAAGGCCGCGCTGTTCTGTTGTATGTAGCATAGCCTATGCGCCGAAGCCCTTCAATAGGCCCTTCCTCCCCCGTCCCAATGGGCCAAGTGGTTGTGCAAGTACTGGGCAGGGGGATGACCTATGCTACAATCTAGTGAACGTTTATGCATGCCCGTTTTTTATTGGTGTTCCCGCGTTATACGCCTTTTGCATTCACCGAAGGTGCCGCTATGCCTCCCAAACGTGGCCCGACGCTCTTCGACGCCCAACGCGCAGCGACGCTCCAGGATCAGGCGCCCCTGCCCGCCCGGTTGCGCCCGCGCACGCTCGATGAGTATGTCGGTCAGGCCCATATCGTTGGCGAGGGCAAGCTGCTGCGCCGCGCAATTACCGCCGACCAACTGTTCTCGATCATTCTCTGGGGGCCGCCCGGCAGCGGCAAAACCACCCTCGCCCAGATCATTGCGAAGAGTACCAACGCGCACTTTGAGGCGCTCAGCGCGGTAACGGCCGGGGTCGCCGATTTGCGTCGGGTGATCCAGGAGGCCGCCGACCGGCTGGGGATGTTCCAGCAGCGCACGGTGCTCTTTATCGATGAGATCCATCGCTTCAATAAGGCTCAGCAAGACGCCGTGCTGCCCCACGTCGAAGACGGCACGGTGATCCTGATTGGCGCTACGACCGAGAATCCTTCGTTCGAGGTAAATGGCGCGTTACTCTCCCGCGCCCGTGTCTTCACCCTCGAAGCGCTCAGCGACGCCGATATCGGCGCCCTGGTCGATCGCGCTATTGCCGATACCGAGCGCGGCCTCGGCGACCTCAACGTGATGCTCGCCGCTGACGCGCGCGGCTACCTGGTGAATATGGCCAACGGCGATGCGCGTACGGCGCTGAACGCCCTGGAGGCCGCAGCCCGCTCGAAAGCGCCCTCGCTGGGCGCTAAGCGCCTGCTCACCCTCGACGATATTCGCGATGCGCTTCAGGGCCGTGCGACCCGCTACGACAAGAATGGCGAACTGCACTACGATGCGATCTCGGCGCTGCATAAGAGCATCCGCGACAGCGACCCCGACGGCGCACTGTATTGGCTCGCGCGCATGCTCGACGGCGGCGAGGATCCCCTGTACATTGTTCGGCGGATGGTGCGTATGGCCGTCGAGGATATTGGCCTCGCCGACCCGCAAGCCCTCCCGCAGACGATCGCCGCGCAGCAGGCGGTCCACTTTCTCGGTCAACCCGAAGGCGATCTCGCCCTCGCGCAGGTTGCGGTGTATCTGGCGCAGGCACCCAAGAGCAATGCGGTATACAAAGCCCATAGCGCGGTGATGCAAGATGTCGCCGCGACGCGCAACGACCCGGTGCCGCTCCACCTGCGCAATGCGCCGACGCGGCTAATGAAGGGCATGGGTTATGGCAAGGGTTACGAATACGCCCATGATCTCGCAGCTGGTCGCAGCGATCAGGCCCACCTGCCACCGAACCTTGAGGGCCGGATCTACTACGAACCGACCCGACACGGTTTTGAGCAGACGGTTAGTGAGCGGCTGGCCTGGCGGGAAGAACGCAGAACCAAGAACGCAGAACCAAGAACAAAGAACAAAGAACCAGGCGCAACGAGCGCAGCGGGCGACACCTCGCCCGATCCATTGGCCGACATCGGCGAGGAGCCGCAATTAGCTCCCGATGATTTGCCGCAAACTGAAGCGCCTGAGGTGCAACCCCGCCCGCGTGGCCGCACGCGCAAAGGGTGAGCGAACGCTTTCCGTTCTAATGCGCTATAATGCAGGCTGCTAATGAAAATGAGGCATGCATTGCGGTATCAGCCGCTTCAGCGGCCCGGTGTTTACGCCACCGAAGCAGCGCCCTCAGGGCGCGGGCCCAAATGTTGGATGATGGTATTCATCTAGGGTAACGATATGGCCGAGCACGCACAGGTTGTAATTATTGGAGCCGGGGTAATGGGCGCGAGTGTCGCCTACCATCTGGCGTTGCGTGGGTGTACCGACGTACTGATCTTGGAGAAGGGCGCTGCCGAGATCGGCGGCAGCACAGCCCGCTCGGCCGCCGGCGTACGCCATCAGTTTTCGAGTGTTACCAATGTGTTGCTGTCACGCTACAGCATTGCCAAACTGCGCGAGTTCGACGCTGAAGTAGGTGGCCACGCTGAATTGCACCAGGTCGGCTACCTGTTCCTGATCGATGATGCGGTTGCTTGGGCAGCCTACCAGCGCAGCACGGCCATGCAGCGTGAGTTGGGCATTCGCACCGAACTGCTCAGCCCCGCCGAAGCCGCCCGGATTGTGCCGTTGGATCCGACAGGCATGCTTGGCGCTACGTTCGGCCCCGATGACGGCTACTGCGACCCGTACGGGATCGCGCTGGGCTATTTGCGCGCCGCCCAGGCGCAAGGTGTGCGCTTGCTCCGTGAGGCCGGCGTGACTGGATTTGATCTAAGCGGAGGACGGATCAATGGCCTTCAGACGGCTCAGGGGCCGGTGACCTGCGATGTCGTCGTCAATTGCGCCGGGCCATGGGCGGGCGAGGTTGCTGCGCTAGCCGAGTTACATGTACCAGTCAAGCCTTACCGCCGCAATGTGTATATGACCACACTCTTTCCAGCAATTCCCGGCCCGATTCCGCTGACGATCGATGTCGGTAGCGGCTTCTATATGCGCAAAGAGGGCGCGAGCATCCTGATGGGGCGCTCGAACCATGCCGAGCCGAGTAGTTTCACCACCACTGTCGATTGGGATTGGCTCGATCAGGTGCTCGAAGCCGGCCTCAAGCGCTTTCCGGTGCTGGAAACCGCCGGCCTTGCCGAAAGCCAGTGTTGGGCCGGCCTCTACGAGATTACCCCCGACAATAACCCGATCCTGGGTCGTCACCCCGATCTAGCCGGTTATTTTGACGCCAGTGGTTTTAGCGGCCATGGCATTATGCACGCGCCCGCTACCGGCCTCCTGATTAGCGAGGAGATCCTCGATGGGCGCGCCCATACGATCAATATCGACGAACTGCGGATCGATCGCTTCAGCGCCGGCGCCCTCGGGGTCGAGCGCAATGTTATTTAGTGGCTCATGACTACTCGCTCGCTGCAAGAGCTGTTTGTGGATCGTTTATTGCAACTTGATCGGTTCCGCCGCAGCCTTGAAGGCACAAGCGGTCGTCGGATTATCCTCATCGAGGCCGGCCCGGGCATGGGGAAGTCGTGGCTGCTCCAGCAGTTCACCTACGAAGCTGTGAGCCGCGACGCTCAGGCGGTGCTGATCGATTTTAGCGATGGCCAGGCCTACGATGTACTGACCCTGGCGCGCCGCTTTCGCGATGCACTTGGTGAGCGACACTTCAATCGGCTTACTGCCGCGATCAATGAGGCCACAGCGCCGCGCCTGGTGTTGAGTGAGATGAATGGTTCCGGCAATAGCGCAATCAACATCGGTGCGGGCGCGCAACTCGGCGATCTGAACGTCGGCGATGTCGCCGGCGGTGCGATCATCAAAGATAACTTATTTGTGGTTCAGACCGACAACCCGTTGCTCCTCCAGGCGATCGAGGATCGGGTTACCCAGGCCCTGTTTACATGTCTGAACGAGCTCGCGGCAACCACTCGTTTGGTCTTCTGCTTCGACAGCTACGAGCGTACGGCGCAAGTGGGCGAGGATTGGGTTTCGACTGCCGCTGATCGCTGGATCGCCGGCCAGTTGCTTACGCGCATCCGCGACGGTGGACTACCGAATACAGTGGCTGTGCTGGCCGGACGGCGTCTGCCGCCCTTCAACGCCCAATGGAGCCAGGTCATTGGGCGGCTCGACCTGCATCTGTTCACCCCGGAAGATGTCGCCGAATATCTGCGCGAGAACCGCGGTCTGAGTAGCCTTACCGACACGGAGATCCAGACGCTCTACAATGCCGTCCAGGGCAATCCACAATTACTTGGCATCATCGGCGACAACTTGGAGCAGAGTTCGCGCCCCGCCGAGGATGATGATTGGTAAATATGGCAGACATCCACAGTTATCTTCACAATATGATGACGGCGGCGCGCAGCAAGAGCGGCGACGAATTGCTGACGTTTACCGTCGATCATGTGCTGCAAAACGTCGGGCCGCGCCAGGCCGAGGTGTTGCGCAGCTGCGCCGTGCCGCGTTGGTTCGATGTGAGCGTGCTGCGCGTGCTGCGTGAAAAAGACGAAGGCAATGAGAAGTTGCTTGGGCGGCTGCGTGAGTATAGTTTCGTGCGCGATCTTGGTGATGGGCGCCTGGCCTATCACGATGAAGTGCGCGAGGCGTTTCTGATCGAGTGGGCGCGCGACCGACCTGCCGATCTCGCCAAGCTGCATGGCCGTCTGGCGAGCTACTTTAATCAGCGCACGACGCCACCCGGCTCAACGCAGCGCGCAATGCCGCTCATGCCCGACAGCACAATGCTTAGCGTAGTGCCGGTGCGCGCCCAGGCCGATCTGTGGCGGCGTGAGGCGCTTTACCATCGTTTGTACGTCGATCCGGACGGCGGCTTGGCTGAGTTGCGCACTACCTTCGCCCAGCTTCAGGAACATCACCGGCTTGCCGAAGCCGAACAGTTGCTTCAGGTAGCTCACGAGGCGCCCCTCGGTCCACTCGGGCGGCGCTGGTTACAATATATGCGCGCTCGGGTACTCCAGGCCGGGCTCAACCTTGAAGGCGCTGCCCAGAACCTGGAAGCGTTGCGCGCGCCCGGCGATTTGCCGAACGATCTGGCCGCTGAGACGAACCGCGCCCTGGGTTCGGTCTATACCGAAATGGGCCAGTGGGCGCGGGCCACCGCACTCTACCGAGCGAGCCTGGGCTATTTTGCTCAGGCCGGCGATCAGCGGGCAATGGCCGACACAATGCTGTTGCTCGGCGAAGCGTATCAGGGTCTCGGTGTCAGTACCGGCAGTTGGTATGTCTCGTCGCCGGCGCCGACCGCTCTCTTCCAAATGCTCTTCGGTGTGTGGATCTGGCTGGTTGGCTTGCCATTCCAGATCGTTGGCCTAATCTTGGGGTCGCGGAACCGCTTGCTGCCGGTGCCGGAGTATTGCGCACGTTACCAGAACTGGTTATTGATTCGGCTCTATAATGCGGCAAGAGGTTGGTATCTTCAGGCGCGAGACGCCTTTCGTGCGCTCGACGATCCGGCCGGCACGCTGCGCGCTGAACAGCGCCTCGCCGATATTCTGCTGCTCTATGGGTATCACGTCGAGGCCCGGGTTGCGCTTGAGGCGTTATTGAAGCGCCCGATCGCCCGCGATCTCTATCGGCGGGCCTGGCTCAATCGCTCGCTCGCCGAGTGCCACCTCGCTGCCGGGAATGTCGGTTCGGCGCAGGTGTTGTTGGCCGATGCGCTGGCAGTGTTCAGCGAACTTGGCGATCTACGGCGTGAGGCATCGATCCTTAGCCTGCAGGGTCGCGCCGCTGCTCTTGCCGGCGATGTCGAAGGTGCGCTGAGTAAATACCAGCATGGGCTTGAACGCTTCCGCTCCCTGCGCTATGCTGTGGCCCGCGAGCGGATCCTCCACGAACTGCGCGCCTGGGAGCGCCAATCCGGCACATCCAAACTGGTTTGTGCACGCATTCAGGCTTTGATCGCCGCCGAGCCTGAAAAACGCTATGTGGGTCGTTTCATCCGCAGCGCACTCCCCACGCTGCAGATCGTTACCCTCGTTGCTCTGCCACTGGCGATGCTGCTCCTGGCTATGTTTGTGCCCACAGTCAGTCAGCGCATTAGCCTCGATGCGATTATTACGCTTGATGTCGGCTACGATCCGCTGCGCTTTTTCGGCGTGCTCGCTGCGCTCTTGCCGATCTACCTGGCGGTCTATGCCGCGCTCGCAACCATGGTGATTTATCTGCTTCCGCTCAGCCAGATCGAGCGTGAGCAACCCGATATTCTGATCACCCGGCCCGAGGGGATTGCCCGCTATGATCGCATGGGTAACCTGGAAGTTGCGCATGCCTGGCCAGATGTGCAGCGCTGGCTGGCCCTCGATCGTTGTATCTGGGATCGTCCGCTGGCACTATATTCGCGCACTTACCTCGAAGATTCTACAGGCCGTGATCTGCCGATCGACGGTATTACTGGCTGGTATGGCGCGCTCCAGATTGATATTGCCCAGCGCTTCGCTGCACTCAACCTGAAGATCGAACGCCGCGACCTGGGCTTTCATCTCTTGCGCAGCAGGTTTGGCGCAATGGCCCTGCTCGGCGTTGTACTGCTGTTTATCGTCACAATGACTGAGAACGATTGGCTGCCCTTCAACCGAATCTTGCCGCCTACCCTTTATGCTGCGCTCAGCTTTACGGCCCTGAGTGGGGTGTTGATCTTGATCCCGCTGGCCTATTGGATCGCCAACCGTCCTCTGAAACTGCAACGCGCCCTCATGCTCAACGACCGCTGGCCGCTGGTTATCGGCATTTTTGGTGCATTGCCCGTGGTGCTCTATATCTTCAGTGGCGGGCGGGCGCTTAGTGTGCAACCGCTCAACCATAGCACCTTCGTATGGGGCGTCTATGTGCTTACCGAAGCACTGGTAGTCGGCTTTTTCCCCCATCGGCGTCAGTTACGTTTACCGGTTGTCATCGGCGCCACGCTGCTTGCTTTGCTGATTGCGAGCTTGCCCGCTTATGGCAGTTATCAGTGGCTCGTGGCCTACACCGCCAAGGGCCAGGCGCTGATCTCTACCGAGCCTACGCCAACCAGCCAGCAGGCCCGTGACGCGGCAAGCACCGCTCGTGATCTCGGCGCCGACCCCTTCACAACGCTGCTGTTTGAGGGCGATGGCTACGCTTCTGAGGGCAATTGGGCCGCTGCTGCCAGCAAGTACGCTGAGGCTGCCGCCGCTGCGCCCTCTGGGTCGGGTGAGCAGGTTTGGGCGCTCTACAATCAGTTCCAATCGGCCCTGCGCGCCGGCGATCGCGCCCAGGCGGTGGCTACGGCTGAAGCGATTCAGACGATTTGTACCACCTCTGCGCAGGCCCGTTCGGTCTGTATCCAATTCACCGATCTGATTCGCTAGAGATCCCCTTGTCCCCTTGCCTCCACGCGCTTTGTCCCTCACGCCCTACTCCTGACGGATGGTATAATCTGTTTTACAATGTCCATACCGGGAGGGAAGGTGTATGCGGCGCTACACCGGTTTCTGGCTGCTGATTGTGGCTGTGGCTTTATCCGGCTGTGGTGCGCGCACCGATGCTAACGGCGTACAGGTGGGCGTAGAGGTGGGCCAGGCGCTGCCTGATGCTGAGTTCACTACCTTCGCCGGCGCGAAGGTACACCTCCACGAATTGCGCGGTCAGCCGGTGGTACTGAATTTCTGGGCGACCTGGTGTGGGCCATGTAAGGTTGAAATTCCAATGCTGCAAGCGGCCTATGCGGCCACCGACCGAACCGGCTTCCAACTCCTCGCCGTTACCGATGAAGGTCAGGGTGTCGTGCGCGACTTTATCGCCGCCGAGAGCATGGCGTTTCCGGTTCTGTTCGATGTCGGTGGGCGCGCCGGATCGCGCTACCGCATCCAGGCCATCCCAACCACCATCTTCATCGCTGCCGATGGCGTAATCGTTGCGCGCCACACCGGTGTGCTCACTTCCGACATGATTGAGACCTACCTGGCGCAGATCATGCCTGCCCCGACCGAAGCGCCGCCCGCCGACCCAACCCCGCGCCCCGCCAACGATAACGGTATCTTAAACGATAGGGCTATACGCATTGCCCAAGCTCAGAATGTAGGGATCTATGGCGTATAGCTTACCGTTCGCTTATTTTTTTGGGCGCTAAATGAAATTCTCTCCCTACTTGCACGCGAAAAACCAGCGCAAATCGAGATCAACCCCCCACTTTGGCGTACACGAAATCGGAATGTGTAAAGCGTTTCGGCCAGATCAGCCATCAAGTGGGGCAGTAAGCCTTCCAAGGAGCCAATTTTCGCCTGCTGGTGGGGCAATTTCATGAACCGATTCCGAAAATAAGCGAACGCCAAGTATAGCGTATTACGTATTTCAACCCGCAACACACAACCCGCAACACACAACCCGCAACACACAACCCGCAATATACAACCCGCAACACGCAATCTTACAGGAGTTGCCCTTATGACCACCACCACCTACCATTTCGCCAAACGGCTCGCTCAGCTTGAACCCTCGGCAACGGCTGCGATGACCAACCGTGTCGCGCAGTTGCGCGCTCAGGGCCATCGCGTGATCTCATTCAGTGTGGGCGAACCCGACTTCGATACCCCGGCACTGATCAAGTCGGCCGCGATCGACGCGATCAATGCAAACCACACCCACTATACCCCTACCGGCGGTATCGCCGACCTGCGTAAAATCGTCGCGCAGCGGGTCAGCACCGATCAGGGCATCACCTATGGCGTGGCTCAGGTGACGGTTACCACCGGCGCTAAAGAGGGCCTGTATCTGCTGTTTCAGGCGCTCTGCGACGAGGGCGACGAGGCGATCATTCCGGCGCCCTACTGGGTGAGCTATGTCGAGCAGGCCAAACTCGCCGGCGCTGTTCCTGTGACGCCCACAGCCACTGAAGCCACCGGTTTTAAGCTCACCCCCGCGCAACTGCGCGCCAGCCTGAGCGAGCGCACGCGGGTTGTAATGCTCAACTCGCCCTCCAATCCCACCGGCGCGGTCTATAGCGCTGCGGAACTGGCCGCACTCGCCGATGTGCTGCGCGATAGCTCGGCGATCATCGTCACCGACGAGATCTACGATGCGATCAGCTATGTGCCCTATGCACGCTGGTTGCGCGTCGCCCCCGATCTGGCCGACCGCACCCTGGTGGTGAACGGCGCCGCCAAGGCCTACGCAATGACGGGTTGGCGCGTTGGGTATGTCGCCGGGCCGCAGCCGATTATCGATGCGATCAAGGCGATCCAGAGCCATACCAGCACGCATACATCCTCGATTGCGCAGTATGCCGCCCTGACGGCGTACACGCCCAACCCGGAGATCGAGCAGGAGGTTGTGGCGATGGCCGCGCAATTCCATAAGCGGCGCGATCTCATCCTCGAACTGCTGTCCGAAATCCCTGAAGTACGCTGCTCGGTTCCCGACGGCGCGTTCTATGTCTTTCCGAATGTTACCGGGTTGCTCAACCGCCCGCTCCGCAACGGTAAGGTCTGCGCGACAAGCGAGGACTTGACCAACTACCTGCTCGACGAAGCGCAGATCGCCTGTGTGTCGGGCGAGTCGTTTGGGATGCCGGGCTACCTGCGGCTCTCCTACGCCACGAGCGACGCCGACATTGTCGAGGGTATGCGCCGCTTCGCCGACGCAAT
>JBBRUG010000116.1:0-16266 GCA_038247995.1 Chloroflexales bacterium | reverse complement strand
CCCCTTTGCTCGCACAGATGTCCTGAATTCTGTGTGCTGAAGCCTGTTTGCTGCGTGCTGAATTCTCTGCTGGCGGGTCGTGTTCCGCCCGTATTGTAAAGAGTATTTGGGGCGGGTCGCGCGAGGCGGGTCGTGTTCCGCCCGTACGAGATAGGCGGAGCGAATCGCCGCAGGCGCGAATCGCGAAATGTTTTGGGAGGGGGTGGCATGAGCGCCACGCAGGTTACGGGTCTGGAGTATCGAACGGCGGCAGTCCATACAGTCCTACGCTCAACAGGCGTTGACGCTCGGCAGTCCGTTCGGGGGCGGCAAGGCGCAATAATTGCACCGTGGTGCGCCCTTCAGCGGTCTGCCCGATGATAACTGCCGATTCAAGCGCGAAATGCTCATGCCATACCTGTGTGCGCGGGCTGAACAGCCGGTAAGTTCACCGGTTTGCGGATCAAATGAGGTGAGATCCGTGCCTTTGTGACGATTACAACGCCAGCAGGCCAGGGCGAGATTGGCCTCATCGGTGGCGCCTCCGTGTTTGAGGGCACTGACGTGATCCACTTCGTGCGGGCGCAAGAAAGCGACGGACATTGGGAGGCGGCCGTACTCGCAGCGCTGATGCGCTCGTTCCTCGACAAACCGACGCAAGGCTGCCGAGATCGCGCTGCTCATGACGTTGTGGTGAGAGAGGGTAGGCTGCCGGCCTTGATCAGCACCATGAGATGCTCAATGCGCTCGTATTCATCCAACTCGGCTGCTTCTGCCGGGCTAAGTTGGCCCAGCGCACTGCGCTCCAAGAGTGTCCGTAGCCGTTCTTGAACCTCCAGGGGTGGCGCAAAGGCAGCGATCTGGGTTGATGAGGGGTTGCTCGCCAAAAAATCAAGGATATGCCGGTACGTGGCCGCCGGAAGCGCGGGCTGCTTAAGGCTGAGTGCCAACAATTCCGGCAACCGATCCCGCATCTGCGCGACCTGCTCAGCGAGTGCATCGGGAATCTCAAGGGTAATCGTTGCCATCATCGCTCCTCACGAACACGCGCTCTTGATCCACACGCTGCTATTGTATCATTATCGGCTTATCGGCTAGCGGCTGTTTCTCCCCACGCACGCCAAACGCTCACCCCCGTGATCACCACCATCAGCCAGGTGGCGATGATCTGCAGCCAGCCCAGTTCGGGGCGACCGGGTTGGCCAACCCAGGCCGGCGGGCCGTGCAGCTGCACCGGCCGGATCGATGGCGCGCCGTTGGCTGGGCCGCAGATGGACGATTGCCAGAGGTTCCAAGACGCTCCAGGTTTTTGGCTCGCTCCAGCGTGTCCAGGGCAAGCTGGAGCGCTCGCTGCCCAAGACGAAGGCCGGAGCGCGTACACTGTTGCTGCCTGAGGTGTTGGTCGAACTGCTTGCCGAACACCAACAGCAACAGGCAGCGGAGCGTGTGTTCTGGGGTGAAGAGTGGCAGGAGCACGACCTGCTCTTTCCCGCCGAGCGTGGGACGCCGATGGAGCCACGCAATCTGCACCGCCACTTTAAGCTTGCCCTCAAACGGGCCGGTCTGCCCGCGATAACCCGCTTCCATGACTTACGCCACTCGGGTGCGACCTTCCTGATTGCTCAGGGCGTCCACCCGCGCATCGTGATGGAGATCCTCGGCCACAGTCAGATCAGCCTGACAATGAACACCCACGGTCATGGGCAGCCCGAGACCCAGCGCGAGGCAACGACCAAGGTGGCGGGGATGTTCGGTAAGCGGCCGCAGGCACCGGCAAAGCCCCCAACGCCTGATAGCGCCGCTGAGGATGTGCAGCCGGGCGCAGTGGCCGACGGGAAGGCACCCGACGCAGCGGCAGCTCAGGACGCCACTGGCGCCACGGAGCCGACCGACGGCGGGCTACGAGATTCTGAAGACGAAGTGGAAGCGCCTACCCAGGAGTGCTAGGAAGCAGCCTGCGCTCGCTCAACTGCTCTTGCCCCAGCGACCTACCCTCCTGCCACTTCCGCCCCATACAGCGTCAGCACCCGCTGCGCCAGCTCCTGAGGCCACGGCGCACCCTCACGCTGGCTGATCGTATCGCAGACCGCGTACCCAAGCTGTGCCGCACGTTGGATCGCCCGGATCAGGCTGGCGCGCCCTCCTGCGGGGATCGTTGCGTCGAGCTGCTGGAGCCGGCGCGGGCTGATGGCCTGCTCGATGCCGACTGCCGCGGCCAGGCCCCGCCAGTGCTCAGTGGCGCCGGCTTCGAGCCGCAGGAGGGCGCAGAGATTGCCGACGATGATGAAGGTGAAGTCGTGGCGAGCCGCCCACTCCTGCCCGCGCTGGAGCTTGCTGTAGATGCGCAGCAGGTAGTACCAGAAGTCGCCGCCGACCTGCGCGAAGGCGTCCGCCACATCGGGCGGGGCAAGCGACTGACGGACCAGGCGCGCCGCGAGCGCCGAGATCAGGCCGTCCGTCTTGTCGAGCAGCACCATCGCGCCCAGGCTCTGCGGGGCATTGGGCCAACCGGCGATCACGCCGATGCCGGAAAGCGCGTGGAAGGCGAAGTCCACCCGCAGCGGGAGGCCGGGCGTGTCGTAGACGGCCCAGGGGTGGCCCACGCCGCCCTGGTAGGCGAGCAGGAGTGGCCCGAACTGCGCCGCCCATTCCCGCCAACCCGACGCGAACAGCGCGAGCGCCTCGTCGGAGAGCACCAGGGCGAGGTCGACATCGGACCAGTCGTCGTCGCGCCCCTCGCTGCTCGACCCGTAGTCGAGGACGCCGACGATCCGTGGGTCGTCCTGCGCTGCGGCGAGGATCCGCGCTCGTATATGGCGTCGTGTTTCGTGGAACATCGGAGCTCCTCGTTGGACCTGGCCGTAGCTCGCTGATTGGGATCGCCGTATAGTGCCGCCTGACAGGGTATCAGCCGGCCAGGCAGGGGTGGGCGGCGGAGCCCACAGACAGCCAGGTGAAGTCAGATACGGCTGTGGAAAGGCTTTACAGCAGGTGTGAGATAAGGCTTTACAATACGGTGGACGGCGATTCTAGTTTTTGAGTTTGGCAGTAAGTTTGGCAGTATTCGGGCGAAAAACGCCCGAACGCCCCAGCGCCTCACCGGAGCGCTGGGGCGTTCTGATGCTGAATATCAATGGTGAGCCGGGTGGGTTCCCGCTCACCCATCTACGCACACTCCCGATAGTCCGCTTGCGATACCAGCAGCCCCAACGGGCCGCCGATGGGATCGCACGTGGCAACCAGGCAGCATAACCCATAGAAGCCCCTATCGGGCAAGAGAGCACACGTACCTGAGCAGGTGACCTGCTGCCGGGGTATGAGCCGCTGCGGCTGGTCACGCTTCGCCACGCGCCTCACGGAAACTTTCTCGAAACGCCCTGGGTTGCCTGTCGGCAGCTCCGGGCGTTTTGTGGTTCGTGCTACGCGTCATAGCCAGGCGTGGGCGATGCCGCCCTAACCCACTTTTATAGCGCGGCACTGACAATTTGTGCGGAGCGCAATACCCGGGGAATCTAAAAGGCCCATCGACCTTCTGCCGCCAAGCATCGTCGAGTGAGCCCTGCCCCGGCCAGCTATCGGACCGAGTCCGATGGTCTGGATCTGTATTGTCTGCTCCATTATAGCATCCGCCGATCCGCTGTCAAGCGGGCCGAATGCCAGGAGCATTGTGATGTCTTTTCCCTATCACCGGAATGAAGGCCATGCTGAAACCCGGCCCCAACCGTATCTGCCCGTCCCTGAACGCCTGTTGCGGGCGTTCGCCCACGACCCGCTGGCGGTTGGGGTGTATCTCGCCGTTGCCCGCTGCGCGCTGAGTACACGCGGCCCGATCCCACTCTCACCGGCGGATCTCAGTGACTGGTTCAATGGTACGCGTACCCGCGACGGTGCCATCCTGCGTCGGGTGCGAACGCTCGTTGCGACGGGGTGGCTGATTGCTGAACACGGCCAAGCGGTGAAGTTGCGCCTGATGCCCGCCTGGGCACCGGAGCAGCCTTGGAACGTGAACACAACCCACCTGGGCAAGCCTGCCGGAATGCGGGTGCGCCGGGTGCCGCTCGACCTGCTCGATAGCTATGTGGGTCGACTCGATCCGCAGCCATGCCGACGGGCGGCGCTGATTACACGCTATGTCGATCGCCCGCTGCTCGATCTGGTTGACCTGGGCACGTACGCGTTGGCGGCGCTGACGACGATCACGCCGACGCCGCGCCTGATGACGCTGGGGCTATGCGACACCGTCGGTGCGCCGCTGCCGCCGTCGCCGCTGCCACTATTACTCGCAGAAGTGGCTGCCGGTCGGGTGCGCGACGACGTGGGGCCGGTCGCGCTCAGCACGCAGGGCCGATTGCGCTGCGGCCTGCTGCCGAAGACGCCGCCGGTTGTACGGATTGAACCTAAGCCAGCGATTCAGGAGTCGGTAGCGGTCGAAGTAGGTAGCGCGGTTGACACAGGTGGAGCAGTCGAAGCGGTTCAAGCGGTTGAAGCAGGGGAATCACATGAAGAAACGTGCCCTGCTGACGTGACCCAAGGGGAGCCACAGGCTCCGTACCGAGTCCGTAACGGATCGCGGATCGGATCGCCTAACGGAGTCCGTAACGGATCGCGGATCGGATCGCGGCGAGGCACCCCTGATCAGCGCCGTTTTGACCGATTGCAACGCGCAGAACCCGAGGTTGATTATGACAATTCTCGTGCAGCATGGGATGGATGGGATAAAAGGATCGAAGGATCAGATCCTCCCCCTACCCCCTCCAGCACCGACTCGGCAGTGGGCGGCGGCGGCGGAGCAACCAGTGCGCGATTGGACGTTTTTGCCGCGATCGGCATCCGTCACCATGCGGGTCTTGCCGATGTTCCACTGGAATTGCTCCGTGCCTGGCAGGATGCCCTCGCCGACCGCAGCTTTGCCGCGCGCTTCCGCGACCCGGCAGGCTTTGCCTATGCCCAACTGCGCGCGCACCTGCCGCCACCAAGCGCAGCCGAACGCCGCCGCTGGAACACGTCGCCGGCGGACGAGCGCCATTTCGCGCCGGTGTCCATGGCCGATCTCGCTCCGGTCGCGGATGTCGTCGCGCTGCTCGATGCGCCGACCCGTGTCCTGGTTGACGCCGGTCTGGCTGCCGGGATGGACGCGGTTAGTGCGCTGGTCCACGCCGAACGGGAAATGGATCGCCAGCACCAGGCCGCCAGCGAGGAGGTGTACCGTGCACTTCGTGCCCGCACCCTGCGCTGAGCCGGTTGCCGCGCCAACCACCTGCGCCACCTGTGGCGGCATCGGGTGGTTGGTGGCAGCGGCGCCCTACGGCCATCCCGACTTCGCCAAGCTTGTGCACTGCGCCTGTACGCACGCGGCGCGGGCAGCCAAGCAGGCGGCGGAATTGGAGCGTGTGAGCAATCTGCGCGCCTTCCGCGACCGCACCTTTGCGACGTTTCAGCCGACGGTGACAGGCGTGCTGCCGGCGTACCAGGCAGCGCTGGCATTTGCCCGCCAGCCGATGCAGTGGCTTACGCTGCTCGGCCCCTACGGCTGCGGCAAGACCCATCTGGCCGCCGCGATTGCCAACCGCCTGCTCGATCAGCAGGTGCCGGTGCTGTTCATCGTCGTGCCTGACCTGCTCGATCATCTGCGGCGCAGTTACGCGCCTGACAGCCCGATCAGCTACGACACCGAGTTCACCATCGTGCGGGAAGCGCCGGTACTGATCCTCGACGACCTCGGTACGGAGAGTACGACGCCCTGGGCCTCCGAGAAGCTGTATCAACTCGTCAATCACCGCTACAACTACCAGTTGCCAACGGTGTTTACGAGCAACGTCCGCCTCGACCGCCTCGACGGGCGGATCGCCTCGCGCCTGCACGACGCCGCCCTTGACGCCGTGATCATCACGCTGCAGGCCGGGGATTATCGGCGACGTGCTGAACAGCACGCGCACCCGAAAGGAACGCCATGATCGGCGCATCTGCATTACACGTGCGGGAATTGGTGAAAAAAGTCGGCCGGGCTGAGGATACGGATGCCCTGATAGCTGCCGAGCGGCAGCAGGTGGCGGCGGTCGCCGGTGACGATATACGTCGCTGCACCGGCAAGCGCACATTCGATAATCTTGTTGTCGGCGGGATCGTTCGCGACGACCTGCACCCGCTGGTTCAAGGCAACGAGGCGCGACCACTGTTGAATCTCAGCGACCGCCATCTGGGTCTGCGTCGGTGTGTACGCGAACTTTTGCTCCAGCTTCGCGGCGAACTCATCCAGGATCTCCTGGCAGGTGATCGACGTGATGTGTCCCAGTCGCGCCAGCGCCAGACAGCGAAACGGCGTGCCCTGCAACGAGAGCAATGCCGAGAGCAGCACATTCGTATCAAAGACGACACTGGGCGACATCAGCGATCCTCATGCAGCATGTCGTCAATGAAGATCTCCCGCTCGTCTTCGGTCATCGTGTCCCAGTCCTTGCCGCGTTGGGCAGCGGCAGCGCGCACGCCGGCGGCGCCCTGCTGGGAAAGCGCAATCCAGGTCGGCCAATGGCGCGTGAGCAGAAACGTCAGCACGGCCTCCTGTTGGTCGGTGGGCAACTGCGCCACCAGGGTCGTGACCTGTTCATTCGTCAGACTCACGGTTGGCATAGAACACTCCTTGCGCATACAGCACAGCTCCGACGTCGTACGCCGATTCTACCACACGGGGGGCGGCGCATGAACCCTGACGGCACAAAGATCAATGTGGCCCAGGCCATCGCTGCCCTGCTCAAGGAGACCGCCCCCGATCCCCGGCGGCAGATCCGCCGGATTGTCGCCAAGCTCGGTGCAGCACGGGCACAGGCGCTTGCCCAGGAGGCATTGCGCATCGAAGCCGCCGGCGGGCAGGTCATTCCCGACGGCAGCCGACGGCGGACGGTCGGCGGGATCTTCTTTCAACTGGTGAAGCAGCAGACCGGCGGGCGGCGCACGCGCAGCCGACAGCAGCGAGCCCTGAACCGCTTGCCGCTGCTCACCTGGGCCACTCGCATGACCGTGGTGCGCGATGCCCTCGCGCAGAAAGGAAGCATCAGCGACGTGAAGATTACGCTGGTCGGTCGGCCCGGAGCCGTGGCGGTGCGCCCGAACTGTGTGCTACTCGCGATGGCGAACACGCGCGGGCCGAGCCTGCCCAAAGGTTTACCGGATATCCCGACAACACCCACCACCTACACGGTCTACATCGCCCACAAGCACTGGCGGGGAATGGAGGAGGCGCTCGCCAATCTCGACGATGCACTGGTCATCGAGGGCTGGGCCGCCTACGACCCCGAACTCGAAGGGATCGCCGTCTTTGCCACCTTCGTCACCACCACGCTGCGCCGGGCGCAGCAGAAAGGTTCATCCAATGGCTAACGCAGGACACGGCCTGAATCTCAGGCGCGACCTACGACTCGTCTGTTTCCGGAGGAGGCGATACCAGGCTGGTAAGGAACGCAGTTGGGGTGAGGACGGGGATCGGCGACGCGGCATAGTCAGCGGTATTCCGGGTAACAATCACATCCATACCCGCCTGCTGCGCCGCTGCGATCTGCACCGCATCCTCAAAGTCGGTGGTCGAGGATGCCTGGGCGGTCTGCAAGACACGGTCGTCAATAGTGCAGATCTTGGTCGCCGCAAGCAACTGGCCAATGGCCAATCGGGCAGCGGGCACACCAAGCATTTTGCGTGCGATGTAGTAGGCGTTTATGGGCGTTATTGCGGCGATATACCTATCATAGCGCCCCTGATCACCTGCCTGCCAGAGGGCAAAGGCATCAGCATAGAACGCGGCTCGCTTGAGCATGAGATCAAGCACGACATCAGTGTCGATAAGCACCCGCATTACGAATGCTTCTCCAGAAGTGCCTCAACTCGGATGCGGTCAACCTCTTCATCGGTTACATCGCTCGCCATCGGGATAATCCCCAACAGGCGTTCGGCCGAACCGTGGGGCGTTGGGGTTTCCAACTCGGTGCGCAACGCCCGACTCAGAGCTTCTAAAAGCAGCAACTGCTCACGTGTCGTCAGCTTGGGAATGGTCGTCAGGATATCTTCCAGGATCATGGGGTACCTCTGTGTGATTGCGCATCATGCGCGTACTACAGGATCGAAATACGTGCTATTGAGCAAGCTTCCCGCGCAGAACGCTGCATAGACATTGTAGCACTCGGCGCGCAGCTGTGGCAGATCGGTACAACCTATCCGATCAGAAACGTCTATGGAGAACCAACAATGACCCAGTCATCACACGCGGGCCACGGCCCGAATATTGGCCACGGCTATGTGAAATACGTGATCATCGACCGACAGGGGAACGAGTTGGAGCCGGTGGTCTTTCCGGCGCTGATTGGCCGCGCTGGCCGGAGTGTGACCGGCGCAATTGGTCGTGCGGTGACGGTGCAAGCGGGCGGCGCGCAGTGGTGGACGGGTGAGGACGCGCTGCTCGCACCGGCACCCCTGACCATTCTCGCCCAGGAGCGCCTGAGCGACCCGGCGTTTGTGCCGGCGCTTGTGCGGGGGGCGGTGGATCGCTTTGGGGCGCTGAACGGTGCCGCCGGCGGGATGTGCGTGACCGGCTTGCCCGCCACCTGGGCGAGCGATCCAACAAAGGCGCGGGCACTCGGAGCGCATCTCCGCGAGGCCTGGAGCGGCTACAGCGGCATTCGGGTTATTCCTGAGCCGCTTGGCCTGATCTACGCCGAGACGCTCGACAATCACGGCCAGGTCACCGGCGATCCGGCCCTGCTTGAAGGCCAGGTCGCAGTGGTTGACCTGGGGCATCACACGGTGGACATCGCCGTGTTGCGGCGGATGATCCCGGTGCCGACGAGTTTGGCGACCTACCAGCTTGGCACCGCCCGCCCGCTGCAGCAGATCAGTGGCCAACTCAGTGCGGCGTGCGAGCGGGAACTGACGCTGTACGAGGCTGACCAGGCTGTGCGTGCCCAGGCGTTGTTGATTGCTGGGAAGCCACGCACGCTACCCGCCGGATGGGATCGCCCGCTGCTCCAGAACGGCGAGGCGATTGCCGCCCGGCTTGTCGAAACCTGGGGCAGTGGCGCGCAGTTCGAGGCCATTCTCATCGGCGGTGGCGGCGCGGAGGTCGAGCCGTTGGTTACGGCTATCCAGCGCCGCTTCGCCCATGCACAGGCCGTTGCTCAGCCCCAGACCGCGATTGCGCGGGGCTATGCCCGGTTGGCACGAAGGTTGGGAGGAGCAGCCGCATGAAGCGGGGATCAATCGCGCAGGCCGCACCCGCGCAGATGCGCATCAAGCCAGGCGGCATCGGCCGGCGACATTTCCGGCAGTGGGGGACTTTGCCGATAGTCGATGCGCATATCGTAGCGAGCGTCGGCGTAGATGTCGTGCAACGCGCCACTGAGATCCAGCGGCACATCCGGGTCGGGCGCACGCAACGGCACCGGCACCAGCGGAATGGCGTCCTGCATCGTCAACGGCCAGATATCGACCCGTGGCCGCTGCTCGACCCGGCTCAGAAAGACGAAGTAGGGGTTGGGCGGCAGCGGCGTCGCCAGACTGGGACGGCGTCCTGCGCGGAGCAGGTCGATCTCCAGCAGATGGACTTCACTGCGCAGGATCTCGCGCCGCTTCCGCTCATAGGCATCGGCACCCTCGGCACCGGCGCGCTTGTTGACCGGCGCGAGCACTTCAATCGCGGTGACCAGGGTTTCGTCACTGAGCATGCGGATCTCGATGCGGCTGTAGCGCGTGGGCAGGTCGACCGTCAGCAGCCCGCTCAGCGGCGCAGGCGCAATCGCTACCCCGGTCGCCGGCGGCGCCGGCTGGTTGTTATCCACAATCCCGATATCGGGAACCATAGCCCGTGCAGTGGTCACGTCGATGGTCTCAAAGGCCGTATACGGCACCAGCACCGCCGCATAGCGCGGGCTGATCTGCCGCTGGAGTTGGCGGCGCAGCGCTGCCGCCAGGGCGGCATGCACATCGGGCCACAGGCTGGGGGCTTCCAGATAGGGATCCATCCCTGGGAATGGTGGCTGCATCAGCACCTCCATTGGTTGCGTCTCGTCATTATACCAGCCGCCGAGCGCAGATGGCAGAAAGGCCGCGTATGACGACAACCACGCGTCTCCTACCGGTGCGCGTCAGTGCGACACTCCGCACTGTGATTGATCAGGCCGGGCCGGTGAACCCGGCGACCCGTGCGCTGATCATCCTCGGCGCGGCGGCAACCGGAGCTAAGCTTCATGGGTTGGAGCGTGAGATTGCGGCCCTACTCGCCGCCGACCTGCACGACGACGTACACGCCGCGCTGCGCTAGGTCTTTGCCCACCTGACGGCAGGGAGGAGTGAAGTCTTCCCTGCGCTTCCCGTTCAGCAGCCTACCGCACCGGCGGACACTGTCCCACCCGCTGAACAGGTCGATGACCCGTTCGTATTGCAGGAAGCCATCCCACCCGACGGGCAGGCCGATGACCCGTTCGCAACCATTGGCATCGACGTCTGATGCATCGTTTCGTGCCGGGATGGCTGCTGTGAACAGCCCCCGGCTCACCCCTGTACCACAGTCCAGAGGCTTACGTTCATCGTACCATCTGAGAAGGAGCGAACATCCATGCCAGTTCGCAAAAAGTTGTTCGCAGCCCGCCCGAAACCAGTCACGTCTGCGGTATCTCCCGACTCTGAACCACCTATGCCACTGCCGCAGGCACACGCGCCAGTGCGTTCGCCACGCCTGCGCCGCGAGGTAATCGACGACCCACCGCTTCCGCCGCCCACAGCCATTCGCGGCTTGTATCGACGCATTGGTACCACGTTAGCGCTTATCGGCGCGACGCTGATTGGCAGCCTGATGTGGTACTATGGCGGCGTCTTTTCGCTCGATTATCTCGGTGACACCTTCGCCCCTATCGGTGCGTTCATCCAGCGCTCGCCCTGGTGGCAGCACTGGTGGCTTCCCGTCCTGATTTCAGCCGTCGAGATCTTTCTCTGGCCACGCCGTGAACGCCGGCTCCCCATTTTCTTGCTGCGTCTCGGGTTGTGGCTTGCCGTCCTCGCCTTTGATGTCCTGACCACGGTACGCGGCCTGTTGCCGGTGTTGGCAGGCGCGGGCCTGACACACCTGGAGCCGGTGGCAGATCGCCTCTGGCTCAACTATAGCATCAGTGCGCTGCTTGGTCTGGCCTTTGCGTACCTCCCGGAGAAGATCGCCCGCTGGGTGATCAGCGACCTCTGGAACCTCTGGGTCGTACCGACCTGGCGGTGGCTCCGGCGGCGGAGACCGGTCGAAGCAGCAGCATAACCAGCAATTGACGAAGGAGGCTTCCCATGGAGGAATGGTTCCGTGACCCCGGCAATATGATCGTGGCGATGTTTGTGGCACTGTTCCTTATGGGCCTCGCCCGTCTGTCGCGCATCATCGCCTGGCTCCAACGCATGCAAGACCGCGTGCTCAGCCCAATGCAGATGGCATTGAGTTGGGCGCAGCGGAACGTGTCAAGCCCCAGTGAGACAGATTCTGGTCGAGTTTAGGGAGCATTGGTGGTGTTGACCACCAGCACCCTGTCTGGCGCAGGATCGGCGGCTGACCCCGGCGCGTCACGGGTTTCAGCGGCGCAGCCGCCCCTTGACCCCATTTCGGCTGTCGGGTAGGCTGCCCCGGATGGCCTGGCGGTGGGTGCCGCACTGCACCGCATTTGGCCCAGACTCCTGTCCAAAGGTACTGGCTCTTCCGCAAGTTGCGTGAATCTGGCTACTTTGTTGGGTCCGGGCAGCATCAGAATGCGGTCAGATAGGTTGCGATCACGCGACTTGCGGAAGAGCCAAGGTACTTGACACATTCCGCATTTTAGGCGAGCCCATTGTGGTAACACCGGTTGTCACGGCACCACCAACGGATGGCGTGCCGCCCCTGCCGTCACTGCCACCGCTGCCGGAAGCCTCCACCGCACCGGTGCTCACGCCGACGGCGACCGCAGGTACCGCAACCGACGCCCTACCCGACGCCTGCGAACCGAACGATACCCGCACCACGGCGTGCCCGCTAGAAGTGGATGCGGTCAACGGCCCCTCGGTCGGCAGCGACAATGACCGTCCAGTCGTCGGGCACACTGCCCTGAAGCTGCAGGAAGAGCGCTTCCCAGTGCGGTTGCCAGGCGCCTTTGGCCGTGGCACGCACGATGTGCCAGGCCACCGGGATAGCACAGCCCCGGATCAGCACATGGATGGACAGGACGGTGAAACCGATAGCCGAAAATCCGATAGCCGAAAGGCGCAGGGTTGAAGGCAGTACCAATACTCGATCTGGCAACCCGCAGCGTTTGACATGGGCAACCTGGGTGCGCCGTGACGACCGGCCCATTGCTATTGTATGCGATATTGCAGTGAAATGTATATCTGTTTCGGCACCTTATGACGATAGCCGATAGGCCGATAGCCGATAGCTGATTGTTAGAGCTCGCGCTGAAGTTTGCGCACACTCGCCACAAAAATCGCGGTTAGTTCGCTGGTTTTGGCCAGTAACGACTCCATGCGTGGGGCAGAAATCAAATTGGTTTTGACGAGTAAGCGCAGCCAGTAAGCGGTTTCCTCCAGTTCTTTGATACATATCTGCTGCTTCGCTGCTTTGTCAGCCAGACTATGCGTACGAGTTGCTTCGGCAAAGTTCGCGCCGACAGATGTACCCGAACGCAAGCGTTGCTTGCCAAGCACCTGCGCTACTTGATGTCCCGAAGCTGGATAGTCGGGCAATGTTCCATACACCGTGATGATCCGCAGCGCATAGTCTTCCAGGCGTTCCATCAACTGCTGCTCAAAGACACGCATCACTGCGCCTTTCGGCTATCGGTCTATCGGCTATTGGCTATGCCCAAGCGGAGGGGCCACCACAATCCGAAAACCGAAGTCGTCGATGATGATGGAGTCGTAGACGGGAGGGAGGCGGATCCGCGCCCCGCAGCGAACATATGTACTATCCTGGTAGTATAATCCACCACGCAGCGGCACATCCCATTCGTCTGTTGTAAAATCTTTTGCGCCAGTAGTACTCTGGCCTGGGTAATCGGCATGGTTGCTTGCCGTATACTCCCATACATTCCCTGCCAGATCAAGTGCGCCACAAGCCGCCGCCCCGGCTGGGCAACTGCCGACCGGCGCCGCCGCGTTCAGTTTTGCCGCATCATAGATCGCCAACTCGGTCGTCGGTTCCGCGTTGCCCCAGGGATACACGCAGCGCTCGCTCGTACCGTCGAAGCTCGCCGTTGTCTCCCACTCCGCTTCCGTGGGCAGGCGAATGAGATACCCTGTCGGCATCTGTTCCTTGAGGAGTTCCGTCAGCCAGGCGCAGTAGGCCGTCGCCTCGTACCAGGTTACGCCCGTCACCGGCTGGTTTGCGCCGTTGTACGAAGGCTGCCCCCAGCGATATGGCTGTGTACGCGTACGGTCCTGCTTCCAGCGCCAACCGTTTGGCGTCCACCAGCGCTCGGCGTCCCGCCCGTAGCCCTGCTCCACAAAGGGCGCATACTGCGCCACGGTGATTGGCAAGCGTGCAATCCAGAAGGATTGGAGCGACAATTCAGCGGACTCTTTGCCACCGTCCCACCCGCCGATCCGGTAGGTTCCCTGCGGCATGTAACAGAAGTAGCCCGATGGCTCGCCGAACTGCTCGTTGCGCTGCGCTAGTTGCTCAATCCATTGCACCGAATCCACCGGGAAGCGGGGATCGCCTAGCCGCCCCAGCGCCTGGCCGGCTTCCAGGCGCAACGGCAGCAGGTTGGCTGGATCAGGTTGTTCGAGCAGATCGACCAGCGCGATCTGCAAGCTGTCCTCAAACGCCTGCACCGTACGCTCATGGTGGTGTTTGCGCAGGTAGCCCCGTCCGCCCAGGTCGGCGTAGCAGGCCGCTGCCAGCACGGCGTCACGTTGCTGCTGGGCGCGCGTTTTCTCCGCCGTACCGAACACCGGATTGAGCAGCAGATCCAGCCAGTGTTTTGCCTCAGCGTGCTTATTCTCACGGCGTAAGCAGCCCATCAGCAGCAGCATTGGCTCGCGCCAGCGATCCGCGCCCTCGCTCCAGCGCGCGTAGGCCAGTTCGAGACCGATGTATTGGCGTTCGGCCAGCGAACACGCCGCCAGGTATTCCTCGAACGTCAGGTGCGGCAGCACGTAGTTGCCGTCGGCGTCGGGTTGGATCAGGCCGCTCTCTTCAACCAGCAATTCGAGAAATGTCTCGACCTTCGCCGTCCAGACGCTCTTCTTCACCCGATCAGGATCGGCGGGATCGATCGCAATCTGGACATGCGGTTTGAGCAGATCGTAGACAATCCCTTCGGGGATCACGCCGCGTCCATCTTGAGCGATCCGGTGCGCCTCGTAGGCCAGTTCGTTGACCGCCGTGCGCAGATCGCGGGCACGCAGCTTTGGCAGGCCCAGCCGATCACCAAAGGGCACCAGTTTGACCTGCTCGCGCTCGCTGGAGCGCACCCACTCCCAGCGGTCAAGCAGCAGGCTCACCAACTCCTCGTAGACTTCGGCGCGCTCGTCGGGCAACTGCTTCTGGTTGTAGTGCAGCAGCACCACCATTGTGAGCAACAGCGGCGAGTGGCACACATCGCGCAGGCCGGGTTTTGCGGGAATAGCCCGCAGGAGTTCGGCGGCTCTGGCCTGCCCTTCGTCGGCGCTGAGCGTCGCGCCGGGCGCTGCGCAGCTCTGGGTGTACCACTGCTCGACAAAGAAGCGCACCTGGCCCAGCGCAAACGGCTCGATCCGGCGCACCTGCCAGGGTTCGGGCAGTTGCCAGGCGCGATCCTGCTCATACGGGCGGGTGCGGCAGGTCACCACCACCCGTGCATCACCGACCTCCTGGGCCAGGCGGTGCAGCGCAACGGCCAGGCGCTCCCGGCGGCTCAGTTCATCGGCACGGGTTGTTTCCAGTGTACCGGAAATTTCGTCCAGCCCATCGAAGCAGAGTAACACACTGCCGCTGCTCCAGGCCTGGAATAAGCGGTCACGCAGCCCGGCCAGCGGGCTGCCCTCACGGTAGACGCTGCGCAGCACGGCGGTTTCCAGGCGCTCCAGATCGTGATCAGGATCATCATCAAGCGCCTTGGCCACCGGGCCGAGCGGGCAGAAGATCGGCACCGGCAGCGTGACCTCCGTCCAACCGCGCAGATCGGCGGGGCCGGTGGTCGCGCCGCTCAACAGCGCCTCGGCGATGCAGACCACCAGGTAGCGCAGCACGGTCGATTTGCCCGAGCCGGGATCACCCAGCAGCACGATCCGACTACGCGGCGGCGCCAGCGCGGCAACCGCCAGTTCAGGTTCGTACCAATGACCAGAAACGCGCTGTTGCTTCTTGCTGCCGGAGGTACGCGGCAAACCACGCCGCAGGCTGCCGTAGATCTCGCGCAGCGAACGGGTCGGCGCATCACGCACATCGGCGCGGAGCATTGTCGCTACCTCGTGCAACTCGTCGAGTTCGGCCACGGGGAAGCGGATCTGATCCGGCGCAAGGCGGTCGGGATCGGCGGCGGTGATCGCTTTGTCGAGCTCCTCAAAGGTCAAATTGAAACGCTCGCAGCGCACCCGCGCATCGGTGGCCAGCGCGGTGTAGACGGCCCGCAGCGGCAGAGGCGGCGTGGTGGTGCGCTCGTCGCCGCTGCGCTCGCGGGTGAGCAACCGCCCAAGCGCCAGGGGCCGATAGCGCTCACACAACGTATCGAGGTAGCGCCGCAGCAGCGCTTCGCCATCGGCGGGCGGGTTGCCGCCAAAGAACGCTTGCACCACGCCGTAGTTCACGCCGATGGCCTGGTTTACCTCGGCCTCATCGCGTGCTTCGACGGTGCCGGTGCGCTTGTCGATGTTTTGGCCGGCATGTCGCCCATCGTCAGATCGCCCAGCTGCGCGCCGGGGCCAATGTTCAGCAGTGCGGCATGCTGTGAGCGCAGTTCCGCGATGTCGGCTTCGATGGCGGCGCGGCTGCGTTCAGAGCGCACATGCGCGAGGTCGGCTTCCAACTCGGCGATCTGGCGGGCGAGGTCGGCGGGGTTAGGGCTCATAGGGTTATTGGAATGGTATAGGCGATTTTAGGGGTCTGGATACGGGAAGTATAGCATAGCAGGCGCCTACCAGCCGCTCTTGCGGCTGGTCGCTGGACGGCGTTCGTTGGGAAACACGGGACGATGGAGGCTGCATCACGTTCCCCTTTATGTCCCCACCTGGTTCCGGCATTGCCCCAATGGCGTCCCCTTCCGCGTCGGCAGTTCCGGCTCTATGCTGACAAGGCATCAAGAGTCCGTTCCAGCCCCGATG
>JBBRUG010000115.1:0-16310 GCA_038247995.1 Chloroflexales bacterium | reverse complement strand
GACTGCGTGAGGGCTGCCCAGTCGCTCAAGCGACAGGGGCAGCGGGGCAAGCGGGGCGGCAGGTGGCGGTGGGGCGGGGAGGGCTTGCAGGTGTAGGGTTTTTACAGGATCGCGTCCCAATGCGCTATTCCCCGCATCCCCCCAACCCCCTGCTCCCTCACATGGAGCAGGGGGAGCCGCCGCAAATTCGGCGTCCTAATGCTGTCGGAAGCCCCGCTCCCGCTCAGGGAGCGGGGTTGGGGGTGCGGGCAACGGCAAAAACCCTCCACCTGAGAGGGCGGGGAGGGCGGGTCGCGACCCGCCCGTACGCTATTGAGTGTCGACAAGGGCCATACGAATCGCGTCAAGCAGCGTCGTGCGGGGGATGCGCTGCGCTGCGCCACGACGTGGTTTTAGTTCAAGCTCATCAGTAGCCATGAGTCGCTCGCTGATCACGAGACGTAGTGGTAAGCCGATCAGATCGGCGTCGTTAAATTTGACACCGGCTGTCTCGTTGCGGTCGTCATAGATGACCTGAACGCCGGAATTGATCAGTTCGCTGTACAGTGTTTCTGCTGCATCGCGTACGGCCTGGCCCTTGCCGAGCGCGATCAGGTGGACATCGGCAGGGGCGACGGCGGTGGGCCAGGCGATCCCGGCATTGTCGTGGTGCTGCTCGACGATGATCTGGAGCAGGCGTTCAATGCCGATGCCGTAGGAACCCATTACAATCGGTCGGTTCGCGCCCTGTTCGTCGAGATAGGTGGCGCCGAGCGCGGTAGTGTAGCGCGTGCCGAGCTTGAAGATATGGCCGATCTCAACGCCTTTTTCCAGATCCAGCGGCGTACCGCAACGGGCGCACAGGTCGCCGGGTTGCACGGCACAAATATCGGCGACCCGGCTTGCCCGCCAGTCGCGGCCGTAGACGACATTGCGCAAATGATAGCCGGCGCGATTGGCCCCGGCCACAAGCGGGCCGGCGTTGACGACGGTTGGGTCGGCGATGACGAAGATGGCGGCAGGCGACAGGGCGCCGACGGCAGGATCGACGGCGATTTTCAGACCAACGGGAGAGGCGTAGCCGGGCACGGCGCCAACAGCGAGGATTGTTGCGGCCTCGGCGGGGCGTAACTCGCTCACGCCGGCGGCGGCGCGCAACTTGTCCTCATTCACCTCACGGTCGCCACGAATCACGGCGAAGATCAGGCCGCGCTCGGGCGTATCAAAAAAGACTGCCTTGGCCGTTGCGGATTCAGGGAGGCCCAGAAACAGCGCCAGATCGGCGATGGTAGCGGTGTTGGGTGTGGCGACTTCGCTAAGGGGCGGGGGCGAGTCTGGGCTGAAGCCATCATCCGGCGTTTGGGAACGCGCCCTGAAGGGCGCTGCTGAGCTACTCTGAACAGCGGGCCGTTGAAGCGGCTGATCCCCGATTGCAGCGGTGAAGGCGGCTACCTCGCTATTGGCGGCGTAACCACAAGCAGCACAAATTGCCAGCGTATCTTCGCCGGAGGGCGAAAGGGCCATATACTCGCGTGGCTCGCCGCCGCCCATCTCGCCGGCGCTGGCCTCAACTGCAACATAGTGTACGCCGCAGCGCTCAAAGATGCGCTCGAAGGCGGTGGCGAAGCGGTCGTAGCTGGCGTCGAGCCCGGCTGCGTCGGCGTCGAGGGAGTAGCCATCGAGCATAATGAACTCGCGCAGGCGCATCAGGCCGCCCTTGGTGCGTACTTCGTCGCGATACTTGGTGTGGATCTGATAGATCAGTTGGGGCAACTGGCGATACGAGTCGATGATCTGGCGACTAAGCTCGGCTACCGCTTCCTCGTGGGTCGGCGCAACAATCAGCGGGCGCTCGGCGCGGTCGCTCAGGCGCAGCATCTGCGGGCCGTACTGGGCATATCGGCCGGTCTGTTCCCAGAGCGCGGCGAGTTGCACTACCGGCGTGCGAAACTCGGCGGCGCCAACCCGGCTCAGTTCGGCGTGCATAATCGCTTCGATTCGGCGCACAACAGCCATGCCTAGCGGCAGCAAGGCGTAGCTGCCGGGAGCGAGCGTGCGTACTAACCCGGCGCGTAGCACCAACTGGTGGCCGATCTGCTCGGCGTCGGCGGGTGCGTCGCGCAGCGTGCGTCCAAAAAGATGAGCCAGGCGCATGGGATGCTCCAGGATTCAGAATTCAGGACTCAGGATTCAGGAGGGTGCTAAAGCGTATTATAAGGCTAAAGCAGAGTGCGAAAAATTGATCACCGTCAAGATCAGCGCCGCGATCAGGGCGATAAGAAGCGCGATAATGCCGTTAGGACTGGAGTCCATTATGCGGGCGCAACCAGCACCGCACCGCGCCGAATACGCAAGGCCAGTGCCGTCGCCAGGATCGCCAGCGCGCCGGCGGCACTAAAGGCCGCAGTGTAATCGCCCTGCCACTCGCGGGAAACGCCACCCAGCCAGGCCGCCAGGGCGGCGCCGATCTGGTGCGCGCAAAAAACCCAACCGAAGACGGTGCCTGCATTCTGGCGGCCGAACGTATCGGCGACGAGCGCGGCAGTAGGCGGTACAGTAGCAATATAGTCGAGGCCGAAGAGGATGGCGAAGAAGACCAGTCCATATGGTGTTGTAAGCACCGGCAGGAACAGCAGCGAGATGCCGCGAAAGCTGTAGTAGCAGGCGAGCAGCACGCGCGGGTCGTAGCGATCGGTGAGCCAGCCGGAGCCAAGCGTGCCGACGAAGTTCATTATGCCCATCAGCGCAAGTGCGCCCACTGCGGCGCTCTGCGTAATCCCGTTCTCGATGGCGTGGGGCACAAAATGCGTGCCGACCAGGCCGTTCGAGGTTGCGCCACAGATGAAGAACGTGCCCGCGAGCAGCCAGAAGGCCGGGGTGCGCAGGGCCACGCTCATAATGCCGCCGGCGGCGGCGCACTCGTTAGGCCATAGGGAAAGCGCCCCACGTTGGCCGGACTGTCCCGCATGAGTACGAACACAGCCGGGATCAATCCGAGCGCGACGGCGCCCAAAGCGAAGGTTGCGCCGCGCCAGCCAATCGCTAAGGTCAGGCCGGCAATGGCGGGCAGGAAGATCAACTGGCCGGCGGAAGTGGCCGCGCCGAACATGCCGATCACCAGGCCGCGGCGGGCTACAAACCAGCGGCTCGCCACGGCCGTGCCGAGTAGCGCGCCGGCTAGGCCGGTGGCAAGGCCGCTCAGCGCACCCCAGATCAACACCAACTGCCACGGCTCGCGTACCACCGCGCTGATCGCCATACTCAAGGCCATCAGCAGCAGGCCGCCAAGCATTACCCGGCGCGGCCCATATTGATCGACAAGCCAACCGGCTAACGGCCCGGCCAGCCCGAAGAGCAGCAAGCCGATCGACACTGCGAACGAGAGTAGCCCACGGCTCCAGCCCATATCGAGTTCCAGCGGGACAATCAGCACGCCAGGGGCGGCACGAATTCCCGCCGAAATGAGCAGTGTTGCTACGGTAACGCCGACAACGACCCAACCATAAAACAGATCGCGGCGCACCATTCTGATCCTTTAGATAGGGACGAAAGACGACGGACGACGGACGAAAGACGAAAGACGACGGACGAAAGACGAAAGACGACGGACGAAAGACGACGGACGACGGACGAAAGACGACGGACGACGGACGAAAGACGACGGACGACGGATGACGGACGACGGACGACGGACGACGGACGACGTGGACGATGGGCGATGGTGGTCGTTGGTCGTTGGTCGTTGGTCGTCAATAGACGTTCGTCACAACGGCAAGGAACTTCTAGAGCCCTGAATTAGTAGTATGCGCTCGGTAGGGAATTACGGCAAGGGACAATTGGTGGATGGATTGGCAAGGGCGTAAAGGGTCTGTTGAGTTGCCGTAAGTTGGTGGCCCAAAACGCGCACAACCAGGCCGCAGCCGGCGGGTAACACAGCGGCGCTGATCCGGGTATTCGTCGTGCTGATTCGGCGGGCGAGCCGCTCGGCATCGAAGGTGTCGCCGAGCAGCCAGAGTGTGCCAAGCACGGCAAAGCGCTCCATAACGCCGGCCACCGCAGGACTGCGTCGCCCTGGTTCGAGCACAATCCGCTCGCCGGCCAGTAACCGCCCGGACGGATCGCAGATCTCAAGCATGCTTGAATAGTGGTCGAAACGCCAGCATTCGCCGTGGGCAAGTCGTCCAGCCACCAGGATCTCACTCAGGGCGAGGTATGCGCCGGAGGCGAGTTCGATTTGCGTGTGCTGGCGGTAGGTTGCGCCGCTGAAGAGGATCTGCGGCGCGGTATGCCAGGTCAATTCGGCGTCGGGCGCTACGCAAATGCGTACCTGTTGCTGGGCTGCGCCGCTGGGCATGGTGTAGATCTGGGTTGCGGCAGCCGCAGTGATTGTGGCCTGTGCCGCAGCGCTAACCTCAACGTTGAGGTCGTAGCAGTCGCCGGCCAATACTCCACCGAGCTGAGTTAGCGTAAGCGCAAGCTCAGCAGAGTTGGCCGGGTTATCGTAGCGCGCCCGCGAGATTTGCAGCGGCGGCGTTGCGAGCGCCCGCGCCGGGCGGGTGCGTGCGCCATTGGCGATCAGCGCAAGGTCGAGGCGAGCATGTTGGGCGCTCATCAGACGCGGGCTTGCGGCAGGAGCGCCTGCGTGATCTGGGCCAGAACGGCATCGACGCCCGCGCCGGTACGACAGTTGGTAAACAGGAAGGGTCGATCGCCGCGCACGAGCCGTGCGTCGCGCTCCATTACTTCCAGGCTTGCGCCGACGTACGGCGCCAGATCGGTTTTGTTGATCACGAGTAGGTCGGCCTGTACCAGGCCAGGGCCGCGTTTGCGTGGAATTTTGTCGCCGCCGGCCACGTCGATCACAAAGATCGTCAGATCGACCAGTGCGCGGCTAAAGGTGAGGGTCAGGTTATCGCCACCACTCTCCAGCAGCAGCACATCAGCATCGGGATGGGCGGCCTCAAGCTCGCCGACGGCGGCCAGGTTCATCGTCGGGTCGTCGCGGACGGCAGTATGCGGGCAGCAGCCGGTTTCAACACCGACGACGCGGTCAGGAGCGAGGATGCCGGCGAGGGTGCGGCGCACGTGCTCAGCATCCTCAAAGGTGATGATGTCGTTCGTCACTACCAGCGGGCGATGGCCCTGTTCGATCAGGCGCGGTACGAGCGCTTCAACCAGAGCGGTTTTGCCCGAGCCAACCGGCCCGCCGATGCCGATCCGGGGGATGTGGGTAGTCATAATGATTACCTTTCGATAGCATCCGCAGATTGCGCAGATGACGCAGATTTAGGGACCGAGGACGCTCCGCCTGCCGCCTGTCGTCTAACTCACAAACATATGCGTTTCGGCATAGGCGTGCTGACATTGCATGAGTTCGATCAGCGGCGCAAAACCGCCGAGATCGCGCCAGTGCAGGTCGCGGCTGGCGGCGCCGGCCTGAGCGATCACCGGACGCGCACGCCAGATGATGCGCTGGGCTGTGATGTGGTCGCACGCGCCGAGGCGCACGGCGGCGCTGATGAGGCTGATGGTGAGGCCATGCAGTTCGACACACACCGCAGCTTCTTCATCAAGGCCGGCGGCCCAACTAAGCAGCGCCAGGGCCACAGCCTGGTTGCCGCACGTAGGTTCAGCAACAATCCGGTGGGCATACGCTTGCAGTTCGGCCCGTTCGCTGAGCGTTGCGCCGAGCGTGAGCATTTGTCGGCCACAACGCAACGAGGCGGCCCGCGCTTCGGGTGCGAGCTTGAACGCCGTGAGCCGCTGGTCGATGGCTCCTACCAACGCCAGGTCAGCGGCTTCGGCGGCGCGCACCACCCAGCGCGCCGCCAGGGCATCACCCAGCGCAGCCTGATCAAGCAGGTAAGAATGGAGTATTGACTCTAATCCTGCTTCATCGTGTAGTCCGTGTTCGACAAAACGCTCCAGGCCATGCGACTGCGTAAACATCCCTGATGGAAAGAACGAATCGCCCAGTTGCAGCGCAGCGAGCAATGCGCCCGGTTGCATCGTTGGGTCACTGTTCATACGAGAAAATACAACTGGGTGAGCGGCAGGCGCTCGGCAGGCTCGCAGGTGGCTAGTTCACCATCAACAAAAACTTCGTAGGTGTCGGGGTTGACGGTGATCTTTGGCATGGCGTTGTTACGCACCATATCGGCCTTGCCCACCGTGCGGCAGCCGCGTACGCCCACAGCGCGGCGCTGCAAGCCCAGCCGATCGTAGTTGCCCAGGTCGATGCTGGCTTGCGACACGAAGTTCACGCAGGTCTGGCCCAACGCACGGCCAAAGGCGCCGAACATGGGGCGGTAAAGCACCGGCTGCGGGGTGGGGATCGAGGCGTTGGGGTCGCCCATGAGCGCCCAGGCGATCATGCCGCCTTTGATCACCAGTTTGGGCTTCACGCCGAAGTAGGCCGCGTCCCAGAGCACAATATCGGCGAGCTTACCTGGCTCCAGCGAGCCGACTTCGTGGGCGATCCCGTGGGCCAGGGCGGGGTTAATCGTCAGCTTGGCCATGTAGCGCAGCACGCGGTTATTCTCGTGGTCGGGGCCGTCTTCGGGCAGCGGGCCGCGCTGCTCGCGCATCTTGTGCGCGGTCTGGATCGCCCGCGTAACGGTTTCACCTACCCGGCCCATTGCCTGCGAGTCGGAGGAGTAGATGCTCAGTACGCCCAGATCGTGCAGCACATCTTCGGCGGCGATCGTCTCTTTGCGGATGCGGCTCTCGGCAAAGGCGACATCTTCGGCGATGGCCGGATTGAGGTGATGGCAGACCATCAACATGTCGAGGTGTTCGGCCAGTGTGTTAATGGTATAGGGGCGGGTCGGGTTGGTAGACGAGGGCAGCACATTGGGCAGCGACGCAATCGTAATGATGTCGGGGGCGTGGCCACCGCCGGCACCCTCGGTATGATACGTGTGGATGGTGCGCCCGTCGATCGCGCTGATCGTGTCTTCGACGAAGGCGCTCTCGTTGAGCGTGTCGGTATGGATCGCCACCTGAATATCGTACTCGTCGGCGACACGCAGCGAGCAGTCGATCACGGCCGGTGTCGTGCCCCAATCTTCGTGATCCTTCAGGCCACACGCCCCGGCTTCAACCTGTTCGCGGAGCGCCGCGGGGCGGCTGCTGTTGCCTTTGCCCAGCAAACCCCAGTTCATCGGCAGCCCTTCGGCAGCTTCCAGCATCCGCGCAATATGCCAGGGGCCGGGCGTGCAAGTCGTGGCGCTGGTGCCGTCGGCGGGGCCGGTGCCGCCGCCGATGAAGGTGGTGATGCCGTTGGCGAGTGCGTCGTAGACCTGCTGCGGGCAGATCATATGAATGTGGGCATCGATGATCCCGGCGGTGGCGATCAGATGCGCGCCATTGATCACCTCCGTGCCGGGGCCGATCACCAGTTGCGGGCTCACGCCGTCCATTATATCGGGGTTACCGGCCTTGCCCACACCCACGATCCGCCCGCCGCGTATGCCGATGTCGGCCTTGAGCACGCCAAGAACGGCATCAAGCACAATCACATTGACGATCACCAGGTCGAGGGCGCCGGCGCTGCGCGGCAGAGCGCTCTGGGCCATGCCGTCGCGGATTGTTTTGCCGCCGCCGAAAACCGCTTCGTCGCCGGGCGTGGTGAGATCACGCTCGATCTGGAGCCGCAGGTTAGTATCGGCGAGCCGCACGCGGTCGCCGGTGGTCGGGCCGTAAAGCGCCGCATAACGGCGACGAGGAATCGCAGCCATCGGTTACTCCTCGCTGCTAAAACCGGCGTTACGGGCGCGCAAGAGGGCCTCCCGCCGTCCGGAAACGGTGTTTGTGCTGCCATCAACCAGATTGTTAAAGCCGAGGGCGCGCTGGCGTCCGCCGAAGGTTACCAGTTCAACTTCGCGCGTATCGCCCGGCTCGAAGCGCGTAGCGGTGCCGGCGGGGATGTTCAGGCGCATGCCGAGGGTCTGCTCGCGGGGGAAATGCAGGGCGCGATTAACCTCGAAGAAGTGGAAATGCGAACCAACCTGAATCGGACGATCACCGGTATTGCTGACGGTGATCGTCACGGTGGGGCGACCGACGTTGATCTCGACGGGCTCATCACGCAAGATATAGCGATCGGAGGAGCTAGCCATAACTACCTCGCACATGTTCAGGCCGACGAACGAAGTTCGTCGGCCTGGACGATTCAGATAATCGGATCGTGGCAGGAGATCAACTTGGTGCCGTCGGGGAAGGTCGCCTCAACCTGCACAACGGGCAGCAGATCAGGCACGGCCTCCATCACGTCGTCGCGGCTCACGACATGGCGACCGAGCTCCATCAATTCGGCAACGGTGCGTCCGTCGCGGGCGCCTTCGAGCAGGGCCTCGGTGACCAGGGCGGTGGCTTCGGCGATGTTGAGGCGTAGGCCGCGGGCGCGGCGACGGCGGGCGAGGTCGGCGGCGACATAGATCAGGAGTTTTTCCTGTTCGCGGGGGGTGAGCATCATAACGTGGCACCTCCGACGCGCCCTGGGGTTCAGGCCGACGCGCGCCACACGGAGATGCCACGTGGCCTCGGGGGGCGGGCGACAGGGCCCTGGTTCTTTTTGGGGTGATGCGGCGGCATAGCCGCGCATCACCCCGTTTATTATTTATCCGGCGTATACCCATAATCGCGGTCCGCCGCCTCTGGCGTTATGTAGCCCAGGGCAAGATCGTGCGCGATCCGCGCCGGTTCGCGTTCAGCCACGGGGCCGAAGCCGCCGCCGCCGGGCATCAGCAGGCGCAATTCGTCGCCGGGATTGAAGGGCAGCGCCGGGAAGCGCGTGATCTCTTCGCCATTGACAAACACCTGGCCGACCACACCGGGTTGGCCTTCGTCCAGCCCAGGCGGGTTGAAGAACATCTTGTCGGGGCGCAGGAGCATGATCATCGGCTGGGTGGCAATGCTGCGCACAACAATCTCCTGACCGAGGCCGCCACGCCGCCGGCCCGGCCCGCCTGAGTCGGGGCGGAGCTCCTTCTTCTCGATCAGAATCGGCGCGCGCAGTTCGAGGATCTCCGTGGGCGTCACCGCACTGTTGTGCGGGAAGGCGATCGGCACCATGCCGTCGATCTCGCGCATCGCGCCGCGGCCGCCGTGGGGCAGGCAGTGGACACCGAAGCGACCGTAGCCCGGCTCCTCGCCGAAGAACTTGAAGGGCCAGATCGAGCCTGAACCGGCCTGGCCGTGCTCGCCGAAGATCGACCAGAGCGCGCCGAAGAGCACCTGGTTCATGTTGTTCGTTGTTTTGGCGCGGGCCTTCACCGGCGCAGGGAAGGTGCAGTTCAGGATGCTGCCCTCGGGTGCGGAGACATGGATCGGCCGGAAGAGTCCCTCGTTATTGGGGATATCCGGCACGAGCGCGCACTTGAAGGGGTACATCGTCGAGGCGAAGGTTGTGTTGAAGGTGCAGTTGATCGCCGCCTTGCGCGTTTGGGGGGAACTGCCGGTGTAATCGACATACACATCGCTGCCGCGGATCTCGATTGTGGCGTGCAGATGCACCGGGTCGATGTAGCCGTCAATATCGAGACCGAACTCGTAGACGCCGTCGGGCAGTTCAGCGATGCGGGCGCGAATGGCGGCCTCGGAGCGGTCGTGGATCGTTTCTGAGAGTTGCACCAGATCGTTCAGGTCGTAGTCGGCCATGAACTCGTGGACGCGCCGGGCAGCCATGCTCGCGGCCCCGGCGATGGCGCGCAAGTCGCCCAGCACCAGATCCGGCACCCGGCAGTTATTGCCGATGATCTCGAAGAGCAGGCGGTTTTCTTCGCCGGCCTCGTAGAGCTTGCAGGGCGTGAGGCGCAGCCCTTCCATGAATACGTCTACCGCCTCAATATCACCGGCGTGGCCGCCGACATCGGCGAGGTGGGCCACGATGCCGGTGAAGGCGATCACCTTGCCCTGCCAAAAAATCGGCGTCAGCACGACATAATCGGGCAGGTGGCCGGTGCCGAGCCAGGCGTCGTTGGTGATCAGCACGTCGCCTTCGCGCAGCGTCTCGACGGGAAAGCGCTCCAGGATGTGGCGTGAGGTGCGCGGCAGCACTACGCAGAAATTCGGCGGACTAAAGCTGGATTGGCAGAGCGACGCGCCCTTGTGGTCGGTCATAATCACCGCAAAGTCGCGGCTCTCGCCCACAATCGTGGAGAACGAGGTGCGCACAACGGCGTTATCGACTTCGTCCATGATCGCGATCAAGCGCTGCCATTGGATTTCCAGCGTGATTGGGTCGAGCGGTGTGTTCATAGTGACGAGTTATAAGTGATGAGTGACAGGGCGACGGCGATATGGAGGGCCGAAGCAGTCGCCCAGCGATTGTATGGAGGGTCGAAGCAGTCACCACATCCGACTGCTTCGGCCTTACGGATACCCCAGCAGCGATGGGTGCGTGCCGGCGGCAATGGGTGCGGCGATGGGTGCGTGCCGGCGGCGATGCGTATGTGCCGGATGGCGTTGGAGCAGCCCCATGGGGCTGCCCTGGCCCGGATGCCGATTCGCCCGGCCCGGATGGCATTGGGTCGCCCCGACGACACCGGACATACTACCTTCAACGGATCGATCCTGCCTCCGGCGCCATCAAACCAGCGTGACGACGTGATCCGTACGACGAACTGTAAACTACTGAACGGGAATGGCGCAAGTGTAGCATATTGGTTATGTACATGTCAACTGTCAACAGTTGACTTGACAAAGCAGTGTGCGGGGTGGTACCGTTGCAGCATTCTGGAGTGTTTCACAGAGGAGTATTGCGATGGGCGCGCACCCTGGCTTCCGCGTCGGTTTTGATATCGGCGGTACGTTTACCGACTTCGTGCTCTGGGATACGCAATCCGGCGCACTGCATACCTATAAGACGCTTACCACGCCCGACGATCCGACGCGGGCGGTGTTGGAAGGCATCGGCGTACTGCTGGAGCAGGTCAATGCGCGTGGAAGCGATCTGACCCTCGCCATCCACGGCACGACGCTGATCACAAACGCGCTGATCGAGCGTAAGGGCGCGCGCACGGCGCTGATCACCACTCGTGGCCACCGTGATGTGTTGGAGATGGCGCGTGAGATGCGCTACGATATTTATGATCTGTTGCTGGTAAACCCCGACCCGCTTGTGCCGCGCCCGCTGCGCCTCGAACTGAGCGCCCGGATCGATGGCCAGGGTCGTGAGGTGCGTCCCGTTGACGCAGCCGAGCTTGAAGAACTTGCTGCGGCGCTGGAGGCCAATCCGGTTGAGGCGGCGGCGATCTGCTTTTTGCACGCGTACCGCAACGATGCCCACGAGCAGCAGACGGCCGCCTTCCTGCGCGCGCGCTTCCCCAACCTGGCCCTGGCGCTCTCCGCCGAGGTTGCGCCCGAGATCCGCGAGTACGAGCGCATGTCCACCACCGTCGCCAATGCCTACGTGCAGCCGCTTGCCCAGCGCTACGTGCTCGCACTCCAGGAGCAACTCCAGCGCCTCGGCTACCCGCGCGACCTCTACCTGATGCTTTCCTCGGGCGGCATCACCACCGCCGATACGGCCGCCCGCTTCCCGATCCGCCTGGTGGAGTCCGGCCCCGCCGCCGGTGCGCTCGCCGCGATCTTCTACGGTCAGGTCACCGGCCATCCCAACCTGGTCGCCTTCGATATGGGCGGCACCACCGCCAAGCTCACGGTAATCACCAAGGGCCAGGCCCAGATGACCCACACGTTTGAAGTTGCGCGTATGCACCGCTTCAAGCGCGGCTCGGGGCTGCCGGTGCGTATCCCGGCGATTGAACTGATCGAGATTGGCGCGGGCGGCGGCTCGATTGCCCGCATCGACGACCTGGGCTTGCTCAAGGTGGGGCCGCACTCGGCGGGCGCCGACCCCGGCCCGGCCTGCTACGGGCGCGGCGGCAGCAACCCCACCGTCACCGATGCGAACCTGGTGCTCGGCTACCTCAACCCCGGCTTCTTCCTGGGCGGGCGGATGACCCTCGACGTGGCCGCCGCCGAAGCTGCGCTCGCCCCACTGGCCGACCAGTTGGAGCGCTCGGTGGCGGAAGCGGCGTACGGAATCTACCGGGTGGTGAACGAGAGCATGATCTCGGCGACCCGTGTGCATGTGGCCGAGCGCGGGATCGACCCGCGCAATGTACGGCTGATGGCGTTCGGCGGCGCTGGGCCGGCCCACGCCGATGCGCTGGCGCGCGCGCTCAAGATGCAAGGCTACATCATTCCCACCAATGCGGGCGTGGCGAGTGCATTAGGCTTCCTGACCGCGCCGACCGCGTTCGACCTGGCGCGGACCTACGCCGGGCCGGTAACCGAAGACCGCTTGGCCGACCTCGATGGCGTGTTTGCGGATCTGGCCAGTGAGGGCCGATCGACCCTGGCCCGCGCAGGCATCCCGGACGAGGCAATGCTCTTCACACCGAGCCTGGATCTGCGCCACGTCGGGCAAGGCCACGAAGTAACGGTGCATCTGCCGCCGGGGTCGCTGGCAGAGTTGGGCCTCGAAGGCGTGCGGCAGGCATTCTTTGCGCAGTACGAAGCGATCTATGGCTACGCGCACCGTCATCTGGGGCTGGAAGTGATGACGCTGCGGCTGACGGCGAGCGGCGGACGGCCGGAACTGAACCTGGCCGGTGTGGGCGAGGACCCGAGCAGCGCAGCAAAGGCCCAGACGGGCGAGCGCCCGATCTTCGTGGCTGTGTGGGAGCGCTTCGCGACGGTGCCGGTGTATGACCGGACGGTGCTGCGCGGCGGGGCGGAACTTGCCGGGCCGTGCGTGATCGAGGAGCCGGACAGCACGGCGATCATCGGGCCGGACGTGACTGTGCAGGTTGATGCCTTCCTCAACTTGATCGCCACATTCAAGGAATAACAGGATTAACAGGTGATTGCCGAGGTGAACGTGTCGACAGTGTTCGAATGGCGTGACTATACTTGCCTGTTGACTGTCAACACTTCTACATACGGGTAGGCCACATGACTAAAAGCACCTTTCTTCCGGTTGATGCCCGCACTCTCCGTCAGAGCGTCACCGAAGCGATCCGGCAAGTTATTCTGCAAGGTGATCTGCTGCCCGGCGCCCAGGTGAACCAGGCCCAAATTGCCGAACAGCTTGGGGTCAGTCGGGGCCCGGTTCGTGAAGCGCTGGGTCAGCTTGAAGAGGAAGGGCTGATTAAGAATGTGCCCTACAAGGGTACCTTCGTTACCGAGATTACCGGCGAGTACATTACTGAACTCTACAGTATTCGCCGCGTGATCGAAACATTTGCCGTCCGGCAGGCGGCAATGCGCGCCACGCCCGCAGATCTTGTCGAGTTACGCGCAGTTCTCAATGAAATGTATGCTACAGCCGAACTCGACGATATGACCCAAATGGGCACCCTCGACATTCGCTTTCACTATCTGATCTGTTCAGCAGCCCATCACAGCTTATTGCTGCAGATGTGGAAGTCGATTGAAATGGGCATTCGCCGGTGCCTGGCCTTGCGCCACCGGATCTACCGCCGTTCGATTGATGTCATTGGTACGCACCCGGATATTCTGGCCGCAATCGAGGTGGGCGACGCCGAACAGGCCGGCACGATCCTCGACGCGCACATCGCTGAAGCCGGCGAATATCTCATCCGATCGTGGGCGCAAGCCCAGGCCGATGAAGCGGCGGCGGCACACCCCGTAGCAGAGCCAATCCAGCTGAATGGCACAACCGAGGAAGTTGTTTCGGCAGAGGATGAGGTGACCAGCTAATGACCAATGACGAACGACCATAGACCAAAGCGCAGAGGTTTGCAATGTTGATCCTTCGTCTTTCGTCAGCCGTCTTTCGTCCCGGTTTCTTTAGTCCATAGCGATTTACGAGCGAGCGCCAACCGAATCCTAGCCCCTGGTTACCCATATGCCAGTGGGGCCCGCATTGCTATCGCCTGGAAACAGGAAAGGTGAAGGAGTCCGATGAAGATCACCAAGGTTACGCCGACGATCATCAATATCACCCGCGCCGACACGCTGACAACCTCGTATGGCAGCCGCAGCGACGCCCTGACCGTGCTGGTACAGGTTGAAACCGACGAGGGATTGGTCGGCATTGGGCAAACTGCGGTGGACGCGCCATTCTACGGCGAGCCGGCCGAGGGCATCTGCACGAGCATCAACTACTTCCTGGGGCCGGCGATCATCGGCCATTCGCCGCTGGACATCGAGCACCTGAACCGGCTGATGGTCGAGGCGCTGCCCGATCACCTCTCGGCGCGCGCCGGCGTTGATCTGGCGCTTTGGGATCTCAAGGGCAAGGCGCTGGGCGTGCCGGTTTACCAACTGCTCGGTGGGCGCTACAACGAGGGCATCAGCCTGATGGGTTTTGTACGCCACGCTTCTCCCGAAGAGATGTACGAAGCGGCCAAGGCCACACTCGCCGAAACGCCCTACCCCGTGCTGAAAATGAAGGTCGGCATGGACGTGCCGGGCGACATTGCACGCGTGGCGGCGGTGAGCGAGGCGGTCAAGGGCAAAGCGGTGCTCCAGGTCGATGGGAACACCGGCTGGTCGCTGGCCCAGGCGATCAGCGCCCTGAGCGCGATGGACAAATTCGGCACGCTCGGCGCGATCGAGCAACCGGTGGCCCGGCTGGACGACATGGCCCACTTGGCGAAGCGCTTCGGCGCGCCGGTAATGGCCGACGAGTCGATCTACGGCCCCGAAGACGCGATTGAAGTGGTGAAGCGCGAGGCAGCCCAGATCGCGCTGATGAAGATTACCAAGCACGGCGGCCTCCTGAACGTGCTGAAGATCGCCCATATCGCCGACGCTGCCGGGATCGACCTCTCGGTGGCGATCTACTACGACATTATTGCCGCCGCCGCCGCCCACCTGGCGGTGGCCTTGCCGGCCGTGCGCTGGCCTTCGCCGCCCACCGGCCTGAGCGATACCATTCTCACCCGCTCGATCGAGCCGACCGGCCTGTTGATGCACGTGCCCGAAGGGCCGGGCTGGGGCGTGGAGCTCGATTACGACAAGGTGAAGCGCTTCACCGTCGCGAGCAGCGTCGGGCTGTAGCGAACCACCGAACTGATAGTGTACAACGTTCCATAGCCCCCCGCCTGCTCGCAACTGGCGGGGCGGCAATACTCGACAGCGCAATGTGGCGCAGGGCAATGAGGCCGAAGGTCGATTTACAATCCACACCTATTACGCCAACTCGAAAGGGGGCGCCGCGACCCAAAGCTGCTGGTTGAACAGTCTCTAGCCCGGTTTGAACTGTGATCTCTTCGTTGAAAGGACAGCCGATCCATGCACAAGTCGATTCGGATGACGCTATGTATGCTGCTGACAGCCCTTTTTGTCAGCGCCTGCGGCCAGGGCACTCCGGCAGCGCCCGCTGACCCCACCGCCGTACCCGCCGCAGCAGAGCCGACGGCAGCGCCCGTTGCCGCAGAGCCGACGGCGGCGCCCGTTGCCGCAGAGCCCACCGCCGCCCCAACGGAAGCTGCTACAGATGCCCCTGGTGAGCGTGTGCTAACGGTGGGCCTGCGCGAACTCGTTACCTCCTTCGATTACCCGTACGACTGGGCGATTGTTGCCACCTGGATCCACTCCAACATTGGTGACTGCCTCGTCTGGCGTGATCGTGAGACGGCCGAGTTCATCCCCTGGCTCGCCGAGTCGTGGGAGAATGTCGACGACACCACCTGGACCTTCAAGTTGAAGGAGGGCATCACCTTCCACAACGGCGAGCCGTTTAACGCCGAGGCGGTGAAGTACACGATCGACCGGATTAAGGCCGATGAGACGGCGCTCGTCCACGCTCAGTGGACGTTCATCAGCGAAATCAACATCATCGACGACTACAACGTAGAGTTCGTAACCGTCGACAACGAGCCGGCCTTCCTGAGCAAAATGGCCGGTACGGCCTGCCAGGTCGTGCCGCCGGTCTACACCGAAGAAGTCGGCACTGAAGGCTTCGGCCAGGCGCCGATCGGCACCGGCCCGTTCAAGTTCGTCGAGTGGGTGCGCGACGACCGTGTGGTGCTGGAAGCCAACCCGGACTACTTCCAGGGCGCACCGGAAGTTGATCAACTGATCTTCCGCGCCATCCCCGAGGATTCAACCCGCGTGGCCGAGCTCCTCACCGGCGGCGTGGATCTGATCACCTCAGTGCCGATGCAGGATCAGCCGCGCGTCGAGGAGGTCGACAATCTGACGCTCGACAGCTTCCTGACCACACAGGTGCAACTGATCGCACTGCGCTCCGGCCCTTCGTCCACCTACGAGGATTGGACCGGCGTCACCGAAGATCCGCTTATTCGTGAGGCGATTGCCTACGCAATCGACCGCCAGGCGATCGTCGATCT
>JBBRUG010000114.1:0-16381 GCA_038247995.1 Chloroflexales bacterium | reverse complement strand
TGTATTTCCCCCCCCGCGGTTCGCCATAAGCGCCCTACTATTAGTTTCGTCTGCGGTGCGCCACGCCCACCGCAGACGAACAATACCCTACTCGTTCCACCAGACCCAGTGGTAGGAACTAACCGGGAAAGGCCGCGGCGGCATGGCAGTGCCCTGGCGCGGCAGTTTATTATCGGCCGGGTTGACACTGGCGCTGCGGGCGTAGATGTACGCCGGTTTGCCGGCATTCATATCGAAGGCGGTTTTCACCCAGGCCTGGCGGATGCTTAGTTGCAGGCTGGGGAAGTCGGTCCCGAAGAAGCGCGGCACGCGCATGTTGTCTACCAGGCGTCCACCAAAGGCGATATCGGCCATGTTGCTGTTAAAGCCGAGCAACATATGCGCGCCGCGGAAGGCGTTGAACCAGCGTCGGATCGGCTCGTTGCCGGCTGTCGCGCCCTGGACGCGTAGGGTCTGGCAGGCGGCAAAACCTACCCAACGCGCCTGCTGGAGCCGCGTGTTGGCGCCATCGACCCATTTGGTCGCCTGGGTTGAGCCGAGTGCGATTCCGCCTGGGCCGCCGTGGCCGGCGTAGTAGACAAAATCGGTGCGATCTACGCCATAGGTGCAGTCGCCGCCGCCGAGGCTGCAATCGCGCCAATCCTTCTCCCAGGCGGCGAAGTTCGTCCACGAGAAACGCTGACTGTAGCCGTAGTTGATCATCCCGCTGCGGAAGCCGTTAATGTCGGGAATTACGCCGGGCAGGTCGCTACCGCCGGCGCCGGCCGGCGGGTAATCCCATACGCCTTCAACGCCAAAGCTGTGGCCGGTTGATTGGGCAATTCCGGGGCCGAAGCCATTGCTCAGCGGGGCAGCGGTGGTACTCGCACCGCCGTTGCGAAGGCTCGGCAGGAAGAGCAGCGGCGCAATCGGGGTGAGGTTCTGCTGCGCCTCGCGCACAATGCCCTCGGCGTCGGTGACGCGCAAGATCACCGTAGCCGCGATCGGTTCGCCGTCGCGCCCGATGCCGGTGAGTCCGGTGGTGCTGGAGTCAATCGTACCGGGCGCTGCTAACGTCCCATCGGCAAGTAGCGTCTCTTCTTCGTTGAGCCACTGGTAACTGTACGGCGCCGCACCGTCGGCGACGGTTGCCGACAGATCCACTTCTGCACCGATTGCGAAGGAGCTGTTCGGCGCGGGTGCCGTGATTGCGATCGTTGGGCCAACCCCGCCGGGGCCGCTTTCCAACGCCGGCGCGGAGATGTCGCGCAGGATCACCTCTTCGCCGTCAACCATCAGCGTGATCCCACTGAAGTTTAGCATCGGCTCCAATGCGCTTTGTGGCACGGCAGCGTCATCGACCATGTAGAGCAGTTCGGGATCCGGGACGATCACGCTTTCAGCATCGGGGTACGAAGCACGTACGGCTGCCTCGATTGCAGCCTGGGTGGCGAGCGGGTCGGCCGCCGGGGCATTTCGTTCAAATGCAAGGCTGCGGCTGTAGAAGGGCGCGGCCATTGCTGCTAAGCCCGGCACGGTTCCATCGAGCGAGAACGCGTTGCTTTCCTGGTCGGTGGTTGTGAAGAGCAACGAGAGGTGGCCGCCTGCCCCGCCGAGCGGCAAGCCGGGTTGCTCGCCCGTCTGTGCAATCTGCACGCCGTTGAGGGTCGGCAGGTAGAGTGGCACCTGCACCACAATGCCTACGTCTTCGATTGTGGTATCCTGGGCCAGGCCGGCCGCGCCGACTGTGGCCGACTGGATTAAGGTTGTCTGGTAGGGCGGATTCTCAACAGGGTCAAAATCGCAGAACTGAACATTCGGCGAGATCACGCCCTGCGGCTGCTGCCCGCCAACCAGCACTGAACCGTCGCCGGCAATAAAATTATTGTCGAGCAAGAAATTGCAGGCCAGGTTCTGGGCTGTGGGTGGATCAACCGTCCCTACCGGCGCTTCCGGCGCGATCCCGGCCAGCCCAAAGGCGTAGAAACCGCCAGTTGCGCCATACTGGGTTAGCAGCGCATTGGTTTGCTCATTCACAACCGTAAAACGCGAATTTCCCAGGTAGCTATCCTCACCGACCTCTTGCGGATTGGCGATCCCCTCGAAGCGTTGGGCGAGCGGCGCCGTTGTATCGTTTGGATCAACCACCGGCGCGTTAAAGCGGTAGATCGGCAAGGGCGATCCCTGCTGAAGCACATAGCCGTTGGCAGTGATGAAGGCCGGGCGTTGGGCACGGGTGCTCGCAGTCAGGCCGCCGCCGAGTACCAGAATAAGACCGAGCATCAGCGTGAAGAGACGATGCAACGGGCGTGTTCGGGCAGTCATCACGAGGCTCCTTAATGGAGTGAGGCATCATTGCCCCACATGCCAGATCGACACGACACACAGCAAGTCAGGCGGACATGTGAATGAGGCCAACGACGACTATGGTACGAGCATTGTGTGTAAGCATGCACCTGAACGCGGGCAGGGGTCGTTTTTACATACGATATGCAATAGTATATTGGCGCGTGCCGACCACAAATGAAGCCCCGACCATCAGATCGATTGGTATGTCGAGTTCATTCAGCACCTGCAAGATGCCGAGATGCGCGGCAGCCTTACCGCCACCACCGCCAAGCGCTAAACCAAGCCGCCGCGATTCATGTTGCGTCGTTTGGGGATGCGTGAAGGTTGCAAACTGCTCGCGCAGCCCATTCACCCACTACGGGCCATCCGTTCACGCAGCGTCTCCGCCCAGCGTAGAAGCGGTTCTAGCGGCGCGGCCGGTTCAGGCTTCTGACTTTTATACACACATTGTCCATACTTCAAATCAGTGCGCTAGCGTAGTTGGCCTGTTTCCAGATCATAGCGGCCCTCAAGTTCGTCGATCACTCCTTGATCGGTGGCCTGCACCTGTGTCAGGTAAGCAGCCCGATCGATCATATGGCTGGCGACCGGCGCCGTCAGCAAGAAGAAACCGATCAACGCAAGCATTTTCGCGGCGGTCAACACATCCTGTGAATGAACGGCCACGCCCAACAGAATGCCGATCACGCCCACCGTGCCGGCCTTAGCGGCGGCATGAATGCGGGTATAGAGATCGGGCATGCGTAACATACCCACCGACGATAGCACCATAAAACTCACACCGATCAAGGCGAACCCAAAGGTAATGATCTCGATAAATGTCATAGGATAACCTCTGAACAATGAAAAAAGTAAAGGTAAATGAAAAGAGCCGCGATCTTACCTTTTTTATAGTGCCTTAATCAGCTCCGCCCTTGCTCGATGTAACGTGCAATCGCTACGGTGCCGAGGAAGCCAAGCACCGCCGTTACGAGAATAGCATCGATAAGTACATCGCGATTCACGGCAATGCCATAAAGCGCGATCAACGCCACGACATGCATCAGAACCATATCGAGCGCCATTGTCCGGTCAGGAATGCTTGGCCCCATGAGCAACCGCGCCACGGCCAATACCAATGAGACGGCAACAACGCTCATCAACCCATACATCAAGACGGTAAACACGTTTTATGGCTCCTTCGCTTACGGGAATAGTTCTATCACCCGTCGCTCGAAGTTCTGTTTGATATCATCGCGAACGGCATCAGGGTCCTTGATATCGATACAGTGTACATAGAGCGTTCGGCGATCAGTAGACATGTCTAGGCTCACAGTGCCTGGCGTCAGTGTGATCAAATTGGCCAGCAGCGTAATACCCATATCGCTGCGTACATCCAGCGGAATGGCAATAATGCCCGGCTGAATATTCAGCTTGGGCCGCACCACAATCTGCGCCACCTCAATACTCGACTTGAGGATGCTCCAGAGCGCAAAGGCGAACAAACTGAAGATGCGCCATGTTTGCAACGGGTAACTACCTAACCCCTTGCCGCGCCCATTTTCGACAACCGGTGTGAGATCACGCAGGACATGCTGCGTGAGGGCAATAATGCCAAAACCCAGGCCAAATCCGACAACAAAATCGACCAGGGAAAAACTGCGTTGGAGCGCCATCCACACTATTGCAAGCACAAAATTCAGCACTAACATAACAATACCTCGGTCAGATCAGGCCTCAGAACAATTGGCGCCAACCCCAATGCCTGACCGCTGGTTTAGCGCAACGCCGTCTCAAATGCGGCTTCACATCCATCTGGCCCACAGACGCTCGTAATGTAGCCCACCTGGTCGAAGACTTGCATCCCGGCCATCGCGCTATAATCGGCCACAAAGCCGGCGCCGATACCCAGGGCAACGCTCAAAAGCACCAGCGCCACCCCCGGCAGCAATAGGCCTGGATGCACACGCGGCAGCTTCGACATATCGGCATACGCCTTCTTCCAGAACACCTCATTCCAGATCTTCAGCATCGAAAAGAAGGTCAGCAAACCTACGCCGGCGGCAATAAGTGTAATCAGCAGGCTCTGCTGGCTCACGCCCACCTGGAGCAGGGCGAGTTTCCCGAAGAAGCCGCTCATGGGCGGGATGCCGGCCAGCGAGAGGATGCCCAGGAACCAGAAGGTTGCGAGTACCGGCTCACGGTGGGCCAACCCGCCCATCTTCTTCAGATCACCGGTGCCGTAAATCAGTTCGGCGGCGCCGCCGATGTAGAAGAGCGCCGTCTTGACGATCATCACATGAACAAGGAACAGCAACCCGGCGCCCAGGCCCGCCGCGCTGGCCAATCCAAGCCCCATAATTGCGTACCCGATCTGGCTCACAATATGGAAGCTGAGGATGCGCCGAATGTTCATCTGCGCCATGGCTCCAAACACACCGATCACCATTGTCAGGCCGGCTAGCACCAGAATGAAGGGCGCCAAGCGTTGGAGTTCATTCTGCATGACGACACCGAGCACGCGGTAGAGCGAGTACACGCCGACTTTGGTCAGCAGGCCGCTGAAGATCGCAGTCACCGCAACCGGTGGCGTGTGGTAGCTCGTGGGTAGCCAGAAGAACAGCGGCACAATGGCGGCTTTGCTGCCATAGGCAAACAAGAACATACAGGCAATTGCCGTCATCAGGCCGGGCTCCTGAATGGTGGCCATGCGCTCGGCAATATGGGCCATATTCAGCGTACCGATTGTGCCGTAGATAAGCCCGCAGCCAATCAGGAAGAGCGTACTGCCGAACAGGTTCAGCACCATGTACTTCAAACCGCCCTCAAGTTGCGGTCGTGATCCGCCCAGCGTGATCAGCCCGAACGAGGCGAGGAGTAGCACTTCGAACCAGACATACAAGTTGAACAGATCACCGGTGAGAAACGCGCCGCTGACGCCGAGTAGCAGGAGCAGCAGTAGCGGATAGAAAAAATAACGCTCATAGGCCGGATCGAGCGAATAGAAGCTATAGACGATTGTGCCCAGCATCAACAACGACGCTGTACTCAGCATCATTGCGCTCATGCCGTCGGCGATTAACGTGATCCCGAACGGCGCAGCCCAATTGGCCGCTTGCGTAACCTGGCGGCCTTCGTTCATTACCAGGAAGAGCAACCAGATGCTGTAAACCACCATGCTCAGCACACTTGTGAACACTACGGTTCGCGCGAATGGGCGCTGCTTGGCAAACATCACCGCTAGTGCCGCGCCGATAATGGAAATAATGAAAGGCAAAAAGAGATGGTTCGCCATTAGAGTTTGTCCGTACTCACCATATCATCCAGGTCGTCGCTGTTTACGGCCTGGTTGGCGCGATAGGCCAGGGCCAAGGTAAAAGCCATAATGGCGAAACTGATCACGATTGCCGTGAGAATCAGTGCTTGCACAAGTGGGTCTGCCGTGCCGGGTGGCGGCGTTTCGCCATTCACCACAATTGGTGGTACGCCACGCCTGATCCCGTCGCCCATCGTGAAGATCAAGAGGTTCGCGGCATAGCTGAGCAGAATCAGCCCCAGAATCAGCTTCACCACGCTGCGGCGCAGCATCATATAAATCGCTCCGGCGAAGAGTGCGCCAATCACAACTGCAAGGATCAGAACCATAGTTACGCCTCCGGCGCGCCTTTCCGCTCGTGCTCACGCTCTTGCGGCGGCATCGGGAAGAGCAGCGGCTCTTCGGCAAGCAGTAGCGCAATCTGCGTTGTTACGCCAATGACGGTGAAAAAGACGCCAATATCGAACAGCACCGGGGTGCCGATTTTGCCGATCCCGGGGATCGGGTCGGCCAACCAGAGCGCTTGCATAAACGGCTGCCCGAGGAACAATGCCGGCAGGCCCCAGATAGCGCCAAAGAACACGCCAAAGGCCGCCATTCCGAGGTAGCTGATCGGAATCACCCGCCGGGCAAAGCTTGGCCCAAAGGCGATCATCTGCAAAATGAGCGCACAGGCGGCAAATAGGCCGCCAATAAAACCGCCACCAGGCAAGTTGTGGCCACGCAAAAGCATAAAAACTGAAAGCATCAGCAGCAGTGGTAAGAGCAGCCGCGCGACTGTGCGCAAGATAATCGAGTCGTGCATCAGATCTCCTCTTCAAGCTCTATTCGCGGCCCCGATTACCCTGGGCTAATCCTCCCGCTCGCGCTTTGCCCACCCATTCCGGCTTCCCCTTGCCCTGCCGGTGATTGCTGCGGCGCTGGGGTGTCCTTTTGCAGCGTCCGTGCGCCGATTTCCACCGGCGTCTGGAGTTCTTCACGGACTGTGTCGCCCGGCATAATCACCGGTAATTCATCAATGGCCCGCTTGTCGCTGGGTTTGGTGCGGAAACGGAGCAAGCCAAGAATGCCCAGCAAGGCTACAAACAATACTGTAATCTCGCCTAAGGTATCAAAGCTGCGGAAGTCGACCAGAATGACATTAACCACATTGTCGCCCTGGCCGGCGGGGTAGCTGTTGGCCAGAAACCATGGCGCAAGTGGGGGGAAGAGATCGTTTGTGGCGCTGGCCAGCACCAATCCCGTCATCAGTAGGCCCGCAACGGCAGCAATAATACCGTCGCGGATGCGGATTAAGGGCGGCGAAAGGGTTTCAAACCGTACCGGCAAGACCGAGAAGACAAGCAGCAGAAAGACGGTTGTCAGCGCCTCAATCAGCAATTGGGTTAATGCTAGATCGGGCGCGCTGAAGAGTACGAAGAAGAGCGCTGTCATGGCTCCGACAATGCTCACCGCGATAATTGCGCCCAGCCGCGACCGTGCTCGGATCGTGGCGATCACGCCGATCGGGATCAGCGCTGCCGTAATCACTTCATAAAAATGCAGGTCGCTGTCGGCAGTGATCATAATCAAGTCGAGGCCGAACAGCACAAACGGCACGCCGATGAACCCAATGAAGGTGAGCACAGTGTAGAGGATGTAGGTGCGCAATTTGCCCGATTGCACCGTGCGGGTCAGCGCCGTGGCTGTGGCCAGCATACCGTTGGTCAGCTGATCGAAAACCTCGGCGGCGTCGATCTTGGCGAACGGCCCACGCAAGGTTGCCAGCCGCTCTTGAAAGCGCGTTAATCCCAAACCGACCCCAATGATACTCAGGCTGATCAGCAGCGCAGTATTGATCCCATTGTAAAGATATAATTCGAAGGTAAACGCCTCGCCGTACACCGCCGATGCCGCCGGACTCAGCAGGACACTCAACGCCGGCAACAGACCGAGCGGCAGCACCAGTGCCAGCAGCGCGGGAATGGCAGGGCTGATCCACATCGCCGGCTTCGGATCGACGATGTGGTGCTGTTGCACATCTGGGTGGGGCGTGCCGAGAAAGGCCTTACTGAAGAGCCGCCATGCAGCCACGATGTATGCCAGCGCACCCACGATAATGGCGCTCAGGGCCAGGATTGGCAGTGGCGCCATAACACTGCTTTCGAGCGCCGCCTTCAACATCCATTCTTTGGCCACAAAACCAAGCAAGATCGGAATGCCCATCTGCGAGAGCAAGGCCAGCCCGACGATCACCATTGTGATCGGCATATATTTGCGCAACCCGCCGAGCCGATTCAGATCGCGCGTGCCGGTTTCGTGATCAATAATGCCGGCGCTCATGAATAGCGCCGACTTGTAGAGCGCGTGGGCCAGAATGTTTGCCGTCAGCGCCTCGGCGCCATACTTGCCACCCAGGCCGATCAACATCACCAGCCCGCCGAGCATACTCAGGGTGGTATAGGCCAGTAACGCCTTAATGTCGAACTGGCGTACGGCGACAACCGCGCCAAAGGCAAATGTGAAGCCGCCGATCAGCACGAGCGTGGTTTCCCAGAACAGCGTGCCGCCCAGCCCCGGCGCCAACCGCGCCAACAAATAGATCCCGGCCTTTACCATGGTGGCCGAGTGGAGAAACGCGCTCGCCGGGGTGGGCGCCTGCATTGCGCCGGGAAGCCAGAAGTGGAAGGGGAACTGCGCCGACTTGGTAAAACAACCGAGGAACACCAGGATCATCGCCGGCACATAGAGCGCATCTAGCTTGAGCGTCTCGCCGGCCGCAATGATCGCCGCGAAGGTGTACGCTTCGCTGCCCGTAACCCCAGTCTGCTGCGTCATATAGCCGAGCAACAGCAAGCCGACCAGCAGCGCCAACCCGCCCCCTGCGGTTACCAGCAGTGCATGTTGCGCGCCGCGGCGGGCATCCGGATAGTCGTGCTTATAGCCGACCAATAAGTAGGATGTAACCGAAGTCAGTTCCCAAAACACGAACATCGTGAGCACATTGCCGGCCAATACCAGGCCCAGCATCGCGCCCATGAAGAGAATGAGATAGACATAAAATCGGCCCAGGCCGATGTCTTTCTCCATATACGCGCCGCCATAGCCAATGATCAGCGTACCGATACCGGTGATGATCAAGGCAAACAGCAGGCTCAACCCATCGAGGGTGAAACGCAACTCCAGACCCATTGCGGGCGCCCAGGCGATCGCCTCATCCAGACGCACGCCATCCGCCACCGCAGCAATCTGCGTGCAGAGCACAACAAAAGCCGCAAACGGGATCAGGGCGAGCCCCCACCCGATCAGTGAACGCGGTTCGCGCCGGGCGATCAAGCCCAACGGAGCAGCGGCCAACATGAGCAGTACCATGGAAGCAAGCATTAGCTACCCTTGCCGTACAGGCGCAATCATTCCTTTACACATTCGACGGGATATTCCTATTGTACTACACTTTTGCGGTACTTCTGGCACGCAGTTCGCCGTGCAAGGTGCCCCCTGGCTTGGCTTGCACGGCGAAGGTGATTAGTTACAAATTATAGCAGTCCAAGGGCTTCCTCAGGTGCGGCCGACCGTACATTTCCGGCATAAGAAAGCCTTCGGGCCGCACCCGACAGATTTTACGAATCTACAGGCTACATTGCTCACGCCGTCGTTTGGCGTTGGCCGGCGTACGCGCGCCCACTGAGAAACAGCAGCACCAGCACCGTTAGCGGTAAGGCAACCAGTCCCAGGGTTGTTCCCACCATCGGCAAGGCGTTATGCTGGGTGGCGGCGAGCAGTACATAGGTCATGTATGCGCCATAGTAGCCCAGCAGCAGCCAGCCTTCCCAGCGGGCAATGATCCAGCCGGTAAAAAAGATCGGCAGACACGCAACTGCCACCGCGATCATCACCGGGATATCAAATGCCAGCGTGCTGGCGGCAACCCCGATGCCGCTTGGTGCCACCACGCTCGTGATGCCGAGAATGCCCAGAATATTGAAAATATTGCTGCCCACAATATTGCCCACGGCAATATCGCGCTCACCACGCAGGGCGGCAATAATCGAAGCGGCGACTTCAGGCAACGATGTCCCTATGGCAATAATCGTTAGCCCGATCACGAGTTCGCTTAGGCCGAAGTAGCGCGCCATCACAACGGCGCCATCGACCATCCAGCGCGAACCAAGCACCAGCAAGCCTAGCCCGGCGCCTACAAGCACGAGATCCCAAACAATTTGGCGTGAGCTCTGAATTGGTTCCGGCGCATCAGCAGCGCGTTCAGTATTTACGACTGCCTCGGCTGCCTTTGTGCGTCGGCTTTGCCAGATCTGAAAACCGATATACAGCACCAGGCCGGACACAAGCAATAAGCCGTCAATTCGCCCGAGCTGCCCATCAATGCCGAGCAGCAAAACCAGGAATGAAATACTGATCATCACCGGCAGATCCAGCCGCACGAGTTGGCGTTGTACGATCAGCGGCGTAATCACCGCCGAGAGGCCAAGAATCAGCAATACGTTAAAAATGTTACTCCCGATCACATTGCCTAGGGCAATGTCAGCCTGGCCGCTCATTGCCGATTGGGTGCTTACGGCGAGTTCCGGCGCGCTTGTTCCGAACGATACAACAGTCAAACCGATCATCAGCGATGACATGCCCGCCGTGGCCGCCAGACGTGCTGCGCCACGGACAAGCCATTCCGCACCCAGCACCAGCAACCCTAGCCCGAATGTAAACAAAACGAGGGTCATAATACTCATGCGCTTATTGCCTCCCCTTACCGACCGCTGGTGGACACAAAAAAACGAGGCCACCACGGCACAACGTCGTGGTGGTCTCGCCCGCGTACATACTGCACGTTCGCATCGCCGGGGTTTCCCCGTATTGACGACAATGCGCCTCGCTAGCGCGAGGGGCTACTCCCCTACCATTACCATGTCTGAGCGAGGGTGATTACCCTGCCATCATGTAGTATACGCTGATTGAAGCACAAGAATCAGGGAAAATCATCCTACCGTCGGATACAGAATCTTCACCGCAGGTGCCCATGGATGGTCAGAGCGATAGTTTATACTACCAAAGAGGGTGAAGTGCCTCCGCTTCGACCGTTTCTTTTCCGCGTTGCTAAGCGGTACATGGATCAATCTACTCGTGCGTCCTTGCGAGGAAAGCTATGGAATGGTTGCTGTTTGGTTTCGGCGTACTTCTCTGTGTCGGTGGGTTACCCGGCCTCTTGCTCGGCCTGGCCCTCGGGAGATCCTCGCGTCCATCTGCGGCTCCCGCTCCCCGTGACCGCAAGCTTTATCTCAACGATATGGCCGAGCAGCTTGACGCCTGGGTTGCTGCCGAACGCCTGCCCGCCGACGTTGCCGAAGAGGTCTATGCGCTGATCGAGGCTGATCGGGCTGCCATTCTTGCGCCGCCAAGTGTTGCTAACGCGCCTGCTCCAGCTGCGCCGCTGCCCGACGCAACTCCCCCGCCTGTCGCTGCACCTGAGCCTGCGGCGGCAGTTGGTTCCGCTCCAGCGCGGGCTGCGCCTGCGGAGCATGCCGCCGACCTACCGATCACCTCCACCGGGCCGGAACCGACTGCTAGCCGGCACGGGCCCGCCGCCCCACCTGCACCGCCTCGCCGCCGTCTGGCAAGCGCACTTCTGGCGCTCGGCACCCGCCGAACCTTGCTCTATCTGGGAACGTTTTTGTTGGTGCTCTCAGGCGTCACGCTGGTGGTCTTCAACTGGGCGAGTTTTGCCCCGCCTATTCAAACGGCGTTATTGGCCGGGATCACGGCGGCAATTTGGGGTGGCGGCGCCTGGATGACCGGTCGGCCCGATCTGGCTCGTGCCGGGGCGAATTTGCAAGCGGTGGCCGGATTATTGGTGCCGGTCGTTGCTTTTGCCTTCACGCGCCCCGGCATGCTTGATCTGGCGCCGCGTATCGGCTGGCTTTTTGTGGCCCTGGCTTGTCTGCCGATTTATAGCGTTGCGGCATGGCGTACCCGCAACAGCTTCTATAGCGTTGCTGCCGGCCTGGCCGGCGCGAATGCGCTGCTCGCTGGCCTTAGCGGGGTGCCGCTAAACTGGCTGCCAACCTGGTTGCTCGGCTTGCTGACGATTTATCTCTTCCTGGCACAGCGCTTGAAAGTGTTTGGTCGGCCTGATCTTGCTGCCGGCCCATACTGGACAGCCCACATCGGCGCTCCGCTGGCTGTCGTTTTCGCCTCGGCCCTCTGGTTTGCGCCTCAGGTCAGCGTCGAGGCGGGGGCCGGAGCAGGGGCGGCAGTCGCCACTTTTTATATCGTGGCTGCATGGCTTGAGGATCGCCCAATCTGGAGTTGGGCGGCGGCACTGTTCACCCTGATTGCCGTCTATGCCAACCTGTTTGCCTGGTTCGACGTGCCGAACCTGCCGGTTGAGGCGCCGGTAATGGCATTGCTCGCCGTAGGTGGGTTGCAGGTGGCTTTAAGCCTCCGCCTCCGGCGTCCCCGGCTCTGGTTTGCGCCGTTCGTCGTCGCACTCATCCCGGCAGTACTCGCGCTTGCGGCGGCGGCTCGTTCAACCGAGGAGGCCCGGATCACGCTGCCGATTATGATTGCAGGCGGGATCATGTTGCTTCGCGCTGCTCGGCGTGGTCGCCTCGATAGCTTGGCCATCGCCCCAGCCGATCTTGATCTAGCCGGCTTCAGCATCGCTACGGTTCTGATACCCTTCTGGTTAGGTGCTGTACTTGACCTCGCCGGGCTTGCCGCCGGTTGGTTCGGGCTGGTTATGCTTGCGCTGGCGCTGCCGGCCTTCGCTGCCGCATACTGGTGGCCGGGCCGGTTGCGCCCCGCCTACGATGTGACGCTTCAGGCGATCGGTGCGCTCCTGGTGCTCGGCTCAACTGCATCACTCGCGTTTGCGCCGGATGTCTGGCGCCAGGCGGCGTTGCTGCTTGCCGTGATTTTGATTGGCCAGGCGTTGCTCCGGCGCCAGCGGGTCTGGGCCACGCTCGCCCTTGGCAGCGCCCTACTTATCGGCCCGGCCTTCCTGGAACGCTCGGTATTCGCCGCCGATCTGACAGCCTGGCAATTCCTCGGCCTGGGCTATACCGTTTTGTATGCGCTGGGTGCAACACTCCTGCGCCGCCGCCTGCGCGCGGAGTGGCTTGCCCCGGCGCTGATCGCAGCAGCGATCGTCGGCACAGTAACCGCACTGCTGGCGCTGGTTATTCTGCTCGACGGCCTCACAGCCGGCGCATGCCTGACCCTGGTTGCGCTCGGCGGCCTGCTGATCGCGCTCAGTCGGCTCTGGCTCGAAGCCCGGCTAGGTTATCCGGCTGTTGGGTTGCTGATGATCGGCGCGCTTACTGCGGCGATGGAAGGCTTCTTCACCGGCTGGGCGCCGGGTGGCAGATTGGCCTATCTCATCCTCACGCTGGCCGTTGGGTTTGGGCTGGCGGGCCTAATGCTGCGTCGTCGTGCGCCGGCTTTTGCTCTGCCCTATGAACTGGCTGCGCTTGTGCTCCTGCTTTTGGCCCCCATGGAGACTGGTGGTTCGCCGGCGCATCTGACTATTACCTGGTTGGCGTTGACGGCGATCTATGCCCTGGCTACCGAGCGTTATCGGCTGCCCTGGTTCGCCCTGGCGAGCTGGATCTGCCTTGATCTGGCACTGCTGCAAGGTATCGCCTGGCGCTTCCCGGCGCTGCCATTCGCCCAATCCGGGATTGCGCTGGCCGTTCTAGCCTGGGCGCAGGGAAGCCTGGCGCTCGTGCTGCGTCCGGCGGCACAGGCGAATAGGTTCCGCCACGGTCTTGTGCTGTGTAGCTATGTAGCCCTGGCGCTGAGTGGATTCGGCGCGTTGGCGCTGGCCATCACCGAACCGGCGGTGCTGGCGATTGTCGCCTTCACGCTGCTGGCCTTGCTGATCGTGATCGCCACGCTCGTGCAGAGCGCCCTGGCGGCCTGGCTTACGTGGCCATTGCTGGCGCTCGGCCTGGCCGGCGTACATAGCGTCTACGAACTGAACCTTACGACCCGGCTGCTTGTGGCCACCTGCGCCGCGCTTGGCCTGGCGATCTTCGGTTGGGCGCTTTCGCGCAGCCCGAATCGCGCAACCCGCGTTTGGGATGCGCCATTGCGCCTGCCGCCGCTTGCCGTCGGCCTCGTCAGTGGCGTGCTGCTTGGTGGATTGCATCTGTGGAACGAGGATGTTGCCGGCTTGAGCCTGGCGTTCACGCTCTGGGGCTTGTTCTGGGTTGTGGGCGGCCTGCGCGAGCGTCAGCCCTGGGCTGCGTTGCCCGCAGTTACGGCAGGCAACCTGGCGCTGTTGAGCGTCTTCATCCTACCCGACGAGCCGTTCCCGTTCGTGCTAATCATTAGCGTGGCCTTCACGCTGGCCACGATCGAGGGCGGCCTCGCTGCCGGCTTGCGGCGCACTGCGCGTGCGCGCCTGGGTTACATCGGCCTGGCCATCTATCTGGCTGCGGCGCTAATGGGGCTGAGCGCCCTGCTGCTAGCCCTGAGCACCCCTGAACGGATTGCCGCAGTGGCCCTCGGCCTCGCCGTGCTGGTGGCCGTGCTCAGCAGCATCGAGCGGCAGGAGGCTGGCATCTGGGGTGCGCTTGGCTTGAGCGTGTTGAGCTTCTTCACATTTGGTGCAGCGCAAGGGTTGAACCAAGATTGGATGACGGCATGGCTGCCGCTGGCGCTGATCGCGTTTGGGCTGCTTGGCTTGGTGCTCGAACGCCTGGGTTTCGCTTTCTGGCGCCGCCCAACGACAATTGGTGTGGCGCTTGTGGGCGGCCTGGCGCTGCTGGTCCAATATGGGAATGTTCCCGCACTGGAGCGGCTTCAATTTACGCAGGCTGCGCTCGCGCTGGTAAACCTCGCGTTGCTCTGGGCAACGGTCGCCATACGGATGAGGATGCTCAACCTTGGCTATGCTGCCGGTGCGGCGTTTGTCGGCGCTGCGCTTTGTCGCCTGGCCGACCTGGGTGTAGCCGAACCGCAGTGGTACGTTATTCCGGCCGGGCTCTATCTGCTGGCACTGGCAGCCGGCCTGCGTCAATTCCAGGGCCGGCGGCGCGCCTCGCAAGTGCTGGAGCTTGCCGCTGCCCTGTTGATCCTGGGCACCAGTTTTGCTCAGGCGCTGCGTATTCCCGGCGGGCCGGGTTACGAACTGCTGCTCTTCGGCGAAGCGCTGCTTATGGTCGCCTATGGCGTGCTGCTGCGGTTGCGCGTGCCCTTCGTGATGGGTGTAGCCTTTTTTGTGGCCGGTGCAACCTGGCTGGCCCTGGAGGTTTCGCGGGGCTTTAATCAGTGGGTGCTACTGGGCATCTTCGGCATCCTGATGATCGCAGCTTATGTGGTGCTTGAACGCCACCAGGAACGCCTCGTGCGTCTCGGCCGCACCTGGATGCTTGAATTGCGCTCATGGGCGTAGGGACGAAGCACGCTTCGTCCCTACGCCCTACGCCTGGGCAATCATATGCGCCATAATCGCATCAGCGATCTGATCGATCCGTTGCACTCCGGCGAATTTAGGCACTGCCGGCCCAACCACGAGGAGCGGCACTGGGTTGCGCGTATGGATGCGGGTGCTCGTGTCTTCCAGGTTGCCGTGGTCGCTGGTAATCAGCAGGGTGTCTGTAGGCTTACACGTCGCAAGCAGGCCGCCGATCAGTGCGTCGATTCGGCGCAGCGTCTCGGGTACGGCATCGGGGCCAAGTCGCCCGTGGGCCGCCAGATCGGGCAGGAAACTTTCAAAGAAGACCAACTCATTCGTATGCGCCAGGTTGCTCAGCCGTCGGCCGGCCTCGGTCGGATCGATTTGCGGGATTGCCAGCCCTTCGCCGCGATGATGCACCGCCTCGCCGGTAATATCCCAACTCAGCGCTGTGCCGGCGGCAAGATCATCCAGGGTGCGCAAGTGCAGATCGGCGCCTTCGGCGGCGATAATACTTGCCGAGCGGCGGATGCGCCGCGTCTCGATCGCTTGCCAGTAACCAGCTGAGAATGCGTTGGCAAAAGCAGCGCGCAGACCGGCGGCACGCGCACGGCGAAAGATCGACTGTTCGGCGAGCAGTGGGCGTAAGGCAACCGGCGGAAAATACGGCTGGTGTTTGCCGTGTAACGCCGGCGCATTGACCCCAACCAGCAGCGCAACATGGCCTGTGCCGCTCTGCGGCAACCCGTCAACCCCGAGGGTTGCATCGATCGGGCGCAGCAGCAGCGTGGATCGCTCTTGCACCTGTTCGCTCGTGAGCGGCCCGCCTAACAGAGCGCGGAGCACCGGCATTGGTGCTTCTGCAAGCGGATTGGTTGACGCGGCAGGAGCTAGGCCAAGGCCGTCGAGGAAGACAAAAATAATTGCCATTTAGTGGTACGTCTCTACTGGATCCGCTTGGATAAGCTGCACAAACAATCGGTGGGCTGCTGTTGACATTTTCACAAGCGTGACCTATAATCCCACGCATTGTAAAACATAGTGTTGTCTTCCGCCACGGTTGACCCTCCAGCCAGTATTTGTCCATCCGATGGCAAAGGAGAGCCAGCCATAATGCGGAGCCTCATGTAGGCGCCGGCGACGTTCCTCGAAAGCTGTTACAGGTTGCACAGCTCAGTGGTGGTCGCACGAAATCGCGAAAAGAGTCTTCGCGCCTACCTGTTCCAGGTGGCGCGTTTTTAGTGGGCGACCAGGCACGACAACACACCCAAATTCTTTGGTAGGAGGCACGCACACATGTCCATGCACCCAGAACAGGTGACGCTGGACGAGCAAGATGAGTTGGATTGGACCAAGTTGCTCGACGA
>JBBRUG010000113.1:0-16381 GCA_038247995.1 Chloroflexales bacterium | reverse complement strand
TGGCCTGCTCGCCGCCGTCCGGGATTGGCAGCGGGATGGCGGTGTAGGCCAGGTCGGTGGCGCCATTGGCCGGGTCGGCTAGGAAGGGCACGATCCACCCGCCTTCAACGGCCATGGCTGTGTTGCCGCTGGCGAACGCTTCGCCACACCAGCCGCGACCCAGGTCGCCGAAGAGCGCGCCGGTATCGTCGTCCTTGAAGCTCTTCCAGAATTCGATTGCGCGCACGCCGTTTTCGTCGTTAAAGACGGCCTGATCGCCCTCGATAAAGCTGTTGCCGGTCTGGAAGACGAAGGCGCCCGAGCGCAGGATGTCGGAGTTGAGGCATAGGCCATACTGCTTACCCGGCCCCTCGCCCTGAGTCATCGCCGCTGCGGCGGCCTTCCAGTCGTCCCAGGTCTGGATGCCGGCCGGATCGACGCCGGCGGCTTCGGCCAGGGCGCTGTTCACGAAGACGACCAGCGGGTTGAAGTCCTTCGGCAAGCCATAGGTCTTGCCGTCCATCTGGAACAGTTCCAAGGTCGGCGCGAAGTAATCGCTCGCCGCAACGCCGGCTGTAGCCATGGCGTCATCCAGCGGCAAGAGCAGATTGTTAGGCGCGAAGGAACCCATCAATTCGCCGTCGAGCAGGAATACGTCGGGAGCGGTGCCGGCCGAGAAGGCGGCGTTCATTTGCGTCTGATAATCGTTCAACGGCTCGAAGGTCAGGGTTACGCCGGGGCAGGCTTCCATGAAGCGTTGCGCGCCATCGAGATAAAGTTGTTGCTCGCTGGGGTTGCCGGCAGCCTGGAAGCGCAGCGTCGCGCCGGGTTCAGCGGCAATGCCGCCATAACATTCAGCAGTTGCGGCGGGGGCGTCGGGGGCAGGTGCTGCTGTCGGCGCTGCGGTGCCGCCACCCTGGCCGCACGCCGCCAGGATCAGCACGAACATCAAGCCGAGGATGGGCAGGGTCATGAGTCTGAGCTTCATTGCAAGAGTCTCCTTTGATGATCGGTTCCGCTGGGCGATAGATGATCGGGTATGGCTTGACTCATGGTGGCGACTTGGCTTGTCGCCGGTCAGGCCTGCGCTATATGCTTCATGTCATCGGTTGCCTCCTGATCCGCTTGTGTGTAGTTGGTTATGCTGGCTGTTGGGGCGCGCCGCGCCGGTACAGTGGAGTGGATAGCGCCTGCGTCCTGCGCCCTGCCGCCTCACGCCAACCCCGGCAGGTTGAGCCGTTCGCCCGGCAGGCTACGGTGAGCAGCGCCGGCATATTGGATCGTCAGTTCCTGCGGGCCATGATGATGCTCGATCAGCAGGGCCTGGGCGCTAAAATTCAGGCTCAGGCTATGCGCGCCGACCCGCAGATTGTGCAGTTGGAGCGGCAGTTGGGCGGCGGTAAGCGCCGGCGCAATCCGTAGTTCGTGGGCCGGTGCATTGGGTTGCAAGCCTAACAGCCCCTCGAAGATAATCTGTATGTAGAGCGCCGCGCTCCAGAGCTGGACATAACATAAGCCCTGGGGAATGAGTTCTTTGAAGGTGCCCAGCGTGCCGTGCTCGGTGGTCGTAGCGATATTCTGCGCCAGGCGTAGCCCAAGCGCCGGTTGACCATGCGCGAACGCGGCGAGGGCGAGTAGCCCGGTGGGCAGCGTCCAGACAAGTTCTTCCGTCCGGCGGGTATGCACCAAGCCCCACTCGTTCACGAACTCGGCGGCGATGCGCTCCAGCGTGCGCCGGGCGCGTTCAGGCGCGGCAAGGTCGAGTTGCACCGGCAGCACTACCGTCCAGTGGCCGTCGAGTTGCGGGCTGCCGTCACTATGCAGCGAGTCGGCATAGAGTCCTTCAGCGGGCAGCCACCAGTCGCGCTCGAAGGCGCTATGGATGGCGTTCGCCCGTGCGCGGTAGGCTGCCGCGTCGGGTTCGCCCAGCCATTCGGCCAGATCGGCCAGGGCGCGTAGACCGGCGATGGTGTAGCAGGCGGCGTCGAGCTTGCGCGAACCCATGCCCATGCGCTCGATCATGCCGTCGCCATAGGGGTACGGCCCGCCGCCCGAGTAGGCCGGCAACAGATCCAGCATACCCTCACGACAGATCGGGAAGACAGCCCGCACGAAGTCGATGTCGCCGCTCCAGCGCAGGTAGTCGGATACCGCAATGGTGTACTGCGGCGTCTCCTGAATATTGCCGGGGTTAAAAACGCGCCCATTGGTTGTGGTCTCGTGCGGGATGCGCCCGCAGGCCCGCTCGGCGTATGTGGCCAGTAGCTCCAGAGCGCTGCGAGCGGTTGACCTAAAGCCGGACGCCACTGCGCCGGGGATGCTATAGGTCGTATCACAGCCAAAGAGTTGCGGATATTCCGGTAGTCCGGCCAGAAAGTAGGCGCCGGGAACCGGATATTCGGCTTGCAGCAGATCAAGGTTGGCCTGGGCCAGCGCAACGTGAGTATTCAGCGCGGGATCGGCGCTGACCAGGTGCGGCACATCCGCCAGGGCGTAGCGGTCAGGTGGGTCAGCGGCGGCTGTATCGTTCGCCAGGCGCTGCCAGAGCGCAGCGGCGTCGCTGTGTTGACTTATCGCAAGCACAAAGTTCCATGTGCTGGTTGTGCCGGCTTCCAGGCTGAAGTGGTAGCTTAATTCGGCAAGTGTATCGGTACTACGCGGCGTGAGTGTGCAGGTGTCGGGCGCGGTAGCGGCGCCGAAGGCAAGTTCCCACCCAGTTTGAAGGTTATCCTTCCCGCATAGCAAGTTCCCTGCCAGGTGATACTGCGCAACACCAGTTGGTATGCCGCCGAACCAGGCGCCGACGAAGCTGAGGGGAAGTGTGAGCTGCAAAACCCCTCGCTGGAGCGTTGCACTTGAATTTGTGATTTGAATCCGGCAAACCAGGCCGGGATCGGCGGGAAGCGCATGATCGCGCCGCACAACTCCGAATGGCCCGACTTGCCAGGCCCATTGCACACTGCTCAGATCTTCGGTGAATTCGGCAGCACCTGGATCATTCGGCGCGGCGGTGCTGTGTACGGCCACGGTGATCCCATCGGCAACCCGCACCGGGTGGCACCAGATCCCGCCCATCTGGCCCACCAGGTGTTCGGCGCCGATTGGCCCAAGTTCACCGGAGGCGAAGCCAAGCACATACAGCTTACGCCCGGCGATCACATACGGCTGCATGCCGACATTGGGATCGCGAGAAGTGGATTGCACGGGGCCAAAAACAAGCGAACGGCGTGAAATATGCATATGCTTGCTCGCTGGAAAGGTTTCCATCGCAGATAAAATAATGAGAGCGTCGGCGCTACATTAGCTCGATTGACGTACGATCAGGCTCGGTTGCACGAGGTGTTGGCGCAGCACCTCTGGATCAGCTTCAACGACGCCAATCAGCGTGCTGATCAACAGATCGCAGATCAGGTCGAACGGTTGGCGCACGGTGGTGAGGGCCGGGCGGGTGTGCGCGGCGAGCAGTAGATCGTCGAAGCCGACAAAAGCGATATCGCGCCCCGGCTGAAAGCCAAAATCTTCGCTGGTACGCATCGCATAGATGGCGAGCAGGTCGGAGGCGGCCGCGATGGCGCTGGGCGGCGCAGGCATCAACAGGAGCTGACGTACGACTTCACGAGTCTGCGTCTCGGTGGCGAGATCAGTATGGATCAGCGCCGGGTCGATCGGCAGACTGTGCGCGTGGAGCGCCTTAATGTAGCCGTCAAGCCGATGTTGGCCGTAGGTGTAGGCCAGCGGCAAACCCAGAAAGGCGATCCGTTGGTGGCCGCGCTCGATCAAGTGCGTGGTTGAAGCATAGGTGCCAGCCTGGCTGTCAAGATCGACATAGGCGTAGTTGTCAATGCCGCTGGTGCGCCCGAAGGCCACAAAAGGCAACTTGTGTTCCGCCAAATAATACACTCGCGCATCGGCAACGCGGGTATCGGCGAGAATGAGCCCGTCGGCGCGGCGTTCACGGATCAGCCGGGTCAGTTCACTCCCCTGGTCGGCGCCGGTGCGCAGTGGGTGGATCAGCAGATCGAGGCTCTGATGGGCGCAACTCCGCGCCAACATGGTCATAAAATCTTTGAACTGCATATCGCCGGCCGGCTGTTCGCTGGCCTCAGGCACGTAGGCCACCACATCGCTGCGCCGGCCCTGCAAGCGCCTGGCAACGGCGCTGGGGTGGTAATCGAGCGCGGCAGCGGCGGCCAGTACGCGCTCGCGGGTGGCCGGGCTTACATCGGGCGCATCATTTAGCGCCCGTGAAGCTGTGCCGACGCCAACCCCGGCGCGGCGGGCAAGATCAATAATTGTTGGCTTGGGCATGCTCAGCCTCACTGCCGGATCGCGTTATAGCAGTGGGCACATCCACTGTGCCCCTGGTGGGCGTGCGGCGCGCCGCCCCCCGCCAAGCGGACGGCTCAAGCGTTATGCCCGCCGCTGTAGGATAGCCGCCACAAGCGTGGGAAAGACGTAGTTGGGAATAGCCGTAGTATAACTGGAAACCTTTCCAGTGTCAAGATCAAAAGAACCGGTCAGTAATTATTTACCTGACCGGTAGCTATAGCATTGCTCAGATCGCTTGCGCCTGCATAACCAGGCGCGAGCGCAGCGCGCTACCCGGTTCAGTGGCCTCTGCGGCTCAGTCATGCTGCTCAGTGCTCTAGACAGCGTACGACGGCGGTGGCGCGGCGGAGGCGTCTCTGCGGAAAGCTCAGCGTACACAAAAATACCTCTCTTCAGCGTAAACAAGAACCAGAACGCTCTGGGCAGGCTCCTAACCTGCTTCCCTAGCGTAGGTCGTAATCGTCACGCGAGATTGAAGGAACTGTGGCGCTTCTTTAAAAGAAGTGTGTCAAATGCGTGGCAATGGAGCAGCAAAGCTGCCCCACTGTCGCGCTAACCGAGGTGTTACTCAGCGCTTAACGCGCGTCGTCGTCGGCGCGAATGAGCAGTACCGGGCAGGGCGCCCGGCGCACCACGCCGTCGGTGGTGCTGCCGAAGATGAGCTTGTCGAGCTTCCCGCGCCCGCTGGTTCCCATCACGATCAAATCGGCGGCGTGGCGCTCGGCGTGGTCGATAATCGCCTCAGCCGGATCGCCGACGCCGACCTCCATGATCACCTGTACATCGCTCTCCGGCAGGCCCACCGTCGACGAGCGCAAAAACTCTTCAGCGGTTATTTCCGTCTGCACCGGCGCAAGATCACGATCCATCAGCGCCGGATGGACACTCATGCCACTCATGCCGGCGCTGCCGTAAGGCGGTAGGCCGCTGGGACCAAGCGGAATTGCGGCTGTCGAGCCGACGGGCACACCGGTTGCCGCCGCTGCCGCCGGGGCAAAGGGTGGCTCCGTGCGCTCCTCGACGCGCAACAAGACGAGCTTCGCGTTAAAGGGTTGGGCGAGGCTATGCGCAAGCTGAAGCCCGCGCTCGGCCTCAGGACTGCCGTCGACTGCTGCGAGAATAACCTTCAAGGGCGTATGGTGCTGCATGGGTGCCTCCTGGGGTAATAACCTGTCGAAGACCCGGAGGCAGGCGCGGCGTTGATCCAGCGTGCGCGGGATTGAGACCTGACAGGTTTAACAAATCCGCCTCCAGCCTCTGAGGTGGCAAGATGCGTGCCAACCACAAAACAGCGGAAGCGCCAACCTGCCTGGTCGACGCTTCCGCCTGTGCATTTGCTGTTTATAAGACGCGCTACCGGCGCGTTACGATCCTGCTCCGTGCCGCCTGCGCCGTGCCGCTACCCACCCCAGCCCTTCGAGACGAGCGTCTCTTCGCCGACGCTGCGTTTAGGCATGCGGTAAATATAGCGCACGATCTGATCGGCGGCGACGAACATAATGATCAACGCCTGCACGATTTTGATCACATCAATCGACAGGCCGGCGCGCACCTGCATCAGGCGTGCGCCGGTGATCAGCCCGCCCCAAAGCAAGCCGGAGAAAATGATCCCGATCGGGTTGGAACGTGCAAGCAGGGCAACGGCGATTGCATCAAAGCCAAGGCCGGCATAAAATTCGGCGCTAAGCGAGCCGCGTAAACCCGACACTTCGATTGCGCCGGCGATCCCGGCCAGCGCGCCGGACAGCGCCATTGCCAGCACAATTGAAGCCGGCACACTCATGCCGGCATAGCGTGCTGCATTCGGGTTGGTGCCCACGGTGCGCAACTCAAAGCCCAATGTCGTTCGGCTCAGCATCCAGGCCACTAAAAAGACCAGCCCGATCGCGATTGGAATGCCCAGGTGCAGGGTAATCGTATTCGAGACTGCAATGCCGGGCAGGCGTGCCGTATCCTCGATCACGCGCGTGCGCGAGCCGGAGGTATCGGCCGGATCGCCCAGAAGGTAAGGGGTTTTGCTTTTGATCAGCCAATCAACCAGGCGGATCGCAATATAGTTGAGCATGATCGTATTGATCACCTCGTGGGCGCCGGTGCGCGCTTTGAGGATGCCCGCAATGGCGGCCCAGGCTGCGCCGCCGAGGGCGCCGGCGATCAGCGTTGCCGGAATGTGCAGAATCGACGGCAGCGAGAGCGATGTCCCCACCACGACAGCTGCAACCGATCCGGCGTAAAGCTGGCCCTCAGCGCCGATATTGAACAGGCCGGCCTTGAACGCGAGGGCTACCGCCAGCCCGGCGATGATAAATGGCGTCGAGCGGACCACCGTATCGGCTATCGCGCGAGGCGTTCCCACCGATCCTTCCCAGAGGCCGATATAGGCAGCCTGCCAATCGCCGCCGGTGATCCCGATCAGCACCGCGCCGAGGAAGAGCGCCGTAAATACCGCGAAGATCGGCACCAACACCGACGACCAGCGCTCGTAGTACAGCCGAAACGTAGACGGAGCGGACGGGGGCGGACTTCCACCAACAGCCTGGGCCATGATTTCTCCAGTTACCAGTTCTCAGTCTGTCAGTCTGACAGGTTCCAGTTCATGATGATCGAGATTAGCGGTCATAATGGTCAGTCGGTGTACCCAAAGAGACTGTCCAACTGTCAGACTGTCCGACTGCTAGACTGCCAGACTGTCCGACTGTTGAACTGCCAGACTGTCAATCGATGCGCCTGCCATCAGCAACCCAAGCTCTTCGCGGGTAAGCGTGCCATTGGGTACCGTGGCGACGATCTTGCCGTGGAACATCACGGCGATCCGGTCGGCCAGCGATAACACTTCGTCTAACTCGGCTGAGACAACCAGCACTGCAACGCCTTCGTCGCGCTTTTTGATGATCTGATTATGGATGAACTCGATCGAGCCGACATCGATGCCGCGCGTGGGTTGCGCAGCGATCAGCAAGCGCAAATCGCGGGTAAATTCGCGGGCCACGATTAGTTTCTGCTGATTGCCGCCGGAAAGTGAACTCGCCGGCACATACACGCTGGGGGTACGCACATCGAACCGCTGCACCAGATCGGTACAATGTTCGGTAATTGCGGCATCATTGCGCACCAGCCCGTTCGCGAACGGCTCGCGGTAGTAGTATTCCAGCACTGAATTATCGGTAAGCTGGAAACTCGTAACCAGCCCTTCGCGCTGACGGTCTTCCGGGATGAGCGCCACGCCAAGTTCGCTGACCTTGCGCGGCGGCGCGTTTGTCACCACCTCGCCGCCGATGCGCACCTCTCCGGCAGTGCTGGCGCGCAGGCCGGTAATCGCGGCAACCAATTCCGTCTGGCCATTACCTTGCACACCGGCAATACCCAGAATTTCGCCGGAGCGTACTTCGAGATCGACGTTATCGACGGCCAGCAGGCCGCGATCATCGTAGACGGTCAACCCGCGCACTTCCAGCATCACCTCAGTTGGTTTGGGCGCGCCCTTCTCCACGCGGAGCAGCACCTCGCGTCCGACCATCATCGCCGCCAGGCTGTTCTCCGACGACTGCGCGGGTGTCGTCTCGCCGACAACCTTGCCCGCTCGCAGCACCACAATCCGATCGGCGATCTCCAGCACTTCACGCAGTTTGTGCGTAATGAAGATAATCGACTTGCCCTGCGCGGTCAGCGTGCGCATAATCCGCACTAGGTCGTCGGCCTCCTGGGGGGTGAGCACAGCCGTCGGCTCGTCGAGGATCAGAATATCGGCGTTGCGATAGAGCGCTTTGATGATCTCAACGCGTTGCTGGGCGCCCACCGGCAAGTCAGCAATCAGCGCATTAGGATCGACTTCCAGGCCGTACTGACGCGAGATTGTCAGAATCTGCTCACCGGCTTTGCGCCGATCCAGCCAGCCGGCAGCTTTGGTAACCTCATTGCCCAGAATGACATTTTCAATTACGGTCATCACCGGCACAAGCTGGAAGTGCTGGTGAACCATACCAATGCCGCGCTGGATTGACTCGTGGGGACTGCTCGCCCGAATCGGCTCGCCATTCACCAGGATCTCACCCTCTTCCTGGGTATACAACCCATAGAGGATGTTCATCAGGGTGGATTTACCGGCGCCATTCTCGCCGAGCAGCGCGAGCACCTCGCCTTTGTAGAGTTTCAGCGAGACTTTGTCGTTGGCGACGACACCGGGGAAGCGTTTGGTGATCTCACGTGCTTCAAGTACAACCGGGCTAGCCTGGCCGGGGTTCGTCACTTGCCACCTCTTCGCAGAGCTTGCGGGGGATTACTGCGCCTATTGTAGCAAAACTCGTCGCAGCACGCGAGTCGGGGCGTGGGACATGACGGGGGAATGGGCGATGATCTTAATTCTGCATTCGTCCTGGCGACCCTCAGCTATTCTGGCCGCGGGCAATCCGGACGACTTCCTCGCACGCGCGCAGCGTGGCAATGCGCGCCCACCCGAGCGATGCGTTCGGGCCGATTGCAATCAGTAACAGCAGATCCTCGATCGTCACCATAATGATGCTCTGGTCGTGCCCTTCGTGGATCACCAAATGCCCCGGTTGTCGCTGTCCGAGGTTGCGGCTGATCTCGGCCATGGCGAGTGTATTGCCGGCGGCCAGGGCTGCGACCACAGTGACATTGATATCGCGCTGGCGGCTCCAGTGCGTCAGCACGATCCCGCTGATGTCGGCCAGGAGCGCGCAATGCACATCCGGCTCCAGCGCCAGTTCTTTGAGCGCCTGCCGCATCTGCTCGATCTGCTGATCTGAGTAGCTGCGCTTGCCGAAACCGGGCCGACTGGAGGTGATCCGCATCGCAATCGGGGCGCTGCTGTCGAACTGGGCAGTCGGCTTCTTGCCGCGTGCGGCGAGGCGCTGATTGAGCGGCCCGGTGGCCGGCAGCGGCGAGGGCGCAACCGTCGTCGTTGCGGTTGTCACCTCGGAAGCGCCGTTTAGCGCGGTGCGCCGTGATGGTCGGGGCAACAGTTTGATCGGGTCGAGCAACAGATCGACTGCAAGGCGTAGACGATCCGGCCCAACCGGCTTCTCCAACAGGCAATCGATCTGCAATTCAGCCGCTCGCTCGGGCGTCAGATCTTGGGGGCTCACCGTAAAGACGATTACGGCCGTGGTCGGATCGAGCTCGTGTACGCGCTGCACCAGATCGAGCCCGCTCATGCCCGGCATCCGAATGTCCGTGAAGAGCAGATCAACCGGCTGGCGCGATACATGCAAGAGCGCCGCTTCCGCCGACGAAACGTCAGTCACCTCGTACGGTGAATCGTCGGTGAGGGCAAGCGTGACGAGGCGGCGGATATTGGGATCGTCGTCAACAACTAAGATGCGTTTCGTCATCGCTGTATCCTCCCTGGCCGAGTGCTGTTTGTGTGGCGCAGAGGCCCGCCGTGCAACCGCACTGCGGGTAGTCTTGGTAGTATACCGCAAGGTATTTCCAATTACGGTACCTACCCTGCAAATGCTAATGTTCTTGTGAGGTTATTGTCAGTTCATTTCTGGAGGACGACAATCTGCGGTTTTAGCCCACCGACATCAACCCGCAAGCGTTGGACGATCCGCCAGGTGTTCTGCTCCGCCAGCAAGCGATCGATCAGCCGTAGTTCGTGCGAGATCAGCACAAAACGGGCGTCGGAACGGGCAACACGGGTTGCCTCGGCGAGTAAGCCTGGGTAGAGCGTCAGGTTCTCGGCATGCGAGCCAACCAGGTGCCCGAACGGCAGGTCAGCCAGGATCACGCTCATCGATGCAGCGGGCAAGGGTAGCTTGCGCGCATCCCAGCCGGTAAGTTCGCAGCGTTCGGCCACGCCGGCCGCAGCGACGTTGGCTTGCGCACACCCGCGTGCCGTAGCGCTGGTGTCGCATCCGATGGCGCGGCGCGCCGGCCCGAGCAACAGCCGCTCGATCAATAATGTGCCTGATCCGCAAGCAATATTCAACACGACATCGTGGGCGGTTGGGGCGCTGAGCAAGGCCATTGCGTGGGCCATCGGGCCGTTCAGGGCGCCCTCAAGGTTGCAAACGCGCCAGGCTCGCGTGGCTAATGGTCGCGGCGCCAGCCGCACAAGCAATTCCCAGCTGGCATCATTAGCGCTACGGCGCAAGCGCAACAACAGATCGCCGTCGTCCGGGCCGAGTTCGAGCTTGAGCGTCTGCGCCAGATCGTGCTTCAGGCGGCTCAGTACCGCCGAATCGGCGCCCGCCGCGCTCAGGTAGAGTGTACGAAAGGCCCCAGGCGAATGTAGACGTACTACCTTGTTGATCAACGCTGTTATGGCTCGAAAATGGGCGTCGCCGAGCAGTGCTTTCGGTCGCGGAACGGCGAAGCGCTGTACAATAGAGGCGGACGTAACAGTGCGCAAGGCAAGCAACCGCCGTAGATCGCCCGAATAGCTGAGTGCGATCACGCCCGGCGGGTTGTTCGCTTGCAGCCGCGCCTCCTTCCCGAAGCTGCGCAGTTCGTCACGGGCCAGCGCTTCCAGGCCCTCCGGCACAACAAGTTCGATCAATGGCCCTGGGGCTGTGGACGCGGGACGGGGCATGATTTCTGATCCTGCTCTCTATGAAACTTGTCAGGTGCGGCCAACACGATTTTTGCTTTGATCATCGATGAATGTCTCAAGACCACACCTGACAGGTTGGTGGCCTTGAGCGGATTGTACCTCTATGCCTGAAGCATCCTTCACACTCGCGATCAACTACTGGCCGCGGCAGCGCGCCGGCACTCCGCAGATTCCCAGTAGTTGGGCCGTCGCCGATCAGGGCGCCGTCTGCGCCGAGCTTGCGCATATTGCCGAGCTTGGTTTCACGCAGGTTGATCTTACGCTACGCTGGGCCGAGGCGCAACCAGGCCCGGCCCGCCTTGGTATGTCTGCGCTTACGGGGCTGGAGCGTGCCCTCGATGCGGCTCATGCGGTTGGCTTACAGGCGTCGGTTACGCTGCTCGCGGGCGTCTTCGGCGGCGCACTCCACCTGCCGCTCTGGGCTGTCGGCCACCGCATGATCGACGACCTCCTCCGGGCGCGGCGCTTTGGCCCGGTGGTCGTGCCGACCGGAGTTGAACTGCCGCCTATTCTCACCGATGATCGCTACCGCCGCGAGCCGGTTGGTGATCTGTATGGCGACGCCGATCTGCGCACGGCCACGGCCTATCTGATCAACGAAGTTGTCGGCGGGTTGGCCGAACATCCTGCGCTTGCAGCCTGGTCGCTCGGCAACGGTATGCCTCGCGTGCGCCGGCCGGCCTCGGCTCAGGAGGCGCGGCGTTGGTGGCACGATCTGGCTGCATTGGCGTTGAGCCGGGGGGCGCGGCGGGTTCTGGCTGTGGTTGATCGCGCCGACCTGCGCCGATCGGCGAGTCTGCGCCCCACGGCGCTTGTGGCCGAACGGGTGGCCGTCGGCGTAAGCGCGCTGCCCGTGCCCTTTCAGCCCAATCAGCGGGCATGGATGCCGCTCGACGTGCGCTTCTTGCACGCTGTTGTTGCCGCATTGCTGCAGACTGAACTTGGCCGCGCGATCCCGGTTCATGTTACTGATCTGGGTGTGCCCACTGCTGCCGAGGGTCAGACAGGCTGGATCGCCACCGAGATATTTGGCCGCGCTACAACACTCTTCCTCGCCGACGCCGAAGAGCAGGCGCGGTTTCTCGAAAGTGCGCTTGCCGCGCTCCACCAAGATGGCGCCGCCGGCGTGACTCTGGCGGCCTACGCTGACCAGTCGCCTGGCTCCTGGTCCGTACCGCCCCTCGATCGCTCGTGGCTTGGCCGTACCGGCGGGATTGTAGACGCAGCCGGTAACCCAAAGCCGGCCGCCGTTGCGGTACGGGTTTTTGCTGAACGCCTGCGCACCGGCACCCTGCCCACGCCCGGCGGCCCACCGGCCATGCCGGTCGACCCTGAGCGCTACTGGCATACGCCTGAAGCCGTATTTGATAACCTCGCACAGGAGTTTTTTGATCAAGCGTAATTGCCGGCTCACCCGCTCACCTGCTCAGGGCTGCTGCAACGTCGGGCGAATGGCTGCCGAACGCCCTCACCCCCGTCCACGCTCCCGAACGGGAGAAGGGAGATAGGGCATCGTACTGCCTTCCGGCTCCCCTTCTCCGCCTGAAGGAGAAGGGGTTGGGGGATGAGGATGGCACGGATCAGGGACGTTGCAACAGCCCCGCTCACCTGCTCACTTGCTCACCCCGCCGGCGTCCACCCCAGGTCGGCGAGATAGGCAAGATCGGTTGAGGTGAGCAGGCCGGCGGCCTGGGCACGGGCGAGCATATCGGGGCGCCGGGCCAGGGTGCGGCGCAGCCGTTCGCGGTGCCGCCAACGCGCTACTTCACCGTGATGGCCCGAGGTGAGCACGTCGGGCACCGCGCGGCCCTCCCAGGTTGCCGGACGGGTATAGTGCGGGTATTCGAGCAGGCCATCGCTATGGCTTTCTTCGGCTGTCGAGGCGCTGTCGATCACTCCCGGCACGAGGCGCGCTACGGCATCCACTAGCACCATCGCCGCCAGTTCACCGCCGGTAAGCACATAATCGCCGATGCTTATTTCGCGGGTGATCAGCGTCGCGCGCACGCGCTCATCGATGCCTTCGTAGTGGCCGCAGACAAGCAGAATGCGCGGCTGCTGCGCCAGTTCCTGCGCGAGCGCCTGAGTGAACAGTTCGCCGTCGGGGGAGAGCAGAATCACCGGGGTTGGTTCAAGGGGCGGAGGCGCAACGCCAAGCACAGCGCGGATACAGGCGGCAAGCGGCGCGGCCTTCATCACCATTCCTGCACCGCCGCCATAGGGCGCGTCGTCGGCGGTGCGATGCCGGTCGGTGGCCCAATCGCGGATGTTGTGCAATTCGATGGTGATCCGCCCGGCCTGCTGCGCACGCTTGAGAATGCTCTCAGTAAGCGGGCCGGTAAACATCGCTGGAAAGAGGGTCAGAATATCGAAGTGCATGGGCGTCGTTTTCAGATCAACTGCACCAAAACCAGATTGTGCGTGCAGCGCACTACCGGGTTCAGTGGCTTCAGTGTGCGCTTCACCCGGCTCAGTGCGCTACAGCATTGCTCAGATCGATTGAGCCTGCACAACCAGGCGCGAGCGTAGCGCGCTACCCGGTTCAGTGGCTTCAGTGTGCGCTTCACCCGGCTCAGTGCGCTAGAGGCTGCCGAGGTACTGATCAAAAAAGCCGGTCACCCGCCGACAATAACCCGGCCGATCAGCGAAATACGCGCCGCAATGCTCCAGGCCGGGCACTACCCAGAGTTGGCGTGGTTCACCGGCAGCCGCATAGAGCGCGTGGGCGTGGCTGGATGGGGTGAGCGTGTCACTTGCGCCATGGATGATCAGCACCGGCCGCGGAGCGATCTTGCCGATTGCGTCGATCGGACGGGCCTGACTAAAACGATAGCCATGACGGCGCGACACGACTGCATCGGTGGCGAACACTAGCGGGCGCGGCGGGATGCGTAAGGTGTTCCGCACACCGTGGGCCACGACATCGTCACCGGCGGTGAACGAACTATCGGCCACCAATGCAGCAATCGCCGGCTCGCGGGCGGCAGCGAGAATCGCTACAGCAGCGCCCATCGAATAGCCGACGACACCGATCGGCGCGGTGAGCAAGCGCGCGCGCGCGTAGGCCACGGCCGCCAGCAGATCATCCACCTCACGGCTGATCAATGTATGCGGCCAGGGATCGGCGTCGCCGCGCCCGCGAAAATCAAAGAGCAACAGGTTATAGCCGGCCCGCCAGAGGTTCGTCGCAATGCCGAGGTTGTCGGCCTTACTGCCTGAGTGGCCATGGCAGCAGATGATCACCGGCGCCGTTGCGCTGTGTGGCATCCACCAACCGCTCAGGCGCAGCCCATCAGCCGAATAGAGCGTGATCGACTCGTGAGGCACGCCCAATTCCCAGGGCGTAAAGGTATAACTGTCCTGGTAGGTTCGCGCACGGTTGGGGCTGACCCGTGTGCTCACATACCAGGCCGCGCCGAGTACGCCGCCCAGCACGCCAAGCGCGCCGCTAAGCAATGTCCGAACCAGGCTTATGCGTCGGGGCATGGAACCTCTTGTAAAACTTCAGATTCAGAAGTTGCAGGCTCATTGGCTAGAGTGATTGTACGCTAAACAGTCCGACTGTCTGACTATTCACGATTCGCCCGTTGAGAAGGGGAAGTAGCTGCCAAGTCCATCGACTAGTTGCACATCCATCTCATAGAGGCCGGAGGCGAAATGGCCTTTGAAGGGCAATCCAAGGCGTTTGACGAGTTTGATCATGCCCAGGTTGTCGGCGTGGGTGAGCAGTACGAGGTGTTCGATGCCGCGCGCGAGGGCAACTTGGATCAGTAGATCGAAGAGTTGCAGACCAAGGCCTTGACCTTGCAAATCATCGCGCACAACAATCGACGCTTCAGCGGCATTGGGGTTGGTGAGCAAGCGGGTATAGCGAGCCACGGCCACAATTTCTTCCCGGCCCTGCTCCTGCACCACTGCTGCGAGCGCTACATCGCGGCGCGGGTCAATTGTGGCCAGGCGGCGCGCCTCTTCTCGTACGCGTGCCGGGTCGACATGATCTACCGGGGCGAAAAAACGCCGGTAGCGTGATTCGGAGGAAAGTTTATAGAACAGGCGCTCCATAGGTGCGGCATCGTTGTGCCGTAAGTGCCGTACGTGTACCTTGCGACCGTCGCGCGCACGCAAGGGGACGCATGGCGCCGACAATGGAGGCATAGGCGCGGTAAGCATGTGCATAAATAACCTATAATCGTTAACGATCCGCTGCGGATCGTGCTAGGATGGCATACAGTCGATACTCGTAGTGTACCATCTGCGGTTACATAGCCGGCTAAACATTCCGCAACTTATGACTGAGCTTCCCTATCTTACAGCAATTGTCGGGCCAACCGCCGTCGGCAAAACGGCGCTGGCGATTGACCTTGCGCAGCGTTGGAATGGCGCGATCATCTCCGCCGATTCACGGCAAATCTATCGCTTTATGGACATCGGCACCGCCAAACCGACGCTCGCCGAGCGCGCCGCCGTGCCGCATTACCTGATCGATATTTGCGAACCTGATGAGCCATTTAGTCTGGCAACCTATCAAGATCTGGCGTATACGGCGATTTCCGATGTGATTGAGCGCGGGCATACGCCGTTGCTGGTCGGCGGTACGGGGCAGTATCTGGCGGCAGTGCTGGAAGGTTGGCGCATTCCGCGCGTTCCACCGCAGCCTGCCCTGCGCGCCGAGCTGGAACACGCTGCCGAACTGGGCGGCGCCGCAGCGCTCCATGCCCGCCTGGCCAAGGTCGATCCGGCAGCGGCGGCGCAGATTGCACCGACCAATGTACGCCGCGTGATCCGCGCATTGGAGGTGTTTCTGATCAGCGGCGAGCCGATTTCTGCGCAACAGGTGCGCCAACCGCCTCCCTACCGTCTGCGCACAATCTGGCTGACGCGCCCACGCGAAGAACTTTATGCGCGGGCTGATGCACGAATTGATGCAATGCTTGCGGCCGGCCTAGTGGAAGAAATGGCGGGGTTACTGGCGCGCGGGTATGGCTGGGAACTGCCGGCGCTGTCGAGCCTGGGCTACCTCCAATTTCGGCCCTACCTGGACGGCAAAGCGACCCTCGCGGAGTGTATTGAGCGCCTGAAATTCGACACGCACGCCTTCATTCGCCGCCAAGGCGCATGGTTCCGGCGCCTGCCGGGATTGGAACAGTGGGCCATGGATCTGGGCACTATGGGCGACCACAGAGGGTCGCCCGCAGGATGAATGGGTCGTGCGCAGGATGAAGGGGTCGCCCGCAGGATCATACCCGTACCCAAAACATTTTGCACCGCATCCTGATGCGCCATTTTTTCCACATCCCCCTGCCCCTGCTCCCTCACGGTATATCTTTACCCACATCTTTGAGGCTTCTCTGGCCGTGCTACGATGGGGGTGAGGGCTGCTCGCAGGTGGAGGGTTTTTGCCGTTGCCCGCACCCCCAACCCCCTTCGGCTACGCTCAGAGCAGGCCGCTCCCTGAGCGGGAGCGGGGCTTCCGACAGCATCAGGACGCCGAATCTGCGG
>JBBRUG010000112.1:0-16383 GCA_038247995.1 Chloroflexales bacterium | reverse complement strand
TCAGCGTAAAGGTTTTGCGCTAAGGCGTCCTGCTGCTGAATATCAATGGTGAGCCGGGTGGGGATCGAACCCACGACCCTCTGATTAAAAGTCAGCCAAGGGGCCATCCATCTGCGTCCACAGAAGTCGTTTACCGCATCAGGACGCGATCTAAAATTCCACACTTTCCAGCCGTATCCGCCCTTTTCCACCCACTTGGCTACAGTTTGGCTACATGAATTTCAGCGTTCCTCACCCGAATAGCGCCCAAGCGCAATGGGCCTGGAGCGGTCGGCGACCACGTCCAGCCGGTTCATGCGTAGGAGACGCGTTGTGACCCGTCCGTGGGCAGTCAGGGGTTCAATCACGCCCGTATCGATAAGCTGAAAATGGTCAGCCCAATGGTCGCGCCGGGGATGGAAGAGCGCCACCACATCGCCCGTTTCCGGATCGAGGGAGCAGATATCGCTGCCCTTGTTCCGGTTACAGTCAGCACAGGCGAGGCATAGATTCCACTCGATGGTTGGACCATCATGCTTCTCAGCATACATGTAGTCAACCTCGTGGGTGAAGAAGTTGTCGTCCTCGTGCAGCCGGCAATACTCGCAGCAGTCGCCGGCGCGCTCGGCGACTAGGCGCCGCACGGCCTCAAGGATGGAGGTCATACGCCGGTCGCAAGCTTCTCACGGGCGCGGATCTTAAGCCGACGCACAAAGTGCTCCAGCTGCAGGTAGCTCTCCAGCTCGGCGCGCTCAGCATCGTTCAAGGTCGCGTTGCGGTTACCGTCAAGCAGGTAACGCAGGCGCTCCTGGGAGGCCAGCGAGGGGCGCAGTTCGATGGCGCTTCGCGCCGACGCGTAGCGTCATCACCGCCTTAGGCGTTGGCGCCGAGAGCAGGAAGTCAAGTACTTCCTCGGTCGGGGTTGGCTCAGGCAAAACGACGGCCATACGCTCCTCCACCTGGTAACACGTAGCCTAAAAACTATTTGTACGGCCGAGCCCGGCGGAGTAGTGCGGCCTTGACCTCTGCCCAGGAACGTCCATCGGCGGAGCTGGACTGATACGCGGCCAGCCGACGATGAAGTTCCGCCTTCTGTGCGTCGGTCACCGACACAGCCTCGGGGGTCGCCGCAATCGTATCCCAGAGATCCTCGACGAACTGGATGCGCTCAGCAACGCTAAGCTGCGTGAGATCCACGACCATGTACATCTCCGACGATACGTACACCGGCCTGACTAAACGATATAGGATGCTGCATACATTGTAGCACGGAGCACTCTTTTGCTCCTGATTGAACCGGACGTAAGACACCAGACGGCAGAACGGGAAGACAACAAAGCTGTTTCAGCAAGCGCCGCTCCAACCGCCAACAGCCGCACAGGCCTGCTATAATACCAGGGCGAATGGTGAGCAAGGAGCGGCCCAGAACGCGCCGTGAGCGGGATACAGGAGGTGTGAGATGACGGCAACAACTGACTATGATCACGCCCTTGAGCTTATCCGCCGGCTCGACCGGCCAACGCAGGCGCGACTCGTGGCGCAGGTGGTGCAGGAGCTTGCGAATGAGCGTGATGCGGCACTTCGCCGTTCTCATGAGGCATGGACACGCCTTGCCGAACTGCGTGAGGAGTTTCGGCGGCTTGGCCCAGTCTCGCCGAGCGCCGGCGAGCAACTCGACCTCGACCGCCAGCATCGCGCCGATTTCCTTGAGGGCAAGATCCGCGAATAATAATGTACACTCTCGACGCTAACATCTTCGTCCGCGACGCGAGCCCGGGCGACCCGGAGCACGCTGTCTGCCATGCATTGATCGCGCAGCTCTATCAACGCAGCACGATGATTGTGTTGTCGAACCTTGTCCTGGCAGAGATCACTGGAGCCCTAAGCCGTAGCTTCCGAGACCCGATCCGGGCACGACTCGCGGTCGACTTGCTCCGCGATTTGCATACGATCCAGCTCATTCCCCTGGACAACACGCTGGCGCAAGCGGCTGCGGAGCTTACTGCCGACCGTGCGCTCCGTGGCGCCGATGCCGTCTACGTCGCTGTGGCGCGGCGGCATGGCTGCACCCTCGTCTCGCTCGACCGCGAGCAGCGCGAACGAGCGGCTCCCGTCGTGCGTGTCCTCACCCCTGATGCGGCTTTGGCTGAGCTTGAGGGTGGCACCAGATGAGCGTGTACCAGTACTCCGAAGTTTCAGACCAGCGACTGACTACTGATCGCCGCCATCGGGATCTGACGCGGCGGAAGCCGAGGCTAGCCCAGGCTTGACGACCACACAGGCGCCCCTATGCAAGCTACTCAAACCGATCCGGGTATAGCATCCGTGCCAGGAGCACCCCAAAGATCGCGCCGAGGTTGCGCAGGTCGGTGTACACGTCCTCCATCGTCGCGTCGAGCTTGCCGCCGTCACACTTGGCACTGAGGGTGTAGATCTGCGCACCGGCGGCGGCGATCTCCTCACGGGTGGCAAAACCCTGGCTCGCGTCGTAGAAGTAGTCGGGCTGATTGTCCATTACCAGGTCGGGTTCGGCAGCCAGCAAGACCTCACGCGGGATGGCGGAACTATCGGCCAATTTGGGCAGCGCGACATAGCTCGCCTGGAGGTCGGTCAGCACTGGTTCTGTTCCCGAACCGCCAATCCCGACGATGCGTTCCTCCAAGCCGAGCAGCAGCAACATCTCGGTTACCGGCGGGTAGAGCGGCGCGATGCGCTCCGGCGCCTGCGTGAAGGTGGGCGTGTTGCCGCAATTCTCGATGGTAACCGGGTAGGTCGCCGTTTCTGTTGCGGGCGCAGCACTGAAGGCATCGGGATGGAAGGCGCGGGCCATGACTTCTACAGCTTCAGGCAGGCGCAAGCCGATCCCGGATGCGGCGCAATTCACGCCTACGCTCCGCTCGTTCTGCGATGCCGGAAGTTCCATGAAAGTGCTAAAGAGGAATGCTTCAGCTTGCTCAGGCAGGGGTTCCTGCGACTGACCATACTGAATCCCAACAATCTTCTCGCCAAGGCCAAGCGCAATCATAATCTCGGCAAGCGGCTGATATATGGCCAGCACGCGTTCCGGCGCCTGGGTGAAAGTGAGTGTGCGACCGCAGTTTTCGATCGTGAGGGGGTAACTCCCCGCTATTGCGGCAGGCGCATCCGTCGGTGCAGAGTTGGCGGTTGCCGCAAGTGGAGCGGCAGAAGGCTGAGCAGTCGGAGCGCTGCCGCAGGCCGTAAGAAGGGCGAACACAAGCAAAATGAACATCAAGCGGGTGAAGACATGCGGCATAGGAGTCAGCTTTCTATTGTGCAAGCAAGCATTTCGGCCGGTTCCGGCGATTGCCAGATGCGAATGTGGGCTACATCTTGATAGCCCAGGCGCTGATAGAGGCTCCGGCCCATTGCCGTCGCCGCGAGCACACTGGCAGTTGCGCCGCGTGTGCAAGCCTCATGGATCAATGCACGCATCACGGCCAGCGCTAGGCCACGCCGGCGATGCGTCTCCAGGGTGTGAATGTGAGTAACATAGGGCTGCTGCGGTGTGGCCCAGACCTGGCCGCCCCAGGCGACAGGTACGCCGGCTTCCAGCACGGCGACAACGGTCAGATCCGGGCGGTCAAGCTCGGTTGGGGGGAAGATCCGCCGCCTGCTGGCGGCGTTGATCTGCGCAACGATGTTTGGGTCACGAATGTGTTCGGCTTGAGTCGTAGGGAGCGCTGCTGCAGTCAGTGGCAGGGTCATGAGCCACTCCTGCCCTTCAAACGAATAGCCAAGTGCGGTATACGCGGCGGCGCTGCTCGTCCCCAGCGGCTCGATGGCGGTGATCCAGTAGCCCTGGCTGCGGGCGGTGGCCTGGGCAACCGCATGGGCATGCGCCGGCGCGACATCGACAGCAAAGAACTCTTCGCTGCGCCCATGCGCGGCTGGCCCAAAGCGGACAAACGGAATGCCTGCGGCGTAATCCAGCGCGCTCCCGCCGAGGCGGTGTTGCAGGTGGGCGAAGCTCTGCACAAAGACAGCTGTGGGAGTCATGAGGTTGGCTTTGGTTCCAGCACGAGCAGGGTTGCCAGGCGGGTATAGCCGAGGCTGCGGTAGAGCAGGTCGCCCTCCTCGGATGCCACCAGCACGCTGTTTGTCACGCCCTGAGCGGCATCGTCGTGGAGCAGGCGGAGCATAATCGCGCGTGCCAACCCGCGCCGACGATAGGCGGGATGCGTGAGCACATGGGTTACATATGAGCACACCGGATCCGGCTGCCAACTGCGGGCGCGGGCGGCGATCACGCCCTCTTGCGCAAGATAATAGTGGCGCAGGTTGGGCGCTGCGAGATTGCCGGGGCGCACCCAGGGCTCGGCTTCCGCATCGGCGGCGTTCACCTGTACTGCTTCAGCCGCATCGCATACGCGTTGCACCGGCACGCTCGACTCAAGCGGCGGCAAATCGGTCAGTGGGCGCGCCATCAGGTACTCGCTGAAGGCAAGCCGATACCCTGCCGCTGTGTAGGCGGCCAGGGTGTCGAGCTGATCGTCGATGACGAGCAGGTAGTGCTGTGGCAGTGGATTGTACGCGCGCACGGCGACAAGGGCGGCTTCCGGCGCAATCGCATGCATAAAGAAGTCGTCGGTATGGCGGCGTGCGCCGTTCCAGAGATAATCGCTGCGCACCACCGGCAGCGGCCCGGCCTGGTGCATAGTAGAAATCGCCCGGCGCGACGGCACGTCGGTGAAGCTGGCGCGAAAGATGGCAAAAGCCGTGGCAGAATCCATACACGTTGTCCGCAGATTGCGCAAATTGCGCCGATGAACAATAGGTATTAGGCGTTGTCTGTGTGCTGATGCGGCAGCGGCACAAAGGCCAGTTGTAACGCGCCGGTGACGGGATGACGACCGGGGATGGCATCAACGAGAAAGACCGCACGCAAGCGCTCCGGCGTCAGCACGTCCTCCGGCGGCCCAGCGGCGACAATCCGGCCCTGGTTGAGCAGATAGAGCGCGTGGCAATAGGCCGCTGCCAGGTTCAGATCGTGGAGCGTGATCAGGGTGGTGATGCCCAGGCTTTTGACCAGTTCGAGGATCTCTAGCTGGTAGTGAATGTCGAGGTGGTTGGTCGGCTCATCGAGCACGAGGAACTTCGGCTGTTGGGCCAGCGCCCGCGCCACCAGCACGCGCTGCTTCTCGCCGCCGGAGAGCGTGCTGAACTGTCGTTCGCTGAAGCTGCGCATCTGCACCCGCTCCAGTGCGGATGCAATGATCTGCGCGTCGTCAGGCGTGTCGCCGGCAAGCATGCCCTTATGTGGCGTGCGCCCCATCTGCACCACTTCGGCCACGGTGAACGCAAAGTCGCTCGGCGTCTCTTGCACCACCACGCCGGTGCGCTGGGCGCTGGCCCGGGCGCTGAGCTGCCAGACATCGTCGCTGCCCAGCCGCACATACCCCGCCGCCGGGCGGAGCATGCGATAGACGGCGCGCAGCAGCGTGGACTTGCCGCTACCGTTGGGGCCGATCAGCCCGACGATGCTACCCGCTGCAACCTCCAATGACACGTCGTGTACGATCCGCTTGCCCGCAATCGCCACTGCGACGGCAGCTACTTCCAACTTCATGTACCGCCTCCCGGCCGCTTCCGGCGCAGCAACCAGAGGAAGAATGGCCCGCCCAGCGCCGCAGTCACAATACCGACCGGCAACTCCTGGGGGGCGATCAGCGTACGCCCAAGCAGATCGACCAGTACCAGGTAGCTACCACCAAGCAGCGTGGCGATCGGCAGCACGCGCCGGTGATCGGCGCCGACGAGCATGCGCGTGACATGCGGGATCATCAGGCCGACAAAGCCAATTGCGCCCGAGATCGCCACGACCACGCCAACGAGCAGCGAGGTGATCACAAATAGTTGTAACCGGAACCGCTCAACATTCACGCCCAGCCCGACGGCGGTCTCGTCGCCGGCGGGGATGGCATTCAGCGGGCGCGCCTGGAGCACCAGCACCATCGTCGCAAGCAGCAGCACCAGGCTAGGCACGCCCAGGTACTCCCACTTTGCACCGCCGAGGCTGCCCGCCAGCCAGTAGAGCACCGCCGCTGCGCCGCCGCTGGGCGTCGCCGAACGCAGCACCAGATAACTGGTGAACGCCGACAAGACATAGCCGGTGGCGACGCCGGCCAGGATCAGCCGGGTCGGTGCTGCGCTGCCATCCTGCTGCGCAATCACATACACGACGATCATCGTGATCAGCGCGCCGAGGAAGGCGGCCAATGCTAATGACAGCCCGCCGACGACCGCTGCGCCGAGGGTCAGCACGGCCACGGCGCCTAGTGACGCGCCTGACGAAATCCCGAAGATGTAGGGGTCGGCCAGGGGATTACGTACAATCGCCTGCAACACGGTGCCGGAGATCGCGAGCGCCGCGCCGACGATGACGGCGAGCAGCGCGCGCGGCAGGCGGAACTGCCAGACGATCTGCGCCTGCGTGGCCGTCCAGGTCACGTCAATGGGATTGGTGATCGTCATGCCGACCAGCGCCAGGGCGTGGGCCAGCAGATCGGCCAGATGCCAGGCGATCACGCCCAGCACGGTGGTGAAGGGCACCGTCACCGCACCGACAGCGACGGGCCAGCACAACGGCAAGCAGTACGGCCACGCCAAGGGCGCTGAACAAGCTCCAGAAACGAACCTGACTCGGGGAAGCCCGCTGCGGACGCCGCCGTGGTTTGGCGTTCGGCGCCGGCGCAGCTGAAACCGAAGAATCCACCTTTACCTCAATCGGCACACATGCGATCCGGTCAGCAGTGACAACGGCATCGGCAACGCTGCCGACTGATTAAGTGATAGTGTATATCAATATTCACGGCGTATGATATGTTGCAATGCGCGCGCTGTCAATGCGTCGGGGCAAGCAAACAGCACCCGATAGGCATCGTGATCGGTGCCATACCATTCGACCATCTGTTGCGCATACCATGCGGCGCGCTCGGGGTTGGTCGCCCAGCGTACGCCCAGGTAGTCGGCGGCTTTGGTAATGCCGAGCACGGCGTGTTTCACTTCCTCGGCGGTGTAGTCGGGGCCAACCGGCACGAGCAGTACGCGGGCCAGGTGCGCTGCGGTTGCCGCCATTTGGGGCGCACCATTGGAGCGCACGGCGGCGTAGTGGAGCGGGCGCTGCGCGGGCAGCCAGCGCACCGGCGTTTGTTCGCCCAGTACATAGGCATAGAAGGTTGCTGCATCGCATGGCGCGGGCACCCGAACGGCGATATGCTGCGCCAACCCATTGGGCAGCGCTTCAATCAGCGGCAACCCGGCCGCTTGAATCAGCCCCTCGCGGACGGCAGTGAGGTTCGCCTGCTGGCGCGCGGCAAGACCGCCCGGCCCGGCCAGGCGCTGCAATTGGGCCAGCGCCGCCGGCGGATCGATCTGATCCTGTGGGCCGCACAGCACCTCAAGCGCCAGTGCTAGTGTCGGGTCGGCGCAGACGATCAGTGCGCCGCTGCGCTGTGAATCGCTATGCAGATGCAAGCCGTAGATCGTCGCTGCCACCGGGTCGTGAGGAAGCGGTTCGCCGGGCGCCGGCAGTGTGTCGCTTGCATCGACGAGTAGCGCCTGGTCTTCCAGCGGCATGAGCGCGCCAATACCGCCCAGCGGATGTGCCCAGACGACGCGCACATCGGCCAGGCGCTCGGCGACTGTCATCAGACTGAGGTCGGCGGCGAGATCCAACCAGCGCGGCGTTGCCGGATGGTGTTTTATGGCTTCGGCCAGATCGCGGGTGGCGTTCGCCGGCAGGCCCACCGGCTCGCCGGGCTGAACACCCAATGCGCGCAGCACGAGAGTTCGTGCGCGGGCGACGCTTGCCAGCAACACGACGCTCGCGCCGCCCAACGCATCCGACCAAGCTGCGCGCGCCGCCTGAGCGTCGCCAATCGGACGCGTAGCAGCGGGCGGCAGCAGCAACAGCTGATCCAGCGGCGGATGGGCGGCATAATCCGGCCCGCGTACCGGCAAGCCGCCCAGCGCCCCTACGGTGCAAAAGCCGCCCAGCCAGCGATCGGCCCAATCCGTTTGTTCAGACATTCCTCTGCTCCTCGCAATGTCCAGCAAACTGGTACAACATCCTAGAAGTTCGTTTCCGGTTTTGACGACGGACGACTGACCACAGACGACCGCCGGGAGTGGGGCCTCGGTCGTCTGTCGTCTATCGTCGCAACGAGCAAAGGACTTTCGGAAAGCAAAACGAGCGAGCATGCACTGAGCGTTTCCACACCTGCTCGCCGGCCAACCCGGTTACTGACCCAATGCCGTCACGATCGTGTCGACGTTAACGCGCACCATGCCCAGGTAGGTTGCGCCGGGGCTGCCCGGTTCGCCCAGCGCATCGGTGTAGAGCGTCGGCGCAAGTTGCACGCCGGCCTCAGCAGCGATCGTCTCCATGAGCGCTGGGTTGCTGATATTCTCGGCAAAGATCGCCGGTACGCCTGCGGCGCGGATCGCCTCGACCAGTTCGGCGATCTGGCCTGCCGAAGGGTCGGCAGCCTCGGTCGAAACCGAACCCAAAGCCGTCCCGATAATCGTGAAGCCGTACTGCCGGGCAAAGTAGCCGAAGGTGTCGTGGCCGGTGACCAGCTTGCGCCGCTCTGCGGGTAGCTGCGCGACCGCTGCGGCAATGGAGGCATCCAAGGTGCGCAACTCGGCCAGATAGGCGTCGGCGTTGAGCGCGTAGGTCGCGGCATTGGTCGGGTCGGCGCCGACAAAGGTGTTGCGGATCGCCTCGACCATTACCATGGCGTTGTTCGGGTCGTGCCAGACATGCGGATCGTACTCGCCGTGGCTGTGGCCGTGCGCTTCGCCCTCAGCATGCGCTTCGCCCTCAGCATGCGCTTCGCCCTCGGCATGCGCTTCGCCCTCGGCATGCGCTTCGCCCTCGGCATGCGCTTCGCCCTCCGCGTGGCTATGGCCGGCTTCTTCCCAAACGAGGGCCACGCTCGCGCCGGCGTTGGGGCCGAAGCTCATCGCATAGTCGCCGGGGGGCAGGTCGTAGGTGTAGACGATCGCAATCGCGGCGCAACCTGCGGCCACCGGCTCAACCAGTTCCGGTTCAACCGCTGCGCCGGCCTGGCTGACGGCGAATGGTACATCGCTGCCGAGGAAGAAGCTCACGTCGGCGTCTTCGGCGCGGCTCAGGCCGACGGTCCCGGCGCCATTGTTCAGTTCCACGACATAGTGCGTGTGGTCGTCGGGGATCGCTGCGGTAGGCGTAGCGTCGAGCGCAGCGGCCGTCACGGTTTCGGGAGCATCGGCAAAATGCTCGCAGGCGTAGGCCAGTGCGTCGTCGTGACTATTGCTGTGGCCGGTGGAGGGGATCAGATTGGGGATACCTTCGGTCACGGCCACCCGCGTTGCCGTCGAGCCGGAAGCGGTATACAGATCATCGATCCAACTCTCGAACTCCAGGCCGTTCTCAAACAGAATGTCGGCCTCGGCCAGGGCCACGCTATCACGCGGCGTCGGCTGGTAGGTATGCGCATCGCCGCCGGGGCCAACCAGGACGGTCAGTTCGATCAAGCCGCTCGCGCCGACGACATTCTGTACCAGATCGCCGAGGATGCTATAGGTCGCAACGACCTTCAACGGTTCGGCGGCAACCGGCGCGGTGGTCGGTTCGGCGGTAGGTGCCGCGGTCGGCGCTTCCGTGGGGGCAGGCGGCACTGCGGTCGGTGCAGCAGGGGCGGTTGTCGGTTCCGGTTGGGCGGTCGGCTGGGCGCCGCAGGCTGCCAGAACCAACGCGAACAAAGCGATCAGGCTCACCCTGGTGAGCCGTGCATGGCGTACCTTGATCACAGATTCATTCCTCTCAGACACATGCTGCATCCGAACGACACGTACGACAACGGCCATAGACCTCCAGGTGGTGTTCCTGAAGCTCGAAATCAAGTGCGTGCAACTGGTGCGTCACCGATGCCGTAAGATCCAGCGCAACGATTTGCACACCGCCGCAATTGGTACAGACCAGGTGATGACTGCCCGGTTGGCTGCGCACATACGCCCGATCATTCCCTTCAACCGCGAGGCGCGCCAGCCAACCCTCGGCCCGCAGCCAATCCAGCGTGCGGTAAATCGTTGGGCGGCTGCTGCGGGGCACCTGGCACGCAATCAGTTCGGCCGTGAAGGGCTGGTCGGTAGCGGCGATCCAGTCCAATACAGCGCCACGCGCCGCCGAATGTCGCATACCGGCGGCGCCAATCAGCGCGTCCACCCGGCAGCGCCAGAGCTGATCAAAACAGTGCCTAGCAACCCCATGCATCAGCATTCCCTTCGGATCAGCGCAGATCGCATCCGGCCACGGTGCCGTCGGCGCCGCCGATCGTAAGGGCGCGGTCGTCAGGTGTCCAGGCAAGCTGACTCACCGGCGTGTTGAAGCCGAATTGCGCCAGGGGTTTGCGGCTGCGCGTCGGGTTCCAGAGCGCCACCAGGCCATCCTGACCCGCCGAGGCGAGTAGCGCCGGCGCATCTTTTGTGGCCCGATGCTGGTACGCCAGCGCGCTAAGAAAGCCTTCATGGAGGGCAAGCATCACCGGCGTGCTGCCCTCCGGTCCCTGCTTGCCCGCACGCACATCCCACACCACGGCGTCGCGTCCGCCGCCGCTGGCGAGGTAGCGGCTGGTCGGATCCCAGGCCAGTTCGCGCATCTTCGTCTCGTAGCCCCACATCTGGAGATCCGCGCCGCTGTCGGCATACCAAAAGTGAATGGTCTGATCCTGATCGCCCGTGGCAAACATCGTTGCATCGGGGCTCCAGGCCAACACGAGCGACGAACCCTTCCAGGCGTAGCGATGCAATGGTTCAGCACGGTCGAGCGCCCAGAGTGTGGTGCCGCCGTAGGCTACGGCCGCGATCTGCGCAGTGCCCGGTTTCCAGGCGATATCAGCGATGGTCGATTCGTGGTCGCTCTGTTCAACCAGCAACGTCCCCGCAGCATCCCAGATCCGCAGGCGCTTCCCGGCCGCAGCAGCCAGGTAGCTGCCCGATGGATGGTAGGCCACCCGTTCGACCCAACTCGTTGCGTGACGCAGCGCCTGCACCTGGGCGCCGGTTTCCGCGTCCCACAGGCGTACATGGCCGTCTTGCCCCGCTGAGGCGAGCAGGCGACCATCAGGATGCCAGTCGAGCGCGCTGGCGCCCATGCTGTGGCCGGGGAGATCGTGCAGCCGGGCGCCGTCGGCGGCGAACAGCGTGATCGAGCCGTCGACGGTGGCAGCGGCAAGTTGCTGTCCAGCGGGTGACCAGCGCAAACTGATGATGTGGCCGTCGAGGTGCGCCTGCCAGCGCCGTTCGAATGTGGGGCGCAGCGGATCGGTCGGCACGGCGCGACCACGTTGGCGAGAACGGAACATGCGCTTACTCCTCACGCCAGGCAGGCGCGGAAATCGGCATTGAGCGCCGCACGATCCAGGTTGCGCCCGATGAAGATCAGCTTGTTGGTGCGCGGATCGGCACCCCACGCGCGATCCGGGCGACCATCGAAGAGCATATGCACGCCCTGGAACACAAAGCGGCGCGGCTCATCGGCAATGCTCAGCACGCCCTTCATGCGGAAGATATCGGTGCCCTGCTCGCGCAGAATGCGTGACAGCCAGGCATTCAGGCGCTGCGGGTCGAGGTCGCCCGGCACCGTAATGCCCACCGAGGTGACTTCTTCGTCGTGTTCGTGATCGGGCTTGTAGGCGTGCTGGATCTCCGGCTCCAGGGCGTTGTCGCCCTGCAGTAGGCGCAGATTGAACTCGTCGGGGCCGTGTTCGCTGAACAGCGCGTAGGCGCCCGCTGTGGGAATCGTCACGTTGAACGTGAGCGGCGTAGCCCAGAGGTTCAGCCGATACAATGTATCGCCCGGCGTCAGGCTGGCCCCGGGATCGACGATCTGCGCATCGGCGGAGAAGAGCAGGACGGCCTGCTCCTGAACTCTTTCCAGCGCTGCTGGGTCGGCCGCGCTCGCGGCCACGAGAGCAAACTGCATCGCCGGGTCGGGGCCTTCGTCGAGGATGAGCGTGTACGTGCCGGCCTCCAGGTGGTAGATTCCGCCCCACTCAAACGGGTATTCCGGCTCCATGAACTGTGGGTCGATCTCCAGCGCCCGGTCGAGGTTGAAACCGCCGACATTCAACACTGCGTCGAGGTCGATCTGCGCATTCTGGGTGCGATAGCGCTTTGCGGCTGCGTTCATCGTTCCAATCCGCTGTTCCAGCGCATCCAGGGCTGCCGGTTCAACCAGATCGGTCTTGTTGAGCAGGATCACATCGGCAAACGCAATCTGCTCCTGCGCCTCAGCGGCGTCGTCGATGTGGTGCACAATATGGCGGGCGTCTACCAGCGTGACAATCCCATCCACGCGCAGTTTTGCCTTCAGTTCGTCGTCCATGAAGAAGGTCTGCACCACCGGGCCGGGATCGGCCAGGCCGGTGGTTTCGATCAGGATGTAATCGAATTTGTCCTTGCGCTTCATCAGGTTGCTGAGAATGCGGATGAGATCGCCGCGTACGGTGCAGCAGATACAGCCATTATTCATCTCGAAGATCTCTTCTTCCGCGTTGATCACCAGGTCGTTATCGACGCCGACCTCGCCGAACTCATTCTCGATCACGGCAATCCGCTTGCCGTGCTGTTCGGTCAGAATGCGGTTGAGCAGGGTGGTCTTGCCGGCGCCGAGAAAGCCGGTCAGCACCGTCACGGGCGTGCGAGTATCAGTTGCGAGGGCAGGCATCAGCAGGCTCCTTCGTTATGCTTTCGTTGTGCGTAGGTCGCGTAGAGTTCAGCAATATCACTGGTCGTAATCGCCGTCACCGCCTTGTGCAGCTTACGCTGCTCGGGTGGCAAGCCAGGACGAAGAATCGCAATCACGGTTTCGAGCGGCGGGCAGCCGGGCTCGCTACAATGCAATTCGGTCACCATGATAGGCACATCGTCAGGCAGGGTGAGTGCCGCAGCGACCCAGCGCTTGATCGCCGCGAGCTGTGCCGGATCAGGACGCGGTTGCGCTGCGAACAGGTCAATCATTAGGCGCCTCCGCATCGGTGCAGTCATCGAGTTCCATTGCCAAATGATGATGGCCCAATTCTAGTTGATGGTCGGCGTGGCCGTTGGGCGGGCAGGAGGGATCGGCGGGTGGCATGACGCCTGGCGCCGGTTGTAGGTCAACCCGCCAGATCTCCTGGGTCGGGCGCAAGCCACAACGAGCATAGAACCGCCGGGCCTGCGCGTTGGCGGCGGTGACGTAGAGTTGCAGCCGGTCGAAGCCATTGGCCGCCGCCCATTGTTTGCCGCCAGCAACCAGGCGCTGCCCCAGTGCACCGCCGCGCTGAGCCGGCGCAACATACAGCGCCACGAGTTCAGCCCACTGCCGTTCGGCGAACAGCGGCGAGTCGGTATGCGCCTCCATCAGCAGCAGGCCCACCGGCTCGGCACCGTCCCAGGCGAGCAACCAAAGTGCGCCGGGAGCCGTGTACGTGTGCATGAAATGCGCGTGTAAGCGCGCCTCCCAGCCGGCGGCCAGGCGAAAGCACTGGTCGAGATCGGCGTTGAAGGCGTGCAGCGCGCCGAACAGCCGCGCCACCGCCCAGAAATCGGTGTCCTGCGCCGGACGAAGGGTGAGCGTGGCGGATGCTGGCACCGTGGGTTGTTCTACAGAAACGCTCACGCCGGCACCTCGCGCATCCAGGTCTGCTGCGGGGCGACTGCGGCCTCGCTGGGCAGATCGACCTGGCATGTAGCGAATACCGCACCTAGAGCGGCGGCATCGAGCGCGCCGGGCAGGCTCAGGAAGACGAGTTGGGTTTGGGGCGGCGTGGCGTCCCATGGTTCGGCCAGCACCAGATTGACGCGCATGCCGACAATCTGGAGCACGGCGCGACGGGTCGGCGCTTCGGCGAGGAAGATCAGCCCTTTGGCGCGGAAAATCGCTTCCGGCAGATCGCTTAGCGCCTTGCGCAGCGCCTTCAAGCTGAGCGGACGCGCACTGCTATAGCTCCAGGTGGCGAAGGCGGCGCCATGATCGTGATCATGATCGTGGTCACAATCAGGGCCGTGAACGTGCTCATCATCATGGTCGTGGTCGCTGAGCCGCCCCGCCGGGGCGGCTGTACCAAGCGGAGTTAAATCGATCTTGTAGCGCCCGACGCCGAGCAGCAGGTTCAGCGGCACCTCACCGTGGACGGCGGGCAGAATGCGTGCGCGCGGCACGATCCGGCGCACCCAGGCGTCAACATCGGCGCGCTGCGCGGCTTCCACCAGGTCGATCTTGCTCAACACGACAATATCGGCGGCGCTGACCTGTTCGATGATCAAGTCTTCGTAGTGCTTGTTTTCGCGCACATACTCGGCATCCACCACGGTGATGATGCCATCGACCTGAAAGTAGGGGCGCAGTTCGGGGAGCATGAATGTCTCGACAATTGCCCAGGGATCGCTGACGCCGCTTGCCTCAATAAGCAGATACTCCGGGCGCTCGTCGCGGTTGAGCAGGTTGAGCGCTGTGTTCAGCAGATCGCCGCGAATGGTGCAGCAGATGCAGCCATTCGCCAGCGAAATCGCCTCGCCCTCAACGCCGACAATGAGCTGCGTATCGATATTGATACTGCCGAAATCGTTGACCATCACCGCCACGCGCAGGCCATGGTCGGCGTGCAGAATCCGATTGAGCAGCGTGGTTTTCCCGGCTCCCAAAAAGCCAGTCAGAATAGTGATCGGAACCGGATGTGCAAGGGCGTCCATTGAATTTCCTTTGGGTCAGGTGCGCGAATATGCCGCGTGCGCGAACATACGTTACAGACTATTCAGTGGCTCAATCGTTCTTCAGTGACTCAGTGCGCCCTTCAGTGTTTCAGTGATCGACGTGGCCGACAACAACTGCAATCAGCGCCATGCGCGGCACGAGTCACCTGCTGCGGTGCGGCGTAGATCGGCGCGACAGGGCTGCGCGAACGGGTGCTGAAGGTGCTCAGTTCACGGCGGCACAGCTCATGGCAGATTGGGCACTCGACCGGATCGTCGGCGCGCCAGGCCGGGCGCAACGCTTCGACTTCGATGTCACACTCCGGACAGCCATAGACATAGAGCGGCATGCGCTATCTTCCTACTGAGAGATCCTATCAAATCGGTGTTGATATACGGTATCATCGGAAACAGATTTTGTCAATATTGAGAGATTCTATCAGTGTTGATGTCCATATCCGGGTACTCCTGAGCGCAGCCCAAATTTGACAACAGTGATGATATATACTATCATTCAACTTATTGCTGAACATCTTGGCGACTCTGCGGTGAGTCGTTCTTTTTTACCATTCTTCACTGATAGAGTGTCTCATCTATGACTGATCAGCAGCGCACCTTTCGCCCTTTGCCCGTCACGGTGCTCTCCGGTTTCCTCGGCGCCGGGAAGACCACCCTGCTCAATCACGTCCTTGCCAACCGCGCCGGCAAGCGCGTCGCCGTGATTGTGAACGATATGAGCGAGGTGAACATCGACGCCCAACTCGTGCGCGGTGGCGCCGCCGCCCTCAGTCGCACCGAGGAGCAGTTGGTCGAACTGACCAACGGCTGCATCTGCTGCACCCTGCGCGAGGATCTGCTGATCGAAGTGGCCCGCCTGGCCCGTGAGGATCGTTTCGACTACCTGTTGATCGAGTCGACCGGCATCTCCGAGCCATTGCCGGTGGCCGAGACGTTCACCTTTGCCGATGCGGCCGGGGTGAGCCTGGGCGACCTCGCCCGTCTCGATACACTGGTTACCGTCGTAGACGCCTACAACTTCCCTGCGGATTTCTTCTCGCCCGATGCGTTGCGCGACCGTGCGCTTGCGGCCGGCGCGGATGACGAACGCACGGTGGTTGACCTGCTGGTCGATCAGGTGGAATTCGCCGATGTGTTGGTGCTGAACAAGGCCGACCTGGCCGAGCCCGAAGCACTAGAGCGGCTCGAAGCGCTGCTGCGCCGGCTCAATCCCGATGCGCAGCTTGTGCGCAGCAGCTTCGGCGAGGTGCCGCTTGACGCGATCCTCAACACGGGGCGCTTCGACTTCGAGCGTGCTGCACAGGCGCCGGGCTGGCTGAAAGAACTACGCGGCGAGCACGTACCCGAAACGGAAGAATACGGCATTGGCAGTTTCGTCTACCGGGCGCGGCGGCCGTTGCACCCGCAGCGCTTCTGGGAACTGATCAACGCGGATTGGCCGGGCGTGTTGCGCTCGAAAGGGCTGTTCTGGCTGGCGACGCGCATGGAACTGAATGGGGTCTGGTCGCAGGCCGGCGGGGCGTGCCGGGTCGAGCCGGGCGACTATTGGGCGGCGGCGCTGCCGCCCGACGAATGGCCTGATGAGGAGCGGGCGCTGATCGCCGTACTCTGGGAGGAACCGTATGGCGATCGCCGTCAGGAGTTGGTGCT
>JBBRUG010000111.1:0-16426 GCA_038247995.1 Chloroflexales bacterium | reverse complement strand
TATCGCCTCCTCTCATCCGTACGGGCGACCCTTGTGGTCGCCCTGCGCCCGCTGCGCTTTACCGCTCTAACGCTTGTTTACCCACCGGCGGCGCCCGCTACCACCAAAGCCAGGCCAAAGATCGCCGCACAGCTACAGGCAAACAGGCCCACAACAATCCCGATGATCGTCAGCATGACATAGAGCGCTTTGTTGCTGGGTAAATTCATCCCGGCCTGAATGGCCAGATAGGTTAGGTAGAGGTTGTACAGCCAGAGACCAAAACCAATCAGATTGGTTAAGATCGCCAGCGGCCCAATACCAACCACCGCGATCGCCCCACCGATCACCGAGAGCGGCACCGAAAAGAGCGCCATATCCCAGCCAAGTTGGCCAAAGGTGCCCGTCCCGCCAAAGGCGCGTCCGATTGCCCAAACCACTGCCAGTGATATGAAGAAGCCGACCAGGGTGAAAACAAGCGACAGCCCAATCGAGGCTACCGGCCCAGCAGTACTGTTGACAAAGGCATCGATCAGGCCTTCCAGGAAGGTTGTATCAATACCTTGCGCCTGCAACTCATCGATCTGCGCCTGCAAATCATCAAACTGCGACTCAAGAAACGGGCGCTGGATGACGAACGAAATTGCCGAGAGCACACCGACAATCAGCGTACCCAACACAACATATAGGCTTGCCCAGGTCAGACTATCCTGCTCGTGCTCCTCGAATGTCGGGACCGACGGGCGGGTCAAGACGGCGATACTGCCGGTGATCAACTGCTGAAACATCTGGTCGCTCCTTGCGCTACGTGGTTCGCAGCGGTATTGTACCGGCGATCCCGTAATTCGCAAGGCCCGCTATTCAGCTACAAGCACCACACTTGCCGCCGTACCGCCGACACCGCCAAGGCTCTGCCCGAGAGCCACGCGGGCGCCACCGACCTGGGCTGCGCCGGCTGCGCCGCGCAACTGGCGGATCAACTCGACGGCCTGATAAACACCGCTGGCGCCAACCAGATCGCCGCGTGCTTTGTAGCCGCCGCCGGTGGCCAGCGGCGTCCGGCCGGTTGGGGCGATCGCCCCGTCGGCAGCGTGGCGCGGCGCCGTACCACGCTCGTAGAAGCCGATTGCCTCCAGCGCGAGCACAGCGGTAATGCCATGCGGATCGCTCAATTCGAGCACCTGGACATCGCCGAGCCCCTTGTGGGCACGCCCAAGGGCCATTTGGGCACTGGCGCGGGCTGCCGCGAGATCGAGTGGGTCACGCCGAGCGTGGAGCGCGGGCGTATCAACGGCCACGGCGCTGCCGGCCAGGCGGATCTGCGGGCCGGCCAGTTCGCGGGCAATGCTTTCGCTCGCCAGGATCACGGCGGCGGCCCCGTCGGCGGCACTGCTACAATCAAGCATGTTCAGCGGCGAGGCAATCTGCGCCGCTTTGCGGTACTTGTCGGCGTTGATTGCGAAGCGATAGAGCGCCTGCGCGTTGTGCATGCCGTTCGCATGGGCGTTCACCGGAAACGGCGCGAACGCCTCAGCCGGATAACCGTACTCGTGCATGTAGCGCCGCATCAGCATGGCCCATTGTGCCGTAAGGGTTACGCCATGGGCCGCTTCGCTATCGCTTTCGGCAGCGAGGGCCAACGCGGCTTCCAACGCACCATCAAGCCGATCGGTTATTTTTTCCACGCCAAGCACGATCGCCACAGCACATGCGCCGGTTTGAATGGCCTGAGCCGCCTGATGCAGCGCAACCCCGCCGCTCGCACCCGCAGCTTCAACGCGCACGGCAAGCAGTGGTGCGCCATCGGCGACATTGCCCAACCCGACGGCAGCTGCCATGTGCGCGCCAAGTTGGCCCTGGCCCGCCATCGTCTCGCCAAGCGCATTGGCGACATAGAGCGCGCCAACCCGGCGCGGATCGAGCGCGCCGGCTTCGCCGAACGCCGCCCGGAGCGCCTGGCTGGCCAGATCGCCCAGGCTTTTGGCGTAATGTTCGCCCACAGGGGTTGCCCCTGCGCCGATGATGTAAACATTATTCATAGATAGTTACCCCACCACCAGCTTGCCGCGCCACTTCGCGTACATCGCATAGTCGATCATGACTGCGCGCTGGAGATACGCTGCCGTAAGCGGGGCGCGTGGCCGGGCGTCGAGCAGCCGTTCGGTGACTTTCAGCGTATACGCATCGGAGCCGGCGCCGCTGCCATACGTGCAGAGGAAGATTGTGTCGCCGGGCTGAGCTACGTCCAATGTTGCACAGAGGCCGGCGAGAGCCGCCGCAGAATAAGTATTGCCGATCTGCGGGCTGAGCATGCCCGGCGCAATCTGGGCGGCACTGAAGCCAAGCCGCTTGGCGACGGCCTGGGGAAACTTCGCGTTGGGTTGGTGAAATACGGCGTAGGTAAAATCGCCGGGGGCAGCGCCCAGATCGCTGAGTAGCCGCTTGGCGGCAGCCTGGATCGTGCTGAAATAGGCCGGCTCGCCGGTAAAACGATTGCCGTGGACTGGGTAGGGCCGGTCGGCGCGCCGGAAGAAGTCGGGCGTATCGGTCAGGTAGCTCACTGTGGCATCGATTGTGGCCAGCGCGGCCTCAGCCGGCCCAACCAGCAGCGCTGCTGCGCCGGCAGAAGCGGTATATTCGAGCGCATCGCCAGGGCGACCTTGCGCGGTGTCGGCGCCGATCGCCAGCGCATACTCGGCCATGCCGCTCCCGACCAGAGCCATACTCGCCGTCAGCGCCTCGGAGCCAGCCTTGCAGGCGAACTCCCAGTCGGCGGCACTCACCCACGGCGCAGCGCCCAGCGCCTCGGCAACAATCGTGCCGGAAGGTTTGACACTATATGGGTGACTCTCACTGCCCACCCAGACGGCGCTCAGCTGCTCGGCCGAGATGCCCGCCCGCGCAACCGCGCTATGTGCCGCCTCAATCGCCATCGTAATCGTGTCTTCGTCGGGGCCGGGCACACTCTTCGCATCAACCGGCACACCACCCTGACCATCAGTCCAGACCCGGGCAATCTCGCTGGCGGCAATTCGATAGCGCGGTACATATACGCCATACCCCACCAGGCCCACTGGGCGGTTTGGTTTCATCATGAACGCAGTTGCTCCTTATAGGACAGGTTAGCAGTCGGCAGTCCACCAGGCTGATAGTTCGACCAATGCCAAAAGATCAATCGCTAGCCCAGCAACTCCGCAACTAACTCCTCGGCGCGGGCAGGCTTGATGTTGCGCTCGGCCACCATCCGGCTGGCGATTTCGTCCACCTGTGTGCCGTGAGCGCCGGCAGCCATCGCAATCTGGCGGGCGTGCAGGCTCATATGGCCGCGCTGAATGCCTTCAGTAGCCAGGGCGCGCATTGCGGCGAGGTTGCTTGCCAGGCCGGCGCAGGCACAGATCTCGGCCAGTTCGTTAGCGGTATGAACATCGAGCAGCTTGAGCGCCGCCTGCGCCGCCGGATGCACTTTGGTCGCCCCGCCGACAATACCCACGGCCAGCGGCAATTCCAGCGTACCCACCAGATTGCCCGCTTCGTCGCGCTCCCAGTGACTGAGCGAGGTGTACTGACCGCTACGCGAGGCGTAAGCGTGCGCGCCGGCCTCAATCGCGCGCCAATCGTTGCCGGTAGCGACAATCACCGGGTCAATCCCGTTCATAATGCCTTTGTTGTGCGTTGTGGCCCGGTATGGATCAACTGCGGCAAAAGCATAAGCCCAGAGAATGCCCTCGATCACCTCTTCGCCGGGGATGCCGTCGCGGGCGAGCACATCCGCCCGCACCAGACAGCGCGCCCGCGCCAGACGGCGGTCGCTCAGGTTCGAGAGGATGCGCAGATAGGCCCGCCCGCCGCTGATCTCTTCCAACAACGGCGCTACAGCCTCGCACATGCTGTTGATCGCATTCGCGCCCATTGCGTCGCGACAGTCGATGATCAAATGCACAACCAGCATCGGCCCCATGGGGCTGGTAGGGTGCAGATGAACTTCAACATCACGGGCGCCGCCGCCGAGGCTTACCAACGAACGGCTCTGCGCATTGGCCAGCGTGAGAATATCTTCTTTGCGGGCCAGAATATCGTGGCGGGCGCTATGCGGCGCACCGACGTGAACAAGCTGCACCTGCCCGATCATCAATGGGTCGGTGGTACTCGCCTCAAAGCCGCCGCCGGTACGCACGAGTCGGGCAGCGTAACTGGCGCCGGCCACAATCGACGGCTCCTCAACGACCATTGGGATCAGCACATCGCGCCCATTGATCTGAAAGTTAGTTGCAATACCCATCGGCAAATTGTAGGTGCCGATGACATTTTCAATCATTTTATCGGCGCGCTCAATCGAAAGCACGCCGTTTCCGCCGTGCAGCGCCCGTAGATCATCATCACAGAGCCCGTCGAATGAACGCACCATCTGTAGACGTTCAAACGGGTTAAGCTGATAGAAGCCCTGCATCCGTGAGTTCTTTGTCCCCATAATCGCTTTACACCCTTGCTCTCGTGACGATCTACACAATCGCATATCGCTATGCAAATTGTAGCACGGCACGCCTTCCAGCGACTGCAAAATGACTGTCAAAACCTATCAAGCGGCTTTCTACGGCTGTCAGTATCCAAGCGCAGTTGGGCTGTCAGCGCGCCGGTATTCCGTGCTACAATGCGCTCTATGCGTGTTTTACTGCTTTGTTTACTTGTCATCGTAAGCGCCGGCTGTAGTGGCGGGCCGGCTGCACCGGCTACAACGGTGCAGATTGATCAAACCGTCGGCGATGTGCTTAGCGCACCGCCTTCAGTCGAAGTGGCAATCGTTGGGTATCTCGTCAGCGACGAGCGCGGGGTGTATCTAACCAGTGGTGTGAGTTTCGCCGCCATACCGCCGACCCCATTGGACGGTGCAGCGGAACTCTGGATTGGCGGCGAGCCGCCGCCCGACATACCGTTCGAAACGGCAGGCTCGCGCACATACGCTCTGGTGCGCGTGACCGGAACCCTCGATGGGCCGGGCGCCTATGGCCCAACTGAACTAGCCTATCAGGTGCGCGAACCGCGGATCACCGCAATCACACCGCGCACTGTACAGCTCACAGCACTACTTGCCATGGCAGACACCTCGGAGAATCAGGTCTTGCAGATCAGTGGCGAATTATTGAGCGGGCCGGGAACCAACTTGCTCGTGGAGAGTCTTGGCCCTGGTGGCGTACCAACAGCCGAAGCACGGCAAATCAAACTAATTACCCCAGCCAACGACCAGGCACTGGCAGAGCAACTCGCTCCCGGCGGCGGAGTACGCTACGGCCCGGTCGAAGTAATCGGGATCTGGCGCGATGGCGCCATTCATAGCCTGGCGATCATACCGATAGCCAATAATCGATAGCCGATATAGCGTGGGGACGTGGGGACGTGGGGATGTGGCGAATGCTTCGGCCTTACGTCCGTGGTCGGGCGGCCATCGTCCGTGATCGGGCGTTCGTCATCCGGCAGCAGGCGTTCGTCGGTCAGCGGTTCGTCGTCAATGATTCGTGCTCAATCGTCCGTGGCGCGGGTGGCGTTAAGGGCAATGTAAAGCAAAAAACGCTGCCCTCATTCGGCTCGCTCTCAAACCAGATCGCACCGCCATGCAGTTCAACCAGCTTGCGGGTGATGCTCAGGCCCAGGCCGGTGCCGCCCACTTCGTCCCGTAATGGGTTATCGGCACGGTAAAAAGGCGTAAAAATATGCGCCTGTGCGTCGTGGGGAATACCGACGCCATTGTCGCGTACTTCAACGCACAACATGTCGCCGCCGTTACGCAACGCAACCCACACCGATCCACCGCGCGGCGTATACTTGCAGGCATTGCTGATCAGGTTCACCGCGATCTGCTCCAGCCGCTGCCGGTCGGCGATGATTGACGGCAGGCCGCTATGCAAGTCCATGTGCAGCGTTACTTCACGCTCGCGGAACTGCCCTTGCAGCACGTGAGTCACGTCGCGCAGGACATCTTCAACTTGCACATCCTCGCGGCGCAGCCGCACTTCGCCGGCCTCCACGCGCGACATATCGAGCAGTTCGTCGATCAGTTGCACCAGCCGCACCACATTGTTCTTGATCACCCGGAGCGGCTCGCGCTGCGCCTCAGTCACTTCGCCGAAGGTACCAAGCAACAGCATGTCCACAAAGCCGCGAATGCTGGTCATCGGGGTGCGTAGTTCGTGCGAGGCGGTAGCAACGAGTTCGGTCTTCAGGCGGTCGGCGCTCTCTTCTTTGGTCACATCGTGATAGACCACCACCGAACCGAGCGATTCGCCCTGCGAGGAGATTACCGCGGCCCAATGCGCCCGCACAACTCGCTCACCGGCGGCGAATTTGAGCAGTTGCGGCGTCGGATCGCCCGCCGGCGCACCGGGCAACTCGCTGATCGGGCGGTTAAGGAAGGCTTCAGCGGTGATGCCCAAAATTGTCTCGGCAGCCGGGTTGACAATCCGCACCAGGCCAAGCCGATCGCTCACTACTACACCATCACCGATGCTGCGCAGCATCGCCATGAGCTTGCTCGCCTCTTCCTCGCGCTGGCGGGCCACCACACCCAGGTGATCGCTCTGTTCGCTCACATAACGATAGAGTTGGGCCTTCGAGAGTGCGGCGGCGGCCTGCCCGGCGGCGGCTCCGGCGATCTGGGCGTGGCCGGCGGTAAAGTGATCCACTGCCGAGTGGATCAGGATCAACACACCGAGCGCTTCGTCCTCCAGCATGATCGGCACCGCCAGCGCGGCGCGGGCCTGCTGATCATAACTGCTGCGCACCATCCAGCGCGGATCGCGGGTTGTGTCGGGCACAATCACCGGCTGACGGTTAGCCAACACCCAGCCGGCCAAACCCTGCCCGCGCTCCAGCCAACCCTGGTTCTCGCCGCGTTGGCGTTCGAGCGTAGTGCGAAACACAAGGCGGCCGGTATTCGGCTCGACAAGCATAATCCCGCCGCGTTCGGCACCGATATAACGCGCCGTCAGGCTCAAGGTCTGCTCCAGCACCTGGCGCTCGTCCAGGGTTGTCGAAAGCGCGCGGGCAATGTGATAAAGCACTTCGGCGCGATCACGCGCGCGGCGCAGATCGAGCGCCGTCTGCTCCAACTCCGCCGTCGCCTGCTGCACACGCTGTTCGAGCGTCCCAAACAGATCGGCGTTCTCGATAGCAGCGGCAGCCTGATTAGCAAGCAGTTCGAGCAACGGCAACGCTTCAACCAGCACTTTGCGGCTTGGGCGGGCCGCCGAGACGCTCAACACACCGCGCACCTCGGCAAGCTGGTTGCGCAACAACAGTACCAGGTGGCGTTCGTTGGGCAGCGATCGGAAGGGCAGCGTTTCAACTTCAACTGCCACCGCGCCGGCCGGCGTGCCCTTTTCGAGGCGCATTTCAAGCTCGGTATACGCGAAACGCAAACCCTCAACGGCTTCTAAACGTCGCCCGCTCGCCCCAATCGCCACTGCTACTTGCACCTCGCCATTGGCCCAATCGACCAGACTCAGCGTCACACAGTCAAAATCGCCGGCTGCCTGCACCGCACTGGAAACATCTTCGAGCGCACGTTGTACACTGGTCGCAACCCGTAAATCATTCGAGACCTGCAAAAAATGATGTAGTGCGTGCTCACGCAGCGTAGCTCGCTGGCGCATATTCCGCTGCGTTGTGAGCATACGCTCGATCAGCAAGGCGAGCAGACCAACAATTGCCGTCTGCAGCAGCCACGTTGCGGCCACGGCAAGCTGAGGCGGCAAGGGCACCTGGAAAACCAGCGCGCCGTAGCCAAGCCAGATCGCTGCGGCAACGCCAGCGCCGGATGGGCCGGGCATGATCAGCAGAGCTGCAAACACCGGGATAATCAGCACCGACCAGAGCGGCGACGCGACACCGCCGCTAAAGGCGATCGTCGTGAACGCCAGGCCGATGGTGAGCACAAGTACGCCAAGCGCCAACCAGCGTTGCGCAGGCCGAAACGCGGCGCTGAGCAGGCCCAGCGGCGGCGCGACGATCACCAACCCGATCAAACTGAGGACAGCCGGAGGCGGCGCAGGCCAAACGAGCGCATAGGTAATCAGAGTGAGGGTGAAGACAGCAAAGCCCAGGCCGACCCAGCGGGGGTCGATCGACGCGGGAGTCGGGGTGGTTGTAGGCGTCCGCGTCATACGTTCAGTTCACGAGCCTGAGCCGACTAATCAGTCAGAGCAACTGTCGCCGTACCCAGGCCAATCGTGCCCCAGAAGAGGGCCACCATATGGCTGAACTCGATATTAAAGAAATAGTGGTCAGCCAGACCAACAGCGAGTGCAGCCACAACCCCGGCCTGACAGCCGAGTAACCAGCTTACGCGCTCTTCGTCGAGCTTCGGTAAGGCGCGCAGCGTCATCACAAACCAGGCGGCGATCAGGCCCAGGTAAGCCACAAAGCCCACTAGGCCCATCCGTTGCGCGATCGCAAGGTAGATACTGCTCACCCCGGCGGTGAGGTCGATATCGGGGGCCTGCCCAAAACCAATCCCGAACACCGGATAGCGTTCGATGATTGCAAACGCATTGCGGAACTCGGCGAGGCGCATCTGTTGAGCCTGATCCTGGAACTGTACGCCTTCGACAACCCGTGCGGTAAAATCATCGGCAATCCCCAGCCCAAAAAGCAACACCGCGCCCACCAACCCGGCGCCGATCATCACCCACCAGAGTTTACGATAGCGCACAGTTGCCATATAGGCGGTTCCAAAAATCAGGCCGAAGAGCGCGGCGCGCGAGAAAGTGAGCAACAAGGTCAGCACCAGCGCACCTACGACAGAACCTAGTAACCAACGCGGTAAAAGAGGGCGTTGTGCAACGAGTTGGGCCGCCGCCAACACGCTGACTAACGCCAGCATACCGCCGAAGCTGTTCGGATCGACACCGAAACCGATTGCGCGCTCTAGGCCGTTCGGATCGTCCTCAACGTAGCGCAATATGCGCCCACCCGTAGGGTAACCGATCCGTCCAAGAGAAACAAGCAGTTGCTCGGCCAGATTGTCGTTCAGCACATACAATCCCAGCGCAACAAATGCGGCCAGGCCACCACTGAGAATGAGGCCACGCAACATCAGGCGGGCCTCAGCACGGGTGCGAACGCAGTTGATCACGCTGAAGAAGAGTAGGACACCCAGCACAAATTTAGCATAATTATGTAACGTGCGCGTGTCCGGTAGGCCGCGTGCGCCGAGGATCAGCGAGAAGAGCGTAAGGCCGAGAAAGGCGAGCAGCGGCAAGCCCAGGGGCGAGAGCCGGATCTCGTAGGCATCCGGGCGGGCCAGCAGCCGTAACACCCAGACCCCGCTCAACGCAACGAGAGCCAGCGTAAGAAAGTTCGGCGTGATGATCGCCTTAAACGGCAACGTGCCGAAGGGCAGGAGGGTGACGATTGCGAAAACCGTGATCAAGCCCGCCATTGTGCTGACGAGCATTGCATAGCCTGCGGCGAGCGCGAGCAACCCGGCTACAATATAGATCGGCCCAAATGCCGCTGCGCCGCCGATCGTGCCGCCGATCGCAAGCGCGAGGGCCGCGGCAAATGCGGGCGAACGAACGAGCGTGTCGCGGGCGAGGTGCGGGGGAGATAAAAAACTGCGCATGAACCTCAAGGATGGCTGGTTCCGGCGAGCTACGCTCGCCGGAACCAGCCATAACTGAATCTACCCATACGGCATATTACTAATCCGCATGAGTTTATCCCAGCGGTGGGTCGAGTCGATATAGCGTACCGTGCCGGAGCGCGAGCGCATTACAACGCTATGGGTGCGTGCGCCGCCGCCGAAGTACTCGGTGCCGCGCAGAAATTCGCCGGGGGTAATGCCGGTAGCGGCAAAGAAGACATTCTCGCCTTGCACCAGATCTTTGGTGGTAAAAACCTGCTTGAGATCAATGCCGCGTTCGGCCACATGGGCTTTCTCTTCATCGTTGCGCGGCCAGATCTTGCACTGAATTTCGCCACCCATACATTTGAGTGCGGCAGCGGTGATCACGGCTTCCGGTGCGCCGCCGATACCCATCAGCAGGTCGGCGGGGGCGTTTTCGATGGCGGTCATTACACCGGCGCTCACGTCGCCGTGCAGAATAAGCTTGATCCGTGCGCCGGTCTGACGGATCGCGCGGATCAGGTCGGTGTGGCGCGGCCGATCAAGCACAACTACCGTAACGTCTTCGATCTGCTTGCCGAGGGTGCGTGCCACGGCGCGAATGTTGTAGGCCACCGGCGCATTAATATCGACCACGCCCTTGGCCCTCTCGCCAACAGCGAGTTTGTCCATGTAGGCGATCCCCTGCCAGTTATAGAGCGCGCCCTGTTCGGCCACGGCCACCACGGCGATTGCGCCGGGCATACCTTCGGCGAGCAGTGTTGTACCCTCAACGGGATCGACGGCGACATCCATCGGCGGGCCATCGCCATTGCCGAGCCGCTCGCCGTGATAAAGCATCGGCGCTTCGTCCTTCTCGCCTTCACCGATCACCACCACGCCATTCATCGGCACGCTATCGAGTGCGTAGCGCATCGCATCAACCGCCGCTTGATCGGCGCCGATCTTATCGCCGCGACCCATCCAGCGCCCGCTGCGTAATGCGGCTGCCTCAGTGGCTCGAACCAGATCCATCCCCAGGTTGCGCTCGATCTGCATGGTCGTTCTCCCTGAAGGCAAGCGATAACCGCTGAGGATTGTAGCATACCTGGCCTGGGTTGCGTGTTGCGTGTTGCCTTCCCTCATCCTCCGCTTCATTCCACCCGCACGGCTAGCAAGGTCATATCATCGTGAGCAGGCAGGCCTTCGGCAAAGGCGTGTACTTCGCTCAGGATCACGTCGATCAGTTCCAGCGGCGGGAGATGCCCCCAGAGCGCGAAGCTCTGCTCCAGGCGCTCGAAACCGAAGAGTTGGCGCGTCTGGTCGTGCGCTTCAACGATCCCGTCGGTGTAAAAGAGCACCGTGTCGCCAATACGCAGTACCGACTCGCTCTGATGCACCTCCAGATCGCGGCGCATGCCCAACGGCAGTGCAGCAGACACTTCGAGATATTCCAAGGTGCCGTCGGCGTGGCGGATGAGCGGCGTAAGTTGGCCCGCGTTGCTCAGGTAGAGCCGCTGCGCCGCACGATCCACGAGGGCGTAACTCATTGCCACAAAGGCGTTGCGCGGCACATCATCGACGAGCCAGTGGTTCGTCTCGGTGAGCACCACCCACGGCGTCTCGTGGTTACGCGCCTCCGAGCGCGCCGTCGAGCGGGCCACGGCCATGAGCATCGCCGCCGGCAACGATTTGCCCGAAACATCGCCGACAATCACACCGATCCGAGCGCCGAAATCGACCACATCGTAGAAGTCGCCGCCCGTTTCGCGGGCCGGCAAACAACGCGCCGCAATGCGCAACCCGCTTACCTGGGGCAATTCGCGTGGGAAGAGGTTGGACTGGATCCGACGGGCGATCTCCAGCTCCTGTTCTACCCGCGCCACTGATTCCTGATACAACTGGGCATTTTCGATCGCCAGCGAGGCGTGGTTGGCGAAGGTACGCGCCACATCAATATCGCGCTCGGAGAAGTGATCGCGGGTATGCGCGTCGATGTTGAGCACACCCAGCACCCGACCGCGCGCAATCAGCGGCACCCCGAGCCAGGCGTTGATTGTCCCGCCGACGTCGGAGCGCACCCACGGCCCCTCGGCGCGGCCGCTAGCGTGCAAGACCGGCTCACGGCGGCGCACTACTTCGCCGGCGGCGCTCCCGTCCAGCGGGATCAAGAAGTTGCGTGGTTCCGCAGCCGTCGGCCAACCGCGACTCGCAGCGATGCGCAACAGTGCGCCTTCAAGCAGCATGATCGAGGCCGTATCGTAGGCGATCACTTTTTGCAGTTCACCCAGCACCAGCCGCAGCACCTCAGCCGGGTCGAACGACGAACTGAGCACCCGCGCCATCTCGCGCAGTGTATCGGCGGTGCGGCGCTGGGCCTGCTCGGCGGCAAAAAGTTGGGCATTCTCGACGGCGGCCGCCACCGAGGTTGCTACCGTCATCATGAGATCGAGCTCGTCTTCGCGGAAGGTGCGCGAGCTGTGGACGTTGTCGAGCGAGATCGAGCCGATCAACCGGTCGCGGCTGATCAGCGGCACGATCACAATTGAACGGATGCCGAGTTCCTGCCAACTTGCGCGCGACGCGGCGGCCAGCGGATCAGCGTCAATGTCGATGATCTGCACCGGGCGGCGGGTGGTGCGCAGGGCATCAACCAGCGGATTATCGGCAATCCGGATCTGCGCGCCGACGGTGCCTGTCGGCGGATATTCGGCCAGCACAATGCCCCAATCCTCGTTGTTGAAGAGCACTGTACCAGTATGATCGGCCCAGAAGAGTTGCACCAACTCGCGAGAGGCAATCGCCAGCACCTCCTCCTGATCGAGGCGATCGCTCAGCACGGAGGTGATCCGATGCACCAATTCCATGCGATGGGCCTGGGCCTCGGCCGCATCGGCGTGGGCCTGCGCTTCGGCGGCAAGGCGCGCATTTTCAGCCGCCTGACGCTCGCGCTCCTCAAAGAGGCGCATCTTCTGCACGCCCAGGCTCACATGGCTCGCTACCTGGCTGAGAAAGTCTATCGTCGCGCTATCGTAGCGATACGGCCGGTAATCCTGGAGCGCCAGCACGCCAATCAACTCGCCATCGCGGGCGACGAGCGGCACGCCGGCCCACGAGCGTACCGGATTTTCCGGCCCGATCGGGCGCGGCGCGATTCCCCGCCGGGTCGCATCAGCCCGCTGTTCAACAATATCGGTGAACAGCAATGGTTCGCGGTGGTTCAAGATCCAGTCGCTCATGCTGCCCGGCGTAACCGTATTGCCCACGACATCAAGCGGGATATGTGCGCCCTCCTCAACAAAGACGGCATGCGTGATCAGGCGGCTCGCCGGCTCGCAGATCAGCAAATAAAAAACCGACGCATCACTTAGATCAACAATCAGCCGGTAGATCTCGTCGAGTATGTGCGCCAGATCATACGAAGCCGTCACCAGCTTACCAATCTGGCCGATCACTTCCAATTCACGGATCTGGCGCTCGCGCAGGTTCAACAGGCGCACATTCTGCACATGCAGCGCCACCTGGGCCGCCACACTGGCAAGAAAAGTTTCGTCGCGCGGGGCGAAGGCATGCGGCGTGTAGCTCTGCACGTTAATCGTGCCAATGGTGCGGCCCTCGCGATCAAGCAGCGGCATGCCAATCCATGCGGCGGCCATCCGCGTGGTGCCCACGGCGACGAGCTCGATATCCGCGAACGCCTGCGCTTCGAGTAGCAGATCGTTGAAGCGCAATTGCCGGCCAGTGCGCAGAATATATGCCGTCAGCGAGCGCGGCGGCGGCGGTTCGTTCTGCCAATGCGCGTAATCCTGGCCTTCATCGATCGTCAGGCCGTCGACCACGATCCCGCGATCAGCGTCGTAGATCACCATCGCAAAGGCATCCAGCGGCAAGAAACTCTGGAGCGCATCGTGGACGCGACGGAGCAATTCATTCAGACTGTGCGCCGTGGAGGCGGCGGCGCTTACTGCGCCGAGGGTGCGCAATTCGCCGATCTGACGTTCACGCTCAGCAAGCAGGCGCGTATTCTCAATCCCGATCGCGATCTGATTGGCCACCACCTGGGCCAGACGCACCTCGTGATCAGCAAAATCGCGCGCTATGAAGCCAAATAAGCTCAGGGTGCCCAACACACTGTCGCCGATGGCGAGCGGCACGCTCAGCGCACACGCAAAGCGCGGAAAGACTTCAAGCGGCACACGGTTTTCGCTGAGCCGGGCGTACCAATTGGAGCGGATTACCTGCGGGCGATTTTCCAGCACCACACTGCGAATTGGGCTGGTGCTTAATTGCGAGCGCAGCGTACGCTTAACGTAGGCCGCAGAGAAACCGCGCTGAGCAGTGAGAATCAATTCGCTACGCGTCTCGTCGAGCAGGCGCACATTCCCCGCATCCAACCCAAAAAGATCGACGGTTACGGCAAGGGCGCGGTCGAGCATCTGCGGCAACGACTGGCGCGCCACCAAGGCATCGGCGATCGTGCTGACTGCACTTAACTCCTCGGTGCGCTCGGCCACCTGCGCCGCCAGAGCCTGGCTGAGCATGCCCTGGCGCTCCATCAGCCGGACGCTTTCCAGCGTAATCGCCACCACATCGGCGATCCGCTGGAGCAAATCGCGGTGACTGGCGGTGTAGAGGCCGATCTGGTAGCTCTGCAGCGAGATGACGCCCACAGCTTCCGCGCCGATCTTCAGCGGGACGCCAAGCCACGAACGCGAGCGTTTCTGGCCTTCCCCAAAGGGCACCCGCAGCTGCTCGGGATCGCGTTCGGCAACCAGATCGCGATACAGCAACGGCTCACGGCTGCGCACAATCTGCCCGCTCAAGCCACTGTAGGCCTCCGTCTCCAGAAATTCCGGCAGGCCCTCATCGATCATCAACACGGCGCGAAAATGCTCGGGACGGTCCGAATCACAGAGCGCGATATAACAGGCATCAAAGCTAAAGATACTGGTCAGTTCAGTGTGGATTGTCTCGAAGATCGTGCGCAACGGCAACTGATCGCGGCACGCAAGGCTGATTGTGTAGAGCGCTTGGAGCACGCGCTGATCCTGCTCCTGCTGGCGCCGGAGTAAGTCGCGTTGCCGTTCAAGCTCGACAATCAGTTGGCTGCGCCGGGCGACAGTGCGGCTCATCGAAGGTGGCTCCGTTGGCTGGAATGCGAGCGGCAGGCGGCAGGTGGCAAGGTACAGGCAATCGGGGGCGCTGAGGTCATTGGATCAGGGCGCGATGCAACGCGCCCCTCCGCGACATCATCTGCTTCAAGTGCTCTTCTGGCCCTGTACCCACGGATCCTTACGTAAAGGGCAACTCCACCACCTCGGCCTCGGCATCACCGGCCAGCAAGTGGGTACCGGCGGCACAGTGGGCGCTGCGCACATAGGCCAGGCCGATCCGCCCGAAGCGCGGCGAGGTGACGACGCTGGTCAGGTCGCCGGACTCTTTGCCGGCGGCGGCAAGCTTTATGGGAGCGCCGGGAGTTGGGGCCGGCGTGTCCATGGGCAAGCGCAGGCCGCGCAGCACTTTGGCCAGGCGCCCGCGACTTTCCATGCGGGCAATAATCTCCTGCCCGACATAACAGCCCTTGCTGAAGCTGATCGCATCCCAGAGGTTTGCTTCCAGCGGGATGTAGGCGGTCGAAATCTCATTGCCGGTAGCCGGATAACCCTGCTCGATGCGTAGCACATTGTGCGTTGCATTGTTCAGAACCATCGCCCCCGCTGCAGCAAGCGCCGCTTCCAAGGCGGGCGTCTGTTCGGGCGGCGCGTGCAAGGCAAAACCGGCGCCGCCAAGCGGATTGATGCGCGTTACAATCACGGCAACGTCGTTCCAGGCTGCCGTCGCAACGCCGTGGAGCGCCAGATCGGCGGGCAGGCCAAGGCTGGTGAGCAAGGCCGACGCCTGCGGGCCGTACAATTCGATCCGACCCAATGTGTTCCCGGCGGGCTGCAGCGTCACCTGGTCGTTGAAGAAGATATTCTGCTTTATATGGCGATAAACTGCCGGCCCCTGACCAGGGCTGGTAACGATCAACAGGGCATCATCCAGGGCATGCACACGCACGAGGTCGATCATGCGTCCAATCGGCGTGGTGAAGACGGCCTCCAGGCCCTGGCCGGTTTTTAGGCGTTCAATATCGTTCGTCGTCAGGCGCTGGAGTAATGCAGCGCGATCCTTGCCGCGCATCCAGACCCGACCCGTTGCAGCGTTATCGTAGTACGCTGCGCCCACCAGCGCAGCCCGGTAAGCCGTTGGGTTAAGTTCAGTTGCCTGGGAAACAGTACTTGTTGTCATTATGCTACCTCATGCTACCTCAGTGATCCGGCGGCACACAGCATTCTGCGTGCCCGACAGCACCTACAATCATAGCACAATCGTCCGTGGATCAATGGACGCGTCTAATACGCCAGCAATTCGCGTGCGGCAGCGAGGATTTTAGCCGCATTGGGCCGATAGGCGTCTTCCAGCGGCGGGCTGTAAGGCACCGGCGTATCGGGTGCGGCGAGGCGCACAATTGGGGCGTCGAGGTGTTCAAAGGCGCCCTCTGCAATCAGGGCGGCGACCTCACCGCCCACCCCGCACGTGCGATTCGCCTCATGGACAATCAGCACCTTGCCGGTTTTGCGGGCACTGGCCAGGACCGCCGGCTCGTCGAGCGGCTTAAGCGTGCGCAGATCGAGCACCTCAACACTATGGCCGGCCTGGGCCAGTTCAGCGGCGGCGAGCAGCGCTTCCTGCACCATCGCGGCATAGGCAATGATCGTCAACTCCTCGCCCTGACGGCGCACGGCGGCCTGCCCAAGCGCCGGAATGCCCGCCTCGCCTTCGGGGACGGGGCCTTTCAGCGAGCGGTAG
>JBBRUG010000110.1:0-16562 GCA_038247995.1 Chloroflexales bacterium | reverse complement strand
TGTAGTACTCCAACTCGCACGGAAGTACGGGACATCCATCCTTCGCAACGCGCTGGCGCTCGCTGCGGCCATGCGGATTGATGATGGCGAAGCCGGGCTGTGATCGGCCTTGAACGCCCCGGCGGGGCGTCGGTACAGGTGTGGATGCAGTAGCGACGCCCCGCCGGGGTGGCGGTGCAGCAATCGCCGCCAGGGTAAACCAGAGCAGGCCCACAAAGGGCAGCATGATCAGTGCCGGGCCTTTGGTGAGCAGCGCCAGGCCCATCAGCGCGCCCGATCCGAGCAGCCAGGGGAGGGGGCGCTCAGCGCGGGCGGTGAGCAAGGCGGTAAGCACGACAAGTGTGGCAAAGGTGGTGAGCAGCGCGTCGAGGTGCAACAGGCGCCCGTGGGCCACGAGGAAGGGCGAGGTGGCCCAGAACAAGGCGGCAACGAGGGCGACCGGCGGGGCAAAGAGCCGCCGCAACAGCAGGTAACCGCCGCTGATCAGCAACGTATGCGCGAGCACCGGCCCCAGGCGCAGCCAGGCAAGGTAGCCGAGCCGATCGGTTGGCTCTGCCAGGCCCAGCGTGATCGCCCAGTACTCCATGCGCTGGCCGAGGCTGCCGAGCCACATCAGGCTCACGCCGGGGTGGCCGGTGAGGATCGTATCGGCCCAGCGCCCCGCGGCGATGGCGGCGGCGAAACGCTCGGTGCGCGTGATCCAATGGTATGCTTCATCGGTGGTCAGAAAATCGCGCAGACCGATCACCCGCGGCAGGAAGGCCGCCAGCGCTACCAGAAACACACCGACGACTGGGCTGTGGAACAACTTCTTCATCAGCCGCCGATTATAACACTGAAGCACAGCACACTGAGACACTGAGGGCGTGAATCCACTGCAGGAGTTCGGTGTGGCCACCCGCAGAAAGACATTACCTCCTGTTCTGTTCAGCGCACCGGCTGCGGTGCTGCTTGCGCGGCTGACGACGCGGACAAATAATCCGTATGGGAAGCGCCCGGAAGAGCTGGCTGAGGTGTTAGGCTAGCTGGAAACGGTGGTTCGCACCCGATCGTTGGCCATGCCCAGCCCTTCACGCGGCGGAACCTGCGTGAAGCCGCGCGCGAGGAGCCAGAGCGGCAGGATAAGCTCGAAGACGCCGCCCGGCAGGTTGTGAAGCAGGTGCAGGTTGATGCCGTACAGCTCCAGCACCGAGCCGACCAGCAGCGTCGTGTACCCCACCAGGCCAAGGGCGGAGAGCCAGCGCGGGATGAGCCGGGTTCGGAAGAGCAGCGCGCAGAAGGGCAGACTCCCCAGGCCAAGGGCGATCATCGCTATCTGATAGGCGACCGCGCTGACTGCGACCAGCACTGGACCTGATTCCGCCGCTGGTCCTTGGCCGGTGGCGAGCATGGCCAGGGTGACGAGTCCGCCAAGGGCCAGCAGGACGCTCTCGATCACCCTGGCGCTGACGTAGCCAAGGGCAATCGGCTCGCTCGATCGGCGGAGGAGCGGGTAGAACAGGACGCCGATGACCACCACTGCGGCGCTGTTTACCAGTTGGAGCAGCACGCCGCTGACGAGCCTGCCGCTGTTCGCCGCGAACTGCGCGTTGTCGGCGGTGGCGAGGGCGGACTCGATGAGACCGCTGCCAAGTATGTATGCGGTCGTCGAGACGAGAAACGAGGCCCCGATCAGGCGAGCGGTTGGATCGAATGTCGGCTTGGGTTGATTGACGTGCATTATTCCGCTCCATAAAACCACATCGGTTGTTCGGCAGCCGTCGAGGCGGCGCGCGAGCCGCCCTTACGCCAGTTCCGAGCGACTGCTGCGGTTTGATTCCGATCACTCCTGGCGTCGGTACCGCTCCACCATACCGTTGCAGCAGCGTCATGGCATACCTCCTCCGAGGTATGCCGAGGAGTAGCGAGCGCCGCCGGGCGACGCGCATTCGCCTATAATAAGCACCATGCCGACCCAGGTGCTCACAACTAAGCTCTTTGTCCCGCCGTCACGACCGAACGCTCTCGCCCGCCCCGCACTCATCGCGCGGCTGAACGCGGGGCTGCACCGTGTGCTCACCCTCGTCGCGGCGCCCGCAGGCTTCGGCAAGACGACCCTGGTCAGCGCGTGGGTCGCCGGTCTCGAGCGCTCAGTCGCCTGGCTGTCGCTCGACGCCGAGGACCGCGACGTGGCCCGCCTGCTTGCCCATCTCATCGCCGCCCTCCAGGCCCAGACGCCAGGGGTAGGCGCGGCTGCGCTGGCGCTGCTCGGCGCGCCCGAGCCGCCGGCTGCCCAGGCGATCCTGACCGCGCTGCTCAACGATGTCGCCGCCCATACCGCGCCCCTGCTCCTCGTGCTTGACGACTACCATGCCGCCGCCGCCGCCGAGACCGACCGCGCGCTGACGTTTCTGGTTGAGCACATGCCGCCGCAACTCCACCTCATCCTGATCAGCCGCGAGGACCCCGCCCTGCCATTGGCCCGCCTCCGCGCCCGCGACCAGCTTAGCGAGTTGCGCGCCGCCGACCTGCGCTTCACCCCCGCCGAGGCCGCCGCCTTTCTGCGCGAGGTGATGGGGCTTGCGTTGGCGGCAGATCAGGCTGCGCTGCTCGCCGCGCGCACCGAGGGCTGGGCCGCCGGGCTGCAACTGGCTGCGCTCTCGCTGCGCGACGCCACCGATGTCGCCGGGCGCATCCGCTCGTTCGCCGGCAGCCACCGCCTCCTCCTGGATTACCTTGTCGCGGAGGTGATCGACCAGCAGCCCGCACCGATCCAGCGCTTCCTGCTCCACACCGCCATCCTCGACCGCCTCTGCGGGCCGCTCTGCGACGCGGTCTTAAAGGATGCAGGCGGAAGGATGAATGATGAAAGCGACGCGGCTCACCCGCATCCTTCAGCCTGCATCCTTGCCCAGCTAGAGCGGGCCAACCTGTTCCTCGTCCCCCTGGACGACGAGCGGCGCTGGTATCGCTACCACCACCTCTTTGCCGAAGCGCTTCGGCAGCAACTCACGCAGCGGCTTGCCGGCGGATCCAACCAGGGCGTCGGCAGCCTGGCCGAGCTTCACGCCCGGGCGAGCCTGTGGTTTGAAGCGCAGCAACTCGAAGTCGAGGCGTTTTACCACGCCGCAGCAGCCCAGGATGATGTCCGCCTGGCCCATCTGGCCGAGCGCTCCTGGCAGGGCATGGACCGCAGCTTCCAGTCGGCCGCGTGGCTCGCCCGGGTTCGGCAGTTGCCCGAGGCGACCATCCGCGACCGGCCGGTGCTGAGCGTTCAGCTTGCCTGGGCGCTGATGGACAATGGCGACCTGGAGGGCAGCGAGGCCCGTCTGCGCGATGCCGAGCGCTGGCTGGAGCCCGCAGCCCGCAGCCCCGACGCGGATGATGCGGAGCAGGTCGTGGCACTCCCCGGGATGATCGCCTTCGCCCGGGCCTATAGCGCCCAGGCCCGCGGCGATAGCGCCGCAGCCGCACGCCATGCCCAGGACGTCCTCGCACAGAGCCCTGAAACGCAGACAATGCTGCGGGCACAGGCGGCGGTGCTGCTGGGGCTGACCAGTTGGGCGAACGGCGAGTTGGCGACGGCCTACGACGCCTTTGCCGGCTGGGTGGCGCAGATGCGCCGGGCGGACAACGTCGACTTCGCCCTGGTCGGGGTCTTCGGCCTGATCGAGGTGCGGATCGCCCAGGGCCGGCTCCGCGATGCCGTGGAGGAGTACCGTCGGGCACGCCGGGATGTAGCGGGGCTAGACCCAGTCGCGAGCTATCTGGACATCAGCTACGCGCTGATCCAGCTCGAACGGGGCGATCGGGACGCCGCCGCGCAGACCCTCCGTGCGAGCGAGCCGGATCATTCCGAGTCCCTGCTGGTGGACGGACGCTATCGCTGGCTCCTGGCGTCGGCCCGGCTCAGTGAGGCCGCCGGCGATGTGAGTGGGGCGCTCGACCTGCTCGACCAGGCTCGGCAGCAGTACGTTCGCACGCCGCTGCCCGAGTTGCGCCCGCTCGCGGCGCTCGAAGCACAGCTACGGCTCAGGCAGGGGCGGCTCGACCGCGCACTGACGTGGGTTCAGACCAGCGGGATCGGCCCCGATGACGAACTGAGTTATGGGCGCGAGTTCGCGCATCTGACTGCGGCGCGGGTGTGGCTCGCCGACTATGGGCAGCGCCGCGACGAGGGCGCGCTGCGCGACGCGCTCATGCTGCTTTCGCGGCTACTCGCCGCAGCGGAAGCCGGCGGCAGGACGGGCAGCGTGCTCACGATCCTCGTGCTACAGAGTCGCGCCCATGCGGCGCGGGGCGATCGTGCCGCAGCACACGCCGCGCTCGGTCGTGCGCTCACGCTGGCGGAGCCGGAGGGCTATGTGCAGGTCTTCGTCGACGAGGGACTGCCCCTGGCGGCACTGCTGCAAAGGCTGAAAGATGAAGGCGGAACGCTGAAGACGTACCTTCACGCCTTGCTCTCTGCCTTCGAGCAGCATGCCGCAGTTCATCCTTCATCCCTCATCCTTCATCCTTCATCCTTCATCCTTCATCCTTCATCCTTCATCCTTCATCCTTCATCCTTCATCCTTCATCCTTCATCCTTCATCTCTCATCCCTCATCCCTCATCCTTTGGTCGAGCCATTGAGCGAGCGGGAGCGCGAGGTGCTCCAGCTTATCGCCGCTGGGCTGAGCAATCAGGCGATCGCCGAGCGGCTGTACCTGTCGCTGCATACGGTGAAGGTTCACGCGCGCAACATTTACGCCAAGCTTGGCGTTGCGAGCCGTACGGAGGCCGCTGCCCGCGGCCGCACCCTCGGCCTCCTGCCACCCGGCTAACGACCACTCCGCGCGCAACTACTCCCCAGCTACCTCCTTCGAGGTATGCCGCTGCCGCCACTGACGCGTTATGGTGGCAAAGCGTTGTGTATTGATGAAGGAGGAAGATTCGAATGGGAACGCTTTTCTCAGCCCTGAGCCGAAACGAGTCGACCGTAGAGGTCGCCACGCGCTCGCCGATCGTACGTGCGCGCCTCGCGGCCCTGCTCTATCTGCTAATCGCCGCCGCCGCCGCCGTCACCCACGCCTACGTGCCCGCACAGCTAATCGTCGCCGACGACGTATAGCTAAGCCACCTGCGGCATGGGCGACTGCGCCCAGCGCACACCCTGAAGTGGGCGGTGCAGAAAATGCACCAATTCGCGATTAAAAGGCTCAGGCTGTTCCCACATTGGATGGTGCCCTGCCGACTCGATCACAACCAGTTCTTCGCAAGGCAGTTGCTGGGCCAGGCGATATCCTTGCTCGATCGGCACCATTGGATCATGGTCACCCCAGATCACCAGGCTTAGTGCGGTAATGTTGCGCAACCGCTCCTGCACATTTGTCTCCAACATGGTTCGTGCAGCGGCAAGGATGTCACGCGGTTTCCAGTACCAGAGATCCGGCATTACCAGGGAGAGCGTGTTGAGCCAACGCAAGTTGAAATGACGCCTCGCAGCGAATTCGGACGACTGAGGAGCCGTGGCCCGTGCAGCGGCACTCACCAGCACCAACCGATCGACATAGGCGGGAAAGCGCGCCGCCAGGTCGATGGCAATATAACCACCCATCGAATGCCCTACCAGATGCGCCTGCTTCAGACCGATCCGATCCATCCACTGCACGAGGCCATCAGCAACGCGGTTCAGGTCAAAAGGATGCTTACAGCAACTCTGACCAAATCCAAACAGATCTGGGGCATACACCTGAAAGGTAGCCGCGAGTTGATTGAGATTGCGGCCCCACCAGCGGCTTGAACCGGCCAGCCCATGGAGCAAGATCAGTGGTGGTTTGCTACCACTGCTTTCCATATCAATTGAATGAATGCCGAGGCGGGCGCAAGAACGGAGCAACTCCATTCGGTCTAGAACTTCTCTGTTGCGCATGAGTCACTCCTGAAATGGTTAGTACTTCTTAGCGTCAATACTTCGTCAGCCAACTTTTTACTAAGCAAGCTGTATGCCATACAGGTATGGTATAGAAGGATATTTTTTAGCTTTTTGTGCCGTCCAAACCGAGAAGTTATTTTCGGGCCAGCGCGACAACACCCTGCCGACGGTTGGCCCCCCGCGCCGCCAGCAGGTCTGGGAGATCCCGCCGTTGGAGCCGGAGATTACCGCGTATCAGTACCACAGTGTCTGCTGTCCGGGCTGTCATGCGTGGGTGACTGCCCCGCGTCCCGACGATGTGCCGCCGGGGGCGGCCGCGCCGCAGCACTGTCGCTAACGTCTGCAGCCACGCCTGTTTGCTGGTACCGAACGCCGTGCCCCCGACCCAATCATCGGCACCGCAGATCACGGCGCAAATGGTGGTACTATAATGATCCTGATGCATGTTCCCGGATCATGCCCTATCCCGCGCTCCAACGCAATCCAGAAGCTGCAATTGCCTGAAGCCTTACATTCTTTGTAGAGGAGCTTTCTGTGAAAGTCGCCTATGTCTTCAGTACATCGGGTCACACTGCTAGTTACAAGCTCGGCAAGATGATTTTGCCCCAGTTGGAAGCCGGTAACCACGGTGCAGAAGTGGTAGGAATGTTCTTCTTTGATGACAACACCTACGTATTACGGGCCGGCGATCCGCTCGGCGAGCGACTGGCGAAAGTGGCTGCCGAACGCGGTATGTTGCTGATGATGTGCGACCAATGTGCCCTCGATCGTAACCTTGCGGTTGGTGAACCAGGTAACTGTCAACCCAGCGGGACGGTTCCCGGCGTGCAAGTCGGTTGTTTCCCCGATCTGTATGCTGCCCTCGCCGGTAGCCCGCCCGATCAGGTGATCACGTTGTAAGATCGGCTGGGCAGGGGTAGCGCCAAAGTCGGAAACCCTGCCCAAACATCATATTTTGCAATATCCGGCGGAAAGACGTACACTGACATACGTTCGGGGCGCAAGGGCTGCCCCCGTCTGTGAGCGATTCAGGAGCGCGTCATGTCGCTACGTCCAATGGAAGATCTGATCGTTGTGCTGCCGGGTATTATGGGCAGCGTGCTCCAGAAAGACGGTCGCGACCTCTGGGCGCCGTCGCTTTCCGCAGCCTCGCGGATCCTCCAGCGCGAAGTGTTGGTGCGCGATCTGACTCTCACCAATGATGATCCCGAGCGTCCCATCCTCGACGATGGCGTTGTCGCTACCCGCGTTTTCCCCGATGCCCACTTGATCCCCGGCTTCTGGAAGATCGACGGCTACACCAACTTTATTCGCTCGATCGGGCAGCAGTTTCAGGTGCGCGAAAGCGAAGTGGCCAACCCCCATCCGCACGCAAACCTCTTTCCCTTTCCTTACGATTGGCGCCGCGATAACCGCGCCAATGCGCTGCGCTTGAAGACGTTTGTCGATGCGCAACTGCCGCAATTGCGCACCCGTAACCCCAACGCCCGGCTGATCCTGATCGCGCACAGTATGGGTGGCCTGATTTCACGCTATTATCTGGAGGTGCTGGGCGGCTGGGAGCATTGCCGCGCCCTCTTTACGCTCGGTACACCCTACAAAGGCGCACCCAAAGCGCTCGATTACCTCAGCAGCGGCTTTAAGAAGTTCGGCGTCGATGTCAGTCCGGCGCTGCGTTCGTATACCTCGGTGTACCAACTCTTGCCGACCTATAGCATGATCGAGCGTGGCGATGCGACCCTGGCGCTCAGTGAACTGAATGCGCTCGCCCGAGTCGATCTTAAGCGCGCCCGTGCGGCCCGTGAGCAGTTTCACGATTCGATCACGGCGGCGGCTGAGTCCCGCGCCCGTAGCCCCCAGGCCGGTGCGTACATCACGACAATCGTTGCCGGCGTACAACAAGAGACGCTGCAATCAGCCGCGTTGGAACGTGGTATTTTGAAGGTTGGCGAAACCATGCCGCGTCCGCTTGGCGCGCGCAAGTTTCCCAACTATGGCGACGGTACGGTGCCGTTTTTCGCGGCTCTGCCGCAAGGCGCCCGCGCCAGCGATTTGCGCCCGGTTTTTGTGGCCGAGAGTCACGGCGCTCTGCAAAATAATCCTTTTGTCGTCGGCCAGATCCACGAACTGCTCCATCTGCTCCAGATGGGCGAATTGCTTGAAGCCGGCTCGTTTGCCGTCGGCGGGCGGGCCAGCCTGAGCCTTTCGGTGCAGGATGCCTATCCCGCTGAGGGCGGGCGGATTAGGGTCACCGCAATCGATGCCGACCAGCTTGATCTCGGCACAATCACCGCCCGGCTCACTCCGCTCGACGGCGATAGCCCGCCGGTGGAAGCGCCAATGCAGCGCGAAGGCGAACAGTGGGTACTTGATCTCGAACACCCTGTTCCCGGTGTCTATCGGGTTAGCGTTCGCAGCTCGTATAGCGGCGCCGATGCGCCCCTCACCGTGCATGAACTCTTTGAAGTGTTGGGCGAACCGGCCAAGAAGCCGCGTGCCAGCCGCGCCCGCGCTGCCAAACCTGCGGCAGCATCTAAAGCATAGATCTGTGCTTGACCAAACTCGAAACGAACGACCAAAGCCGGCCGGCTTTGGTCGTTCGTCGTTCGTCAGTCGTTTTTCGTCCGGCTTCTACGCATGACGCCAGGCATAAATCGCCCGCCAGCCGCCCAGTAGCACCAGCACGGCCAGAAACGTCACTATATAGAAACTCGCTGGGCTGAGCCGCCCGATCGCCAGGGCGCGCAACGCCCCGCCAATGGGTAAGGCTACCGCCCAGGCCAGCGCTGTGGTGCGCAGCGCCACAAGTGGTTGCCCGACGTTTGCTTCGCGATATGCACCAAGCCACGGCGCGACCAACGCCCAGCCCACCATAAACGGCGCGGCAGTGGCAATAACTTCCGCAACCGCCGCAAGCCCCGCCGCCGTGCCGTGGCTCCGCCTGCCGATCACCGCAAATGCTACGAACACCGTAACGTCCCCGGCGATCAGCAGCATCCGCTGGCGCGATTCTGCGATATGTTGAATAGTCATCATTATCCCCTAAGTAGAAATGACGGCGTGAGGCGAGCAAGGAGTTGACGTTCTTGCGCCTCAGGCCTATACTTATTTGCCAGAGCAATTGTTGCACACTGTGGAGATTTGCTATTATGACAAACGACACCTCCACACGCGCCCAACTTCAGCACCAACTCTTGCACGAAATCTATGTGTTGCTCGACGATGGCGATCGGCGTAACTTGGCCGATGCGGCACTGACGCCGCTTGAATTCGCTGTCCTCCAACGCCTCGATACGGTACAGGGCCGGCGGCTGACTGATGTTGGCGCAGAGCTGTTGTGTGTGAAGAGTACGATTACCCGCGTGGTCGATCGCCTGGAAGCAGGCGGGTTGGTGCAGCGCATGCCCGACCCCGAGGATCGTCGTGCGCAACGGGTAACGCTTACTGCTAGCGGTGCTGCGATTCGCGATCAAGCCCTCAGCCTGCATCACGCTTCAATTGCGCGCCGTTTTAATGGGCTTGATGCGCATGAACAACAGGCGCTCACCCAACTCCTGGAAAAGCTCCGCCGTAGCCTCCAGCAGCATCTCGAAGGGTGAGGACCCAAGTAGTCAGTGCCGCGTTACTCAGGAGCCGCGCTGCTTGGGCCTGGATTATTGCGCGCTCGGTGGCGGCGAGACGGCTCAAGCCCAGCACAGCCGGCCCCAGGCGCGGGTTAGCGCGCAACCGCGCTTCGTGAGTGATCAAGAAATTCCAATAAAGTGTGTTGAAGGGACAGGCCCGATCACCTGTCCGCGCCTTGTGATCATATGTACAGGCGCCGCAGTAGTCGCTCATTTTATTGACATAATTTGCACTGGCGATATATGGCTTGGTCGCTACCATGCCCCCGTCGGCGTTGAGTCCCATGCCGATCACATTTGGCGTTACGACCCACTCATACGCATCGACATAACATTCGAGGAACCAGTTATTGACCGCAGCGGGATTGATGCCGGCGAGCAACGCGAAGTTGCAGAGCAGCATCAGCCGCTCGATGTGGTGCCCATAGCCGGTTTGAAGAACCCGCGTAAGGGCATGATGCATGCAGCGCATCGCGGTGGCGCCGGTCCAAAACCATTCCGGCAACGGTCGCTCAGCGCCCCAACTATTCGCCGTGCGCAGGCCGGGCATCAATTCCCAATAGCGGTAGTAAATATACTCACGCCAGCCGATCAACTGCCGTACAAAGCCTTCCACCGAGGCGATCGGCGCCAGGCCGTCCCGGTAAGCCACTACCGCAGCAGCGCAACACTCCAACGGATCAAGCAAGCCCAGGTTAATCAGTGGTGCAAGCTGTGAATGAAACAGCACACCTTCCTGGGCGCTCATCGCGTCCTCAAACGGGCCGAAGTCGGCCAGTCGGCGCTGCACAAAATCCTCCAGCGCAATCAGCGCCTGCGCACGCGTTACCGGCAGATCGAAATCTGCGGCACTTCCAAGCGCGCCAGGGCAAGCTTCAGCCAGATCGACGATCACTTGGCGCGTCAGCGCATCGGGTGGGAAGCTTGGTAGCGGCGGTACGGATCGCCCATCGTAGCGCTTGCGATTGTCCTTGTCGAAATTCCACGCCCCGCCGGTCGGCTGGCTATCGTCCTCGATCAGCAACCCGGTCTGTTGGCGCATCGCCCGGTAGAATGGTTCCATCAGCTTCGGCGGCTTGGCCGGCGGAAAACGCTCTACTAGAAACATCTGGTTGGGTAGGATGGTGACTGGAATGCCCAGCTCCGTCCCCAACTCTTGTTGCAGCATGCGCGTATCGTACTCGGCGGCCGCCATGCAAATCAGTTCGTCTGAGCCATATTCAGCAAGATGTTCACGCAGGCCGGCGGTAAAACTCGCCGCACGGCGCAGATCGACCGTATACCCGGCGGCACGCAATTCTTCGGCATAATGGCGCATCGCACTCAGTACCAGCGTCAACTTGCGCGCGTGGTAACGGCGTTGGCGCAGGCGTGCGAGCGCCTCGATTAGCACCACCCGACAGCCCGGAACCAGGCCCGGATGCGCATACGTAAGCTGATCGCCCAGAATCCAGACGGTTGTTGACATAATAACTAAGGCTTAGCGCATGGGGAGCACACTTAGCGAGTAAGTCGATCCAATGCGGCATTCCAGGCCTTCATGCGTTCCGGATTGCCGCCGACATCAGGATGATGCAAGCGGGCCATCGCCTTGCGCAGCGCATTAATCTCATCTTCGCTGAGTTGCCCAACCAGGCCGCTCGTATCGATCACGCTGCTGGGTAGCTCATCGTGATCGCCCGCCTCCAGGCGCTGGCAACGCGCGCGCCCTATATCAAGCTCGTGCGCGAGGGTCTGATTCTCGCGCAGCGTCTCCGTCAGCGTGCCCACCATCTTGGCGTGCGCGCGCTGGGCCTCGTTTGCCGAGGCGAGGGCTTTATCAAGTTGGCGACGCAGGCTGCGACTCAGCGCCTGGGCTTCTGCCAGTTCACCACGAAGCAGTTCATAATCGCGCTGGGTAAAGCCTTCAAGCGTGGGTGGCAGATCTTCTGGCCGTAGCACGTCCGTCCCTCCTGGCCGCGCGCCCGTCGACACAGCATATTGTGTCGTCCAACCGCGCCAAGCTAAGCACACTATAGTATACCGAACTCGCCAATGATGCGCTACATGTGGAAACGGCTGCCTCACGGCAGCCGTTGGGGTGTATAGAGGGCAACAGTGGGGATCTGTGTCAATCAATGCTGGCGGCTGTTGCTTCGCCAACGAACACTGTGATAAGTGTAACAAGCTTCACGGCATCCGCCATCAGCCTTTAGGCGGATCTCATTGCCACGCGACATTCGCTCCGGCATAAACGCAGCAAGCCCCTCGGGCGCATCACATCATCGTACGGGCGGACCCACGTGTCCGCCCCTGCCCGCCTCTTCTGCCCTGCCCGCCCTGCCCGCCCCTGCCCCTGCCCTCTTTTGCATCTTGCCGATTGCACTGGTATAGTAGCGCTACTCCGTTCGAAGCATTAAGGAATATTGCTATGAAAACACGCTCGCTTGGGCGAACCGGCTTGCAGGTTGCCCCGCTTTGCCTCGGGGGCAATGTATTTGGTTGGACGTGTGACGAACTGACATCGCATTTGGTTCTCGACGCCTATGTGGCCGGCGGCGGCAATTTTATCGACTCCGCAGATGTCTATTCGCGTTGGGCGCCCGGCCATACCGGCGGTGAATCGGAAGTAGTGCTCGGCAGTTGGATGCAGGCGCGCGGTAATCGCAGCGAAGTGCTCATCGCTACGAAAGCCGGATCGCCGATGGGCGACAAGCCGAACCAGCGCGGCCTTTCGCGCCAGCACATTATGCAGGCCGTGGAAGACTCGCTACAGCGCCTCCAGACCGACTATATCGATCTCTACCAGTCCCACTTCGACGACCAGACGACGCCGCTCGACGAGACCCTGCGCGCGTTCGACGACCTGCTTCGTCAGGGTAAAGTACGCTACATCGGTGCCTCAAATTATAGCTCCTGGCGGCTGATGCAGGCGCTCTGGACGAGTGATCGGCATGGGTATGCCAGTTTTATTTGCTTACAGCCGAAGTACAATCTGGTTGATCGGGCCGAGTTTGAAGCCGAACTCGGCCCGATGTGCGCAGCCACCGGTCTGGGCGTGATCCCGTATTCGTCACTGGCTGCCGGTTTCCTCTCCGGGAAATATCGGCGTGACGGCGAGTTGCCAAGCACTGCTCGCGCCGCTACCGTGCAACAGCGCTACTTCACCGAGCGCGGTTGGGCCGTGCTTGATGCGGTGCTGCACGTCGCTGAGGCGCGCAACGTAACCCCCACGCAAGTAGCCTTGGCTTGGTTGCTCAGCAAGCCCATGATCACGGCGCCCATCGCCAGCGCCACCAATGTTGATCAGCTCAACGAACTGCTCGGTGCCGTCGAACTGCAACTCACCCCGGAAGAGCTTACGACGCTGGACGCCGTATAGTGGCCGAAACATGGAGGCGTAAGGCAAGCACAAAGCTTATTTGTACCCTTGCCCGTTCCAACGCTTTCCCGCTTTACCGCTTGGTTACTTCCCGCAGCGCCAGATACAGCAAAAATCCGATCGGGCCAAGCATCAGGATCACGAAGAGCAGCGGCGCCATCAACAGGGCACTGATCCCGCGCTCGCGGCTGTCGAGATAGGCCCAGCGCCCGACAAACAGATCAAAGGCCAGGAAATGGACCCAGGCGATCGTTGCACCCACCGGCGAGCCAAGCAGGGCAGTGATCGCCCCCAATTCCGGGCTACTGACTGCCGCCCAGATCGCACCCACTTGCGGCACGACAAGCCAGGCGTAGAGCAATGCGGCTGGTACAGCAATCAGCGGCGAACCGATGATCAGCTTCGTCCAGCGCCAGTGCGGCAGAATCGCCATCAAGAACCAGAACGGCAGTACCAGCAGTCCGCTCTGCGCAAATAACATTTCAGTTGACATAATCAATCGCCGCGTTACTCACCCGCGTATCCCTCATTCGCGCATACATCACGATCATCCCCGCCAACCCAGCGAGGGTTGCCAGCAATCCCGCCAGGGCGCCGAGCGTCAGTGCGTCAGGTTGGAGCAGTGGTTGATCGCGCAGGGCTTGCCAGGTAACCAGTCCGACCAGCCCAAGATGCCCCAGTGCGCCAACTACCACCAGCGCCAAACGATGCCCCTGCCGCAGCCAGGCTGCCGGCGCCTGGAGCAGTAAAAAGCCGAGCAGCGGAATGGTCTGAATGCCGTGGATGCCGACAAAATGGCCGATCCGCAGATCGCCGTGTTCGGTGCTCCAACCCAACAGCGGTAGCCCCGGCCCACCGTCGAGGTTGCCGACAGTGTGCGCACCCACGAGGTCAAGTTGTTGCCCGGACGCCAACAACTCCTGCTGCGTTGCATTTGGTACAGTCATCAGGAAGCCCTGGGTCAGCCCAATCAGCGTGATCGGCATTCCCAGCCGGATACTCCAGGCCAGAATGCGGTTCGGCAGCGGCTGCAACAGCAGCAGGCCCGTCGCAACCAACGTGACCAGCCAGAACAACATAATGCTCACCGACATCAGTTGCCAGAGCACTGTGTCGAATGGCGTGGCGACATTAAAATGCATCGGCACGCCGCGCACGGCCTGGATCGCCAGCAAGACCACTTCGATGAGCAACAGCGCTCCGGTGCCGTGGGCGATAAACTGCGCCATGCGCGGCCGGCGCGTTAGCATCGGCAGCAGCCAGAGCAGCGTTGCCCCATATAGGAACAGCGAGATCCCGAACTTGGTACTCTTCGCCCAGTTGGGCATCCCCAGCACGATCCGTGGGTCAACCAGCATACCGACGATGCCGGCCAATAGCAATAATCCGCTTGACATAACAAAGATACTGAGCGTCTTGTTGAAGGCCCATACCTGGCGAAACAGTGCGGGAATTCCACCCACGCGCGGGGCGATCTGGTTTTGGATGAACATCTAGCGCTCCGAGGAAATAGTAGCCGGGCGGCACATGCCCGACGGTCGTATCTGCTGAGTATGCCGTAATGAGACGCCGTGTTTCATCGTCCGGATGCGCATAGGTACATGCCACTTGGGCGTATAGACGAGCTATGTCGAAAGACGTAGCAATGACGAACCAACAGCCTTGAAAGACCTGTCAGGTCGTCCTTTATTCCGGCACTTCGCCTTCAGCATGTGGTACAATGCCGATGGAATTGAAACTTTCGTTCACATGTTCGCCTGATAATGCTTCTATGCTCCTAGAGCTCCAGATCAGCGATTTTGCCATCATCGATCGCCTCCATTTGCGGCTCCAGCCGGGTTTTAACGTACTCACCGGCGAGACGGGCGCAGGGAAGTCGATCATTATCGACGCCCTTGGTACCTTGCGCGGCGAGAAGACCGACGCGACGTTTGTGCGTGCCGGGGCGAACCGGGCCCGCATCGAGGGTGTTTTCAGCCTCGATGATTGCCCGCAAGTTCAGCCCACCCTCCAGGAATACGGCCTGCTCGACGATGACGATGGCCAGATCATCCTCACGCGTGAGATTAGCGCCGAGAGTGGGCGTAGCGTCGCCCGCATTAATGGCCGCGCCGTAAGTAGTGGCGTGCTGCGCGAGGTCGGTGGGCGCCTGATCGACATCCACGGCCAGCACGAAGGGCTGTCGCTCTTTAATCCGCGCACCCACCTGGAGATGGTCGATCGCTTTGGCGAGCTATTGCCACTCCGCGAAGTTGTCGCCGGCGCTGTGGCTCGGCTGCGCACGGTGCGCGAAGAACTCGCCACGCTGCGGCGCGATGAAGCCCGCCGTCACGAGCGCATTCAGGAGCTCCGCTTCCTGCTCGAAGATGTCGCCGCCGCGAAACTGCGCCCCGGCGAAGAAGAAGAATTGCTGCGCGAGCGCGGGGTGATGCAGAACGCCGCCCGGATCACCGGCCTGGCGAATGATGCGTATGCCGCACTCTATGAGGGGCGCGAGGGCGGACGTTATCCCGGCCGGCCAATCGTCGAAGGGCTGGCGCAGGTGCTTGCCAATCTGGAAGAGCTTGCACGCCTCGACTCAACGGTGGAACCGCTTGCTACCCAGGCCGGTGATCTGCATTATCAGCTCGACGACCTCGCCGCTGCCCTGCGTTCCTATCGCCTGGGCCTGGATATGGATCCGTCCCGAATTGACATAATTGAAGACCGGCTAACTGTACTGCATGAGCTTCAGCGCAAGTACAGCGCCGGGATCGGCGCCATCCTAGAACGGGCTGAACGGGCCGAAGCCGAGATTGAACGCCTGACCAATAGCGAAGCGCATATTGCCGAACTGGTGCATCAAGAGGCGACAGCGCGCACCGAGCTTGGTCGTCTTGCCGGCGAACTTTCTCAGCGTCGGGCGCTTGTCGGTGCGGAGCTCTCCACCTTGATCGGCGGCGCAATGGGCGATCTGGCGATGCCGAATGTGCGCTTCGCCGTGCAACTTGCCCAATCCAATGATCCGTCCGGCGTACCTTTTACCGACTCAGCCGGCCCGCGTACGGTTGCCTTCGATAAAACCGGCGTCGATCTGGTTGAATTCTTGATCGCGCCCAACCCTGGTGAGCCGCTCAAGCCGCTGGCGAAGATCGCCTCGGGCGGCGAAAGTGCGCGGCTGCTGCTGGCACTCAAGTCGATCCTCTCGCGAGTCGATGAAGTGCCGACGCTGATTTTCGACGAGATCGACGTGGGCGTTGGCGGGCGGGCGGCGCAAGTGGTCGGCCAGAAGCTCTGGGGCATTACGACGAACCATCAGGTAGTCTGCATTACCCACCTGCCGCAAGTGGCCGCCTTTGCCGACACGCACTACTACATCCAGAAAGAGTTCAGCAGCGAACGCACCCGCACTGTTATCCATCGCCTCGACGATGAGCGGCGCGTCGATGAACTCGCCGCCATGCTCGACGGCACACCCAGCGAGTACAGCCGGGCGAATGCCCGTGAGATCGCCCAACGCGCCCAGTCCTGGAAGGAACAGATGCGGTCGGAACCGAGTCCGATCGAGATGTAACTTACCGTTCGCTGATTCTGAGAACCGGTTCGTGAAATTGCCCCACCAGCAGGCGAAAATTGGCTCCTTGGAAGGCTTACTGCCCCACTTGATGGCTGATCTGGCCGAAACGCTTTACACATTCCGATTTCGT
>JBBRUG010000109.1:0-16662 GCA_038247995.1 Chloroflexales bacterium | reverse complement strand
GTGCGCGGGAACTCCTTCAGCCGATCGAGCAGCGCCCGCCGCGATCCGTCAAGACTCTGGCCAAGAACCGCAATCTCCTGCTCCTCTAATGGCTCCTGGATCGCCCCGTAGGTCTGCTTCAGCGCACTCATCGCCGTAAACAGCGCCAGCGTGCGCCCACCTGTGGCACTGCACAACTCCACCAGCGCTTCCTCGACGGCCTGCTGGTAACCGCGCTGGTTCGGCTCGGGGATGTCGTTGGGAATGAAGACCAGCGCCTGATGCTCGTAGTCGAATGGCGAGTCAAGCACAAGCTCGGTCGGTTCGGGCAGGCCAATCCGCTCTTTGACATAGTTAAAGTCGCCCGCGATTGTGAGCGTTGCGGAGGAGAGCACACTCGTCTGTTTTTGGGCGAAGAGGTTGGCCTGGAGCAGATCGGCCACGCTGAGCGGCGCCGCCGTGAGCGAGAGCGTGTCGCGCAGCCGGTCGTAGGTAAGCCAGCAGATTGTGGCCTCGTCACCAAAAATGATATGCCCGGTTTGCACCCGCGCATCAGTGGCAAAGCGCTTGAGGAAATCCAGGCGCAGCATCAACTCATCGTAGCCGTCGATGCCGGCATCTTCCAGATCGCGCAGCAGCGTATCGAGCCGCCCCAGGCCGTCGCCGATCACCAGCAACGTGTCGTTCAGGTTCTGCCAGCCGGCCTGCACCGTCTGCCAGGCCGGTTTATTGCGTACACCCGCCGTCAGGCGCAGGCGCGTGTCGTACTGGTTGCCCTCCGCCGTCTGGGTTACAAAGGCTGTGAGCATATTGAAGCACTCGTACACGCTGGTACGCGCGCGGGGGAGCGCAGGGCGCATCGGCTCAAGGATCTTTTCGATCCGCTCCTGGTCGTCGGGATCGGCGCTGCTCTGCTGAACGTAGCGCGGCAATTCGGCGAGTAACCCGCTTACCGGTTGGGCGCCGCCGGTGAGGAACAGTTCGTCGAGAAATTTGAGCATGGCCGCCTGATCTACCCGGAAGCTGAGCTGATCGGTCGCTACTTCTTCCAGATTGTGCGCCTCATCGACAATCAGGTGGTTGTAGGGCGGCAGCACATTGGATTGGGCAGCCAGATCGGCGATCAGCAGCGCGTGGTTCACCACTACCACATGGGCGGCCTCGGCCTGCCGGCGAGCCTGGAAGAAATAGCACTCGCGGAAGTGCGGGCAGCGCGGGCCGATGCACGTCTCCGGGGTGACGTTGATCCGGCTCCAGGCGGCCTGTTCTTTATCCATCAGCAGTATTTCAGCCTTATCACCGCTCTGGGTAGTGGGAATCCAGAGTTGCACTTTGAGCAGGGCGCGCACCTCTTCGGCGCTAAGGTTCTCGGAACGGCGCACTTCGCCGTAGCGCTTGAGACAGAGGTAATTGCCGCGCCCTTTGAGCAGCGCAGCGGTGAACGGCGGATGCACCTCGCTGTCGTTGGCCATGATCCGCTGGAGATCAGGAATATCTTTGAAAAACAACTGGTCTTGGAGGTTGATCGTATTAGTCGAAACCACCACGCGCTCGCCGCGCCGGGCGGCGAACATTGCCGCCGGCGTGAGGTAAGCCATCGACTTGCCCGTGCCGGTGCCGGCCTCGACGATCAGCGGGTCGCCGTTGTTGAGCGCCTCGGTGACGGCTCGCGCCATCTGCACCTGCGGTTCGCGCTGCTCATAGCCGGGAAATGCCCGCCCGAGCGCGCCTTCAACCGAAAAGAAGGCGGCTACTGTGTCGGGATCGATCGGGCGCGCATCGCCGGTAGGCTTGAGCGGCTGCACCTCGCCGGTGGGCGCGGCGCTCGTAGGAGCCGGAAGCGGCAACGTGGCGCTCTCGATAAAAGCGCGCTTGGCCTTGCCGCGCAGCGCCTCCTCGAACAGATCGCGCAGCGGGAAAGCGATCTTCTGGGTCAGCCGAGTGATCTCCGTCAGATCGCGCAACTCCAGGGCGTTGATCCGCTCCAACAGGTGCACAAACACCTGCGCCGAAACCTCAGCGTCGTTGAGCGCACGGTGATCGGCCGGATGCGGAATGCCGAGGCCGTCGGCGAGCGCACTAAGCTTATAAATCGGCGCCTGAGGCAACAACAGCGTCGCCAGGTCGAATGTATCATAGACCGATTGGGCAAAATTCATGCCGTGCGCACGAAGCATGCCCAGGTCGAAGCCCACCGAATGGCCGACAATCGGATAGGTTTTGATGAAGCGCGCCACATCGGCGCCGATCGCATTAAAGCGCGGGGCGGCGGCGACATCGGCCGGTGTGATCCCGGTGAGGCGCGTGATCTTCAGCGGCAATGGCTGGCGCGGTTGCACGAGCGTGCTGTAGCGCTCCAGGATCTCGCCCGTGCTGCGGAATTTTACCGCCGCAACTTCAATAATCTCATCAACCCCCGTCTGCAACCCCGTCGTCTCAACATCGATCGCAACAAAAGTACGTTCGCTCATAGCCCACCCGTTTATCGTTCGCACATGCGCTCTATTATACCTTATAGCCATAGGCCGAAGCATTGAGTTTGTCCAACGCTGGCATGGTATAATTTGAACTACACGAAATTCTCTCAATGGAGCGCCCTTGCATGACTGCCAGCGAGCAACTGACCAACGAAACCGAGCTGATCGTCGCGCTGCGTCGGGGCGAAGAGGCTGCTTTTGTTCTCCTGATTGATCAGTACCATACCTCGCTTGTACGCATTGCACAGCTCTATGTGCCCAGTCGGGCGGTGGCCGAGGAAGTGGCCCAGGAAACCTGGATGGGCGTGCTGCAAGGCATTGATCGCTTTGAGGGCCGTTCGTCGCTGAAAACCTGGATCTTCCGCATCCTCACTAATCGCGCCCGCACGCGTGGCGAACGCGAGAGCCGCAGCATACCCTTCGCCGATCTGGCCACCGTCACCGACGAGCCATACGAAGGCGCCGTTGATCCTAGCGCTTTTTTACCCGAAGGCCACGAGTATGCCGGCTGGTGGGCCAGCCCGCCCCAAAGCTGGCAGGGTGCGCCCGAAGAGCGCCTGCTCGCCGGTGAGACGCGCGAACAGATTGCCGCCGCGATCGCGGCGCTGCCGTCGAACCAGCGTTCGGTGATCACACTGCGCGATGTGGAGGGCTGGTCGGCCGAAGAAGTTGTCACCTTGCTCGGCGTCAGCGATGCCAACCAGCGCGTCCTGCTGCACCGGGCGCGCGCGAAAGTGCGCCGCGAACTTGAACGCTATCTATCCGATGAGGCTGCTGAGTTATGAGCGCGCCGCTTCCACTTCCCCCCGACGATCTGACCTGCCGCGAGTTGGTCGAGGTAGTGACCAACTACCTCGAAGGTGCGCTACCACCTGCCGAGGCGGCGCAGTTCGAGCAACATATTGCGCTGTGCGCCCCCTGCCACGCGTATGTTGAGCAGGTGCGCCGCACGATTGCGGCCAGTGGTCGGCTGCGCAGCGCAGAACTCCTCCCTGCGGAGCGCACTCGGCTCGTCGAGTTATTCCACAATTGGCGCCGGACGGACCACGGAACCACTGAGCCACTGAATCACTGAGCCACTGAGCCACTGAGCCACTGAGCCACGGAACTACTGAACCCTAAATTGCACATTCGCTGACCACACCGCTACCACTGCTACGTCAGTCTGACCTGGTTTACGTCCCCCATCCTTGCTTTCCCCAGCTTCACTGTTAGCATAACCACAGATCCGCTTCCTGATCCATCTACACCGTGCTAATTACCAGCGAAATCAGCGCTGAACTGCGCGTGACCAGTGCGTCCAGAGTTGGCGACAGCAAGCCTGCCAGTTTGCAGATAGATCCATAGGGTCGGATACCTGGGTCTGGCCGCCTCCTCCGCCTAGCTCCTCAGTGTTCCCGTGTGCTCAGTTAAGGAACCCCAATCGACGGTTGCTGCGGCTTTACACCGCAGGCCACTGTCGCCGCCTATGCTCGCTTACAGCCACACTTGTTCCGTACGACACAAGCAATACACCAGATGAAATCGTTGGCTTCGCTTCTGCGCGATCCCCCGGTGGGCGGTCGCCGCCCGTTGCCCGTGCGGCTCAACCCGTGGCTGCTGAGCGCGCTGATTACCGCCGCCGTCGGCTTCATCTTCTGGTTTGCTCTGGCCCAACCCGTGAAGGTTGGGCCGCGGATCAGGACGATGCCGCCCCATCGTGCACGCAAATTCGTCGGCGGTGAGCGCAACAAGGCCGCTCCAGTAAAGGAGCAACTGGAGCATAACCCCGATCAGCAGCAACCCGCCGAGCGTCCAGACGACCGGATCGCGTCCACGCCCCGCCACACCCGGTGTCACAACGTGACGTCTCCTTTGAGGAAGCGCGCTGCGGTTTCGGCCAGGATGGCGGCGCCAATTGGCAGGCAGCGCTCATCGATGTCGAAGACCGGCGTATGATGCGGGCGCAACACCCCGTCGGCAGTTGCCGCGCCGAGCATCAGCATGGCGCCGGGCGCCTTCTGACCCATGTAACTGAAGTCTTCGGCGCCCATACCGCTGCGCGTATTGTCGATCGCATCTGCGCCGAGGAACGTACCGGCGACCTGCTCCAGCCAACCTGCGACCCGCTCGTTATTCCAACCTGCCGGGTAGCCGCGCTCGATCTTCAGCCGATAATCGCCGCCATAGGCCCGCGCCACTGCGAAAGCCTTCTCGACCTCATCGGCCAGACGATTGCGCGTCGCCTCACTGAAACTACGTAGCGTACCGCTGAGAAACACCTCGTGCGGGATGACATTCGAGGCATTGCCGCCCTGGACCGCTCCAACGCTCAAGATCGCCGGCTCCATCGGGTTGATCCGCCGCGAACGGATCCCATAGAGCGCCGTCAGCACCGGAATGAGCATAAAAAGCGGGTCGGTCGCTTCGTGCGGGTAGGCGCCGTGGCCGCCGCTGCCGGTAATGTAGCCCTGGAAATCATCGACGGCGGCCGAAACCCAACCCGAACCGACCGTCACCTGGCCGACCGGCAGCGTCGAGTCGACGTGGATGGCGATCACCGCGTCGGCGCCGCTCATTACACCCTCTTCGACCATGCGCAGGCCACCGCTCTTGCCTTCGTCGTCCCAGGCTTCTTCGGCGGGCTGGAAGAGCAGGCGTACTTTGCCCTGCAAGGCCCCGTTGGCAAACTGTTCGCGCAGCAGGTGGGCCGCGCCAAGTAGCATCGCCGTATGTGCATCGTGGCCGCAGGCGTGCATCACCCCGGCATTGCCGGAACCATAGCTGCGACCGGCTTCTTCCTGGATCGGCAGCGCATCCATATCGGCACGAATCGCGATCGTCGGGCCGGCGCCGGCGCCGAACTCGGCCACTACGCCGGTTTTAGCCACCCCGGTACGGATCTGCATACCGCCGATCTCTTGCAGCGTATCAACAACCAGCGCCGCCGTGCGCGTCTCCTGAAAGCTCAGTTCCGGATGGGCGTGGATGTCGCGGCGTAAACGAACGATCTCATCGGCGAGCGCTTGAGCACGCTGAAGCATAACCATACTCCTGTAAAAAAGGATTGAGCGCTTAAATGAAGGACGACCGACGACCGACGACCGACGACCGACGACCGACGACCGACGACCGACGACCGACGACCGCTGCCTGCCGCCTCATCCCTCAGTCAAAAACCACTGCGCTCCAACGCGCAGTACCGGCAGGCCCCCGCCTGTCTGGCCGATAATATCCATAATATTGCCGCTGCGCTCACGGAGCGGTTCGCCCTCGGCATTGATCCAGCGCAATACGAACACACCGTCCGTAACTTCGACCAGCGCCGTATCATCGCTACGCTGGATCTCCTCAACATCGCTATACGTGAGTTCCATCACCATCCGCTCGCCCACCACCGGCTGGCGCGACGTGACGACAAACCCCACCAGCATCTCGCCGATGGCAATCCGCTGATCGATGCGTTCACTAGGCGCGAAGTAGCCGGCCAGCCGCTCAGCCCAGCCGCGCCGCACGTCAACCTCATCAAGTAACGGATCATTCAGTGCGGCGTTAAAATCTTCGAGGAAGCTCTCGACTACCTGTTCCGGGCTGGCACCGCCCTGCGCCGTCTCTTCAAGCGCGACCGGCTGGCCACAGGCCGTGAGCATGATCAGGATCGCGCAAGCAAGGCTTTGCTTGATCAGGCTAGAACGCACGATCTTTAGGAACATAGGGATATAGGAACACATGAGCGCAGAAACGTAGGAACCGAAATACTCGATCACTTTGTTCCTCGGTTCCTCGGTTCCTCGGTTCCTTTGTTCCTCGGTTCCTCGGTTCCTCGGTTCCTCGGTTCCTTTATTAATCATCATTGTTCACGAAACGGACGAGGTGGGGCAGGCAGTTCAGCGCGCAAGAGGCTCCCGCCATTGGCGATATAGAGCACCGGGCGCGCGCCGCTATCATCGACGAAAATAGCCGCCAGATCATCGAGGCGCACCGGCCCATCGGGGCGAACGGTAATTTGCTGAATCACCGCGCCGCTCACCTTGTCGATCTGGATAATCCGCTCATTCAACGGCTCCACCAGGAAGATCGACCCGGCATCGGGCGGGCCGGTCACAACGAAGCGCGTCACGGCGCCGATGGGCGGTGTAAGCGCATCGGGGCGCAACTCATTCACCACTTCGCCCTCACTCAACACAACAATACTGCCGTTCGCCCGCAGCAGGTAGATCCCGCCATCAATCGCCATATCGACCACCGTTGAGAGATCGGTATCGCCGATACCCGTCGGATTAAGCCAGAAATCCGGCGTATCGCCATAACTGCCCGAATTAAACTTCAGCAGTTCGCCGGGCTGCGCACCCCAAACATACAGGTTCCCGCGATACTCTTCAACGTCGATCCGATCCCGCACAGCCCAGATCTCGCTGGAACCAAGCTTCGAATAGTTCCAACTATCGCCCTGGCGGAAGTAGTACCCAAAGCCGCTTTGGGCCTGATCGATCGCTACAACCTGATCGATCCGCCAGAGGGCGGCCCGCAAGGGGCCGACGATCGTGGTGCCGACCGTCTCATTCGGGCTGAGGTAAGGCTGCGGCGTGCCGCCGTCACGCGGAATGCGGTAGAGCCGTGCGCTCTGGGCATCGCCATCGACAGCATAGATATAGCGCAAAATCTCAAGCTGGTTCGTATCAGTGACATTGGTGCGCGCCGGCGGCACGATCACCGAAGCGAAGCGCCCGGTTGGCGAGGGATGCTCGGCCAGGATCTGCGGTGCATCGAGAAATGTCGTGCGCTGCACGACGGCTAACTGGCGCTCATATTCGCGCTGGAGTTCCTGATAGCGCGTCCAGAGCGCAACATTCGTGCGCGTCACTTCAGAACTCGCCCGCACTTCGTCGATCGCCTGCACCGCGTCATCCAGACGTTCCAGGGCGAGGGCTTCCGTGCTCGCGGCGCGCACCTCAGCGAGACGTTCTTCGGCCACTGTGAAGTATTCCAGGGCCAGTTGCTGATCGTTTACCCGCGACTGACTGAGGCCAAAGACAATCAACCCGCCGACAACAACCAGAATCATGAGCAGCATTGCCCAGGGGAAGGGCGGGCTGGTGCGTCGATACGAAAGACCCTGACCACGCAAAATCGGCCGAGCGGCGGCCGGCGTGGTGCGCCGAATGCGCCGGACACGCTGGGCTTCGTCCAGGGCCATCCCGAGCTTGCGCCATGGCAGCGCCAGCCGCTCGCCCCAGGTGAGATCAACCAAGGGCCGCAGTTCATAGCGCGGCCGATAGGGGCGCGACTCGGCGGCCAGCGCCGGGCCATCGCCCAGGTCTACCCGGCGGGACGGGCCAGCATAGTTACCTTCGCCCAGGTACGTCGAGGGCGGCAGTTGACGCTCGGCATTGCGGGCCTCATTTCGCTCGCGCTCACGCGTGTAGCGCTCGCTCAGGCTTTCACCGATCTCCAGGGGCGCCGGGCGCGACGGGGGCATCGGCGAGTGGGTCGGCTGGGCAGGGAGCGTAGTCATCTGATCGGGCGCGCTTGTTGCCGGCGTAGGTTCAGGTGGACTGCCCTGGCCGCGGATGCGGGTCAGCCAGCCGCCAAAAGCACCTGCGGCAGCCGTACGCTTGGCGGCTGAATGCGTTTGTCGCGGCGCAGCGCGTTCGACTGCGCTCTGCGGTTTATGTACCGTAAGCGCCAGCGCATGCAGATCGCCCAATTCCGCTGCGGCGGCATAACGAGCCAATTCGTCGATCATTGTTGCGCCATCGGCGGTGCGCAGCAGATCGGCGACAGTCTCGCGCTCCAGCAACTGCGCCAGCGCCTCGGTGCAGAAGAGCGCCGCATCGCCGGGGCGCAGTACGCAGCGGTACAACTCCGGCTCGATGAACAGACTCGCGCCGAGCGCGCCCGAGCGGGCGAACGGCGCAACACTGACATGCGCCGGATCCCACGACGGATGGGCCGGCAACGCCCGCAACTGGCCTTCACTCAGCACATAGGCCTGCGCGGGCTGCACCTGAGCAATAAAGAGATCGCCGTCTTTAAAGACCGCACAGGTTACGCCCACCGGCACCCGTTTCACAGCCGCCAGAACAACATTATGTTCATACAGCGCCTTATTCGCAGCACGGATGGCTGCACGCAGCGCCGATGTGACGCTGTACGTCGTATCTTCGTAAAAAGCTCGCCGCAGCGTGCGCAACACGAGTTGGCAGGCCTGATTACTGCGCGGCGCGTCGGTGGCCGGCTCGGCAAGTAGATACAAATGACCCTTGCGCACTTCCGGTGCGAAGGGGGCTGTCGGCTCGGCCACAGTGATCAGATCGCTCAACTCCTGGCGCATCCCGCCAATCAGCCCGATCTGGTGCGGTAACATTTCAAGGCGTTGCATTGCTTCGATTATAGCATAGTGCCGAGGCGTACACGTGGGTCCGCCCGTACGGGTGTGGGCCGTGCAGGGCATACGGATCAAGGTAAGAATTTCCGCCCCACTGGCCCTCACCCCAAACCCCTCTCCCTGAGCAGGAGCGGGGCTTCGAACAGCATCACAATGCCGAATGTGGTGCGGCTCCCCCTGCTCCATCTGCGTGGAGCAGGGGGCTAGGGGGATGAGGAGAATCTGGCGTTGGGACGTGATCCGCGCCCATTACAACAACCATTGTGGGGCTTAACTTGATGTGTATGGCCGTGCAGGGTTCAGCGCCTTCTGAATCCTGAATCCTGAATCCTGAATCCTGATCCCGATTCGGTTGCCCCTAGGGTAGCGGCAGAGTATAATGAGCCTAGACATTTGGAACAAGTTCAGATTGGGGGTGATTGTGACGGACGCACTGCGCAAGAGTCCGCACCCACGCCGGCGCCACCTCAGCGGCGCGGATGGTCCAACGGCTAAGGAGCGCGAGTATCTGGAGGTAATCTACTACCTCGCCGCGCGCCAGGAGCCGGTGATCGCCGCCCGTTTGGCGCGCTGGATGAGTGTGCAACCCCCAACGGTAACGCATATCGTAAGCCAGTTGGAGAAGAAGGGCTACATCACCCGCGACGCACGCAGCGAGATCAGCCTGACCGATGAAGGCTTCACGCTGGCTGAGCATATGGTGCGCCGCCATCGCATTCTCGAGCGTTTTCTCGTCGATGTGATGGGCATGCCCTGGCACCTGATCCACGAGGAGGCTGTGCGCCTCGAACACGCGCTCTCGCCCACGCTGGAGGCGCATATTACGCAACTAGTGGGGTCATCGAGCACTTGCCCCCACGGGAACCCCATCCCCGGCAATGCCGCAAGCTACCCCGGCACTACACCCCTGCAAGAGGCGCTGCCCGGCCAGCAATTCACCATCCGGCGCATTGTCGAGGAGGCCGAGGAAGACACCGACCTCATTCGTTATCTCCAAACGAATGGCCTTGTGCCCGACGCCGACTTTATGGTCAGCGATGTTTCAACGGCCTACGGCGTCACCCTTCAGCGCCCTGGCCTGTCGATCACCGTTTCGCCCGAGGTTGCCGCCTTACTGTATGGGGATGCAGTAACCGCGAACTGAGTATCGGCTCCTGACCCGACTTCCAATTTTTGAATAGCACTACGCAGCGTCGTAATGCGCTAAACCGCCGCTTGCCCGCCCCCCTTGCGTCTGCTATCATACCTCTACGATGGCAGTGGTAGCGCAAGTTGTAAGGGCGCGTCACGACACGCTCCTCCTCCTGGACAAAGCCAATGGCCCGTGTAAAGGTCACAATCAATGGCGCAGCGCGCGCATGTGCCATCACCGAGCGCGGCGTGACTATCGGGCGCCAACTCGACAACGAGGTGGTGCTGAACCACGCAATCGTTTCGCGCAAACACGCCCGCATCGAGTTGCGCGGCCGCGATGCCTGGTTGGTCGATCTTGGCTCGCGCAATGGCGTGCTCGTCAACCGGCTGCGCATCCGCGAAGAACAACTCAGCGACGGCGATGTGGTCGGGATCGGGCCGTTTGAACTTGAGTTTGAAGATCGCGCCGCCCAGAGTGTCGTGCTCGACGATAATCGCTATTTCCCCCTCGCCTCGGAAGCTCAGGTCGTTCGCGCCCACGAGATTGATCTCCAGCCCGCCGATCTCAAAGAGTTCTACGCAATTGGCATGCGTCTGAATCAGGTGCTCGATCTGCGCGAATTACTCGCCCTGGTGATGGACGAGATTATGCGCGTTGTGCCGGCGCAGCGCGGCTTCCTACTGCTGCGTAAGGGCGAAGAATTGGTGCCCCGCGTGATCTTGCCCGCCGGCACCGGCGATGTAGTGATTTCCAGCAGTATTGTGCGCAAAGCGCTCGATGCACGTGAAGCGGTGCTGACCCGCGACGCCCGCCTCGACTTCGCCGGCTCCGATAGCATCATCAGCGCGAATATTCGCTCGGCGATCTGCGCGCCGCTCTTGCTGCAGAATACGGCGATCGGCCTGGTGTTGCTCGATTCACCGGGGCGTGAGCAGTTCAGCGAGCGCGACCGCAACCTCGTGGTTGCCGTAGCCAACTTCGCCGCCGTGGCAATCGAGCGCGCCCGCCTGACCGAAGAAGTACGCCAACAAGCCCAGTTCCGCCAGAACCTCGAACGCTTCGTATCGCCCAACGTCGCCCAGGCTATGGCCCGCTATTATTCACAGCACGGCAAGCTCTGGGAAGCCCAGGAACAGTCCGTCACTGTACTCTTCGCCGACGTAAAAGGCTTTACGGCGCTCGCCGAACGTCTCTCGGCGCGCGAAGTACAAGATCTGCTTAATGAATACCTCCACGAGATGACCGATGTGATTTTCCGGTATAACGGCACAGTGGACAAATACATCGGAGATGGTATCATGGCCATATTCGGCGCTCCACGTTTGCCTGATGAACCACTCGACAATGGGCACGCGATCCGTGCCGTTGCCGCAGCATTGGAGATGCAGGCCGCCCAACAGCGCCTGGTAGATAAATGGGAGCCGAGTAAAGCCTTTCAGATCCGCATCGGGGTCAATACAGGCACTGCCTATACCGGCTTCTTCGGCACCCGCCATCGCCTGGAATACACGGCGATCGGCGACACGGTGAACACCGCATCGCGCCTAGAGGGCGCCGCCGAGCCTGGTGGCGTCTGCATCGGCGATGATACGGCCCAACTGGTTCAGCTCCGCTTCCAGTTGCAGGAAATGGGTGAGTTACAGCTTAAAGGCCGTCAGCAGCGCGTCCGCGCCTATAAGGTGCTTGGGCCGCAGTGAGTATAGATTATGCCAGTTGTGATTGGGATCCGCTTTAAAGATAGCGGTAAGACTTACTTTTTCGACCCCCGCGATCTTCCGCTTGAGCCTGGTGATTCGGTCATTGTTGAGACGGTGCGCGGCCTGGAACTTGCCAAGGTGGCTTATGAACGCCGCGACGTGCCGGACAGCGAGATCGTCGGCGACTTGAAGCCGGTGGTGCGCCGCGCCGAACCCGCCGACCTGGAGCGGTTACGCTTGCTGCAAAGCCGCCATCTGGAAGTGCTTGCGAAGTGTAACGAGAAGGTGCGTGAGCACAGCCTGCCGATGAACCTGGTTAAAGCTGAATACAGCTTCGACGGCTCACGGCTTACGTTTTACTTTACAGCGGAAAAGCGGGTTGATTTTCGGCTGCTGGTGCGCGATCTGGCCCGAACCTTCAAGAGCCGGATTGAACTGCGTCAGATCGGCCCGCGTGATGAAGCCAAGCTGATCGGCGGGATTGGCCCTTGCGGGCGTGTGCTCTGTTGCGCCTCGTTTCTCCCCGACTATGCTCGCGTCAGCATTAAGATGGCCAAGGATCAGGATCTGCCGCTCAACCCGGCGAAGATCAGCGGTGTCTGCGGACGCTTGCTCTGCTGCCTAGCTTATGAGCACGATCAGTATGTCGATCTGCGTGCGCAACTGCCGCGCAAGGGCACTTGGGTCCAAACACCCGATGGCCCCGGCGAAGTTGTCGGTCAGAATGTGCTCAAACAACAACTGATCGTCCAACTCGTCGGCAGCGGCATGATCGAAACGTACGACATGCCCAGCATTGAGATTGCCACCGCCGACGTTGTCGCAACGGCGCGTGCGCGCAACGCCGAGGGGATTACGCCGGCCGCGCCGAGCCGGCCGCGCCCGCCCGAACGCGATCGCGGCGAACGGCGCATGCTCCGCGACGAGATCGATCAGTATGCCGCACTCGAAGATCTGACCGCGCTCGAAGAGCTCGAAGACGGCGCACCGCCGGCCCGCACGCCCGAAGCGCGTGCCCCGCGCCCGCCGCGCAATCAGCCGCCGCCGCAGGCCAATACCGCCGGCAACCCGCCCCGCTCGGCCCCGGCGCAGCACCGCGAGCGCCAACCGGAACCAGCGCGCCGCCCGAACCAACCGCCGCGCCCGCCCGCCGCGCCGGAGGCACATCCTCCATCAGGGCGCACCGACGATCCGCCTGCGCCGCCTGCAAACCAGGCGCAGCCCCGCCCCACTGATCAGGCGGCCCGGCGCCGCCGCCGGCGGAACAAGAAGCCCAATGAAGGCGCATGATGAAGATCATTCCCGTTGATGCGCATATTACGGCGATCGACCACACGCTTCTTGGCGCTCCCGGCGTCGGCGTGAGCTATGTTGTGCGCGGCGCGACGGTCGCAATCATCGAAACCGGCACCTCGCTCACCGTGCCGGAAACGCTCGCCGGCCTGGAACAACTCGATGTGCATCCCGACGCCGTCGAGCACATCCTCTGCACCCATATTCATATGGATCACGCCGGCGGCGCGGGTTATCTTGCCGCCGCCCTGCCGCGCGCCAAAGTCTACATCCACAGTCTCACCGGCGAGCATCTGGTCGATCCGAGCCGCCTGATGCCGAGTGTGCGCCGCGCCGTGGGCGAAGAGGCCTGGCCGCTGCACGGCGACATTTTACCCCTCGCGCCGGAACGGCTGCGCGCCGCCGAAAGCCTGCGCCTCGATCTCGGCCACGCTGTAGTGCTGGAAGCGATCGCCACCCCCGGCCACTCGCCCGACCATCTCTCGTATATCGATCACAAGAGCGGCGGGTTATTCATCGGCGATGCCGCCGGCCTGGTGATGGACGATTACGGCCTGGCTTTCCCGGTTACGCCCGTGCCCGCGTACGACCTGGCCGCGCATCAGGCTACCATCGCCGATCTGCGCGCCCGCGATTTCCCGCGCATCTATGTCACCCACTACGGCCCGCACGACGATGTGCGCTTCCAGCTCGATCGCGCCGAACAGCGCCTGGGCGAATTGATCGCGCTCGTCGATGCCGCCCTCGCCAACGGAGACCCCGACGTGGCTGCGCTTGCCGCCCGCTGGATTAGCTACCCCGCCGATGGCCCGGCAGCGGCGATGGTGCGCAGTTGGACCCAGATGAGCGTCGCCGGTATGCTGCGCTTTGAACAGAAGCGCCGCCAGGCCGCCTCGTGATGAACGCCCTGGACATCGGCATCCTGGCGATGCTCGGCATCTTCACCCTGCTTGGGGTGTATTGGGGGTTGATCCGCCAGGTGCTGGCCCTTACCGGCCTCGTGGTGGGGATCATTGTCGCCGGGCGTTATGGCGCCAATGTGGCCGATTGGCTCAGTTCTTTCATCGCCGATCCAGCCCTCGCCAATGCGGTCGGCTTCCTTGGCCTCTTGCTGCTGATCAGCTCCGTCGCCAGCCTGATCGCCTCGCTGCTGCATACCTTCGTCGGCTTGCTCTTCTTTAGCTGGCTCGATCACCTGCTCGGCGGGGTTCTAGGCCTTGTGCAGGCGCTGATTGCCGCAGCGGCCATTCTGATCGGCATGATCACCTACCCGTTGCCGCTCTGGGCCTCCGCCGTCGACGGATCTGTGCTCGCCGGCAGCATTCTGCGCGTCGGCATCTTACTCACCCTGCTGCTGCCCCAGGTTTTCCGTGATGCGCTGACGTTTACGCTTGGAGGGTAAGCAAGCGTTGTCGGTTGGCTCTGCCGCCTGACAACGCTTCTGAAGACCCGCCACCTGACAGGTCGCCTCATGCCGCGCTTATTGCTATGCTTTCTGCTCGCCGCTCTGCTCAGTAGTTGCGCTGTCGGCGCCCCGAACGCAGCGGAACCATCGCCCGCCGCTACCCTCGCCAACCCCACTGCTGAACCGACAGCGCCGCCCCCTACGCCAACTCTGCCGCCGCTCAGCCTTGAAGCAGCCGATGCCGATGGTTTTATGCTGCGCCTGCCGGCCGGCTGGCAAACCCGCATCAGCGCAGCCGGGCTCACGGCGGCCGCAAGTGAAGTCGGCCTCGCCGCGACCAGCCCCGGCGACGAACTGGTGCTTACAATCGATGCGACGCCCTTGACGCTGCTGACGGCGCAATATGGCAGCAATGCCGTAGCGAGCCCGGAAACCTTCTTTGAGGTGAGCAGCGGCGCCGCTCAGCAGGCCGGCTACCAGATCAGCCCAACCCGTGCGCTCGTCGTCGATGGACAACCCGGCCTGGAGGCCGATCTTACGGCGCCCGGCGGCGGCGGACGCCTGGTGGTGGTGCTTGCGCCCGACCGTGCCGTACGTATTCTTGGCCAGGCGTCGCCCGCAGCGTGGGAACGCGAGAGCGCGCTTTTTGATGCGATTGTGGCCGCCGTCGAGCTGCCCACAACCGTCGCCACGCCCACGCCTGCCGCCGCGCAAGCCGAACAACCGGTACTGCTCGATCGTGGCCCGCCCGGCTTTGTGTTACGCCTCGGCGGCAGCAGCGGCCCCGACACCAGCCGCTTCACCGCAGCGCGCGGCATGGCCGTCGCCCCCGACGGCACGCTCTACCTCGCCGAAAGCAGCCGCGGGGTTTGGGTCTTCGCCCCCGACGGTACACTCATTCGCACCTTCGGCGAAGACGAACTGCTTGATGCCTACGATGTGGCGCGCGGGCCAAATGGCGAGATCTTCGTCGCCGATTATGGGCGCAACGCGATTGCCCGCTTCCGCCCCGACGGCGCCTTTGTTGGGCGCTGGGGCAGTGCCGGCGACACCGAGGAGCAGTTCGGCCTCTCGGCGCCGCAACGGATCGCCGCCGGCGCCGACGGCAGCATCTACGCCATTGATGTGCGCCCCAGCGCCAATGGCGTTGTATCCAGTATTGTGCGCTTCAGCCCGACCGGTGAGTTGATCAGCCGCCTCGACCTGCCGCCCGACCTCGCGCCGGCCGACCTGGCGGTTGACGCCAATGGTGCGATCTATCTGGCCGAAACATTCGCCGGTGCTGTGGTCAAGCTCAGCCCCGCGGGGCGCGAACTGGCCCGTTTCGGCGATCCGGCCGACCCGGAGCGTCTCGCTGCCGGCGCCCTCGATGTCGATCGCCAGGGCAATATTTACGTGGCCACCTTCGGTTCCGGCATCGTGCTGCTTGGCCCCGATGGCCGCGAGCAGGCCCAGGGCGGTGTACCGGCCGAAGCCGGCGCGACACCGGCAGCCGGCGCGTTCAGCTTGCCCAACGGTATCGCCGCCGGGCCGGGTGGCGTCGTCTGGGTGAGCGACAATAGCGGCGAGTATAGCGCCGTTACTGCGCTGCGCCTCGTGGCCGAGCCGGTGGTGAACGCCACCGCCGCAGTGAGTGACGCCATTGTGGGCACACCCACGCCCGACGAGCGGCTGTTGCGCCAGTGGGCCAACAGCGCTGTAGCAAGTAGTTCCTACGAACCCGACTACGGCCCCGACGGCGCGACCGGCCCGCCCGACGTGGAGGGTTGCCAGGACAGCCCCGATGCCTGGGCCTCCGCCGACCCGAACGGCCTGGAAACGCTGGAATTGCGCTATCGCACGCCGGTATTTGCCGTGGGCGTAACGATCCACCAGAACCACCAACCGGGCTTTATCAGTCGGGTAGAACTGATCGACGAACGTGGCTCGACGCGCAGCGTGTACACCGCCGAGCCGGCCCTGAGCGGCGAATGCCCGCTGATACTGAACTTGAGCTTTGAACAGACCTTAACCCGTATCGTCGCCGTTCGCCTGACCGTTGATCAGCGCAGCGGCGCCAACTGGAGCGAAGTAGATGCGGTGGAGTTGGTAGGGCTGCCGTAAGCACGCGGCAGGCGGCAGGCGGGGCGCAAGAGCGCAAGAGCGCAAGAGCGCGGCGCGTCCTTCAGGGCGCTGCCGCGCTCCCCGGCCTGAGCCGCGTCCTTCAGGGCGCGGCACGCGGCACGCGGCACGCGGCACGCGGCACGCGGCACGCGGCACGCGGCACGCGGCACGCGGCACGCGGCACGCGGCACGCGGCACGCGGCACG
>JBBRUG010000108.1:0-16705 GCA_038247995.1 Chloroflexales bacterium | reverse complement strand
CTGCCGACTGTGGACTGTGGACTGCCGACTGCCGACTGCCGACTGTGGACTGTGGACTGTGGACTGTGGACTGTGGACTGCCGACTGCCGACTGTGGACTGCCGACTGCCGACTGTGGACTGTGGACTGCCGACTGCCGACTGTGGACTGCGACCTGAGGGTTGCCCTTCCGTCGTCGGTCGTTCGTCGTTCGTCGTCCGTCGTTCGTCGTCCATCGTCCGTCGTCCGTTGTCAGCGGCGAGGGCGAAGGCGATGGTGTAGAAAGTGGTGGGACGCTCGAGGTCATCCATTTCGGCCTGAGCCACAGCCGTGCCGCAGGTAGGACACCAGGGATTCGGCATCTGAGCGCGATAGATCAGCCCACGGCGATGCAGATCGAGGAACGACCACTGTGCCGTGCGCCGTGCGCCGGGGTCGATCGTGGAGTAGCGATATGCCCAATCAACGCTCATACCCAGGCGCTGCCAGAACTGCTCGAAGCGCGCCTTGACCTCAGCCGAGGTTTCGAGGCAGGCTTGAATGAAGGCGGCGCGGCCCACGCGCTGGGCGCTGATGCCCCGGCTGCGCTCGACAAAACGCTCGGTGGGCAGACCGTTATCGTCGAAGCCGAAGGGGTAAAACACATTGTAGCCGCGCATGCGCTTGTAGCGGATCAGCGCTTCGGCCTGCACATAGGAATAGACGTGGCCGATGTGAATCGCGCCGGACACGGTGGGCGGCGGCGTATCAACGGCAAAGATCGGGCGCGAATCGTGGGGGTTAAACCGGTAGATGCCGGCAGCGGACCAGGCGGCCTGGAGGCGGGGTTCAGCCTCGGTCGGATCATAAGCAGGGAATGCATTCACGAGCGTGCTCCTTAGAGCACTGAGCGCAACGATTGAGCCACTGATTCACAGAAACGGGTGGCTCGCTCTGCTCGCGTCACCACCACGTTGGCTCATTGGTGCTGCCCAGCACTAGAGGTATGGAGCTGCGCACAGTTGCGCGTTACAACGCTCGTCGCCGGGAAGTACGACGGGCGCGCGCAACCGCAGCGCAGCCCAACGGTTGGGCCTTGCGTTTGCGTACTACACCTACGTCGTCGCCTACCACGGCGCACTCCTTTCGCTAAAGCGGATCACCGTCCGACTGCGTCAGACGATGATCCGCATTGTAATGATTCAAGCAACCGGATGCTATCAGCCTTTAGGCGGACAAGGGGTGCAGCACTATTGCCGAAACCACCGTGTACAATAAGATCTGACAGGTCTTAGCCGGAACCAATACCAATACCACTTGCGAAGGGAACCCACGTGTACTTTGAACATTCTCCGGCGCTCTGGGCAGCTTTTCCCGCGTTGGTGCCGGGAATTTTGCTGGTTGAGGATGTCCAAGCGAACCGTATAGTAGGCGAACGGTTCGCGCCCCTTTTTGCGCAGGCGCGGGCGCGACTTGCCGGCGTCACTGAGTCTGACTTGCCGGAGATCCAGGCGTGGCGACGGGCCTTCAGCCAGATGGGGTTCAAGCCGACGCAGTACCGTTCGGCAGCCGAGGCGCTGCTGCGGCGCTTCCGCAAAGAGGACGGCCTACCGACGCTGCACCCGCTGGTTGACCTCTGTAATGCGGTGTCGCTCGCATATGCGCTGCCGATCGCGGTAATCGACCTCGACCAGATCGATAGTTTCATCCAGGTCCGCCACGCCGATAGTGACGAACAATACCAGGCCTTCAGCGGCGCAACCGAGCACCCCGAGCCGGGCGAGATCATCTTCGCCGATGCGGCGCGCCAGGTTCACGCCCGGCGTTGGACGTTCCGCCAGAGCAAGCGCTCGACAGTGAGTGAGGCGACGCGGCGGGCATTGATCGTGAGTGAGGGCCTGCACGCAACAGCCGGCACTGATATTGCCGCGCTGCTCGCCACGCTTGAGGCCGAACTCCAGGCCGTCAGCTTTACGCCCACGCGGCGGGCGATCCTCACGGCGGCGGCGCCACGCTGGACTGCCTAGAGCGGAAAAGCGAGAACGCGAGAGAGCGGAAAGCGGGAGAGCGGAGAGCGGGAAAAGGATTACAAATGCACGTTAGCGAGCTTGATACACCTGCCTTGCTGGTTCATTTATCTTCCTTGATCGAGCCTATCGCGACGCGCTGGGGGAACGCAACAGCTACCACAACGCACTAACCGTTGTGGCAACGGTGATCAGTCGGCCGACGCCGCAACGCGCAGTGCTCGACGCCGGGCTGAAGGCGCTCTCGACAGACATGGGCAATGCCGCGCCGGTTGGGTTGCCGGGCGTGCGCTACCGACCGGGCGGCGACGAACACGGCATTCTGGAATGGGATGGCGCTACTGCATCCACGCTGGCCGTCGGTGACCAGGTGCGCCTCATCCCCAGCCATATCGACACCACGGTGAACCTCTACGACACCTATTACGTGCAGCGCAACGGCGTTATAACCACAACCTGGCCGATCACGGCGCGGGGGAAGATTCAGTAACAACCCATACCCCATTATGTTATGATAGCCGTTACGTTTCTTTGTCGTACTATAACCAGACGAAACCTTCACCAATGGCGAATCACATCAGCGCCCGCGGCCACGTCACTGCCGTGCTTGTCCTCGATATGCGGCGCTTTGTCGATCCGGCCGACCAGAAGCAGTTTGAGTCATTACGCGGCTCGCCGTACTTCCGCACTGCGTTGCGCGATGCCTGGCCTACGGCACTTCACACCGACAGCGCCTTCACGGTGGCCCGCCATCCCCTGGATGGCGAATCGGTGACCTCGCGGATGCCCACCGACGAGGTGGCCTTCCTGAGCGGTGTCTTCCGCCTCAATGCGATCCAGGATTACGCTGTTCCGCTCTACTATCTGCAAAACAAGCGCGGTGTGGCCTTTCCGCCGGACATTCTGGACAATGTGCAGTTCACCAACGTGTTCCTGGAGGTATGGCGCAACTGGGAGATCTACCTCCGCCCGACGGTGACGGGCATGTTTGTGATCAGTCTGCGCCGCCGTTATGACCGCACCACGCCGCTCCTGCGCATCGCCGCCGACGTGGTGACGCTCCAGACCGCGTTCGACATTCCCGGCGCGCTGCATCGTCTGGATGAGTTTCAGGCCCGCTTGGCCAACGGCGATCCCGAGGCAGCCGCGAAGATCCGCTCGATCGAGGCGTTCCTGGCCTGGCTCGATGCGGAAGAGCGCCCAACTACCGGGCATCCCGGTTATGCTCCGGTGCAGTGGAAACTGGCGATGGAGGTCTGCCGGCAATTTGTGCAGGACGTAGGCCTCCAAATCCCGACCAGTAGCGGAAGGACGATCCGCTTACGGGTGCCCGAACGCACGACCGAGACGCCGCTCCACGATTCGTTCCTGATCTACCACGTCGATGAACTGTTGGCGGTAGAGCCAATTCTGAGCAAAGCGCGGGCAGGTGAAGATGGCGTAGCGGACGAGGTAGAGAGCGCAGTTTCACAGCATACGGCGCTGCTCGCGACGAAAAGCCCACCCAAAATCCTCGTGTCGCCGGCTGATATTATGCATTCCGATGAGCTCCAGCAGCAGATCGCGGGATTGCTGGAGGGCGCTGTGTTACGGCGGGCCACCGGCGCGGCGCGGCCCTCGGCGCGTTTGGTAGCGCCGAAGAGCTACTTCCCCGATCATCGGGCGCGTTACCTTGAAGATATTTTTGCCTGCGACGCGGCTACCTGGAGCGACGAAATGTGCGTCCTCACCAGTCGCGCTGCTTTTGTGATGCCTAGCCGCCACGCCCGCCAGAACGAACTGCTGCTCTCGAACTTCGCGGCTTCTACCGGACGAGTGATGTATGTCTGGTACTGGGAAGCGATGGAGCGCATGTTCGAACTCGCGATCGAAGTGCGCGTGCTGGCCCACTTGATCGAGCGCGGCAGCGCCGACCTGCTGCGCGAGATCGAACAAGAGTTGACCCTGGTGCGCGATGGAATGTCGCGGCGTGACATCCGAGTGAATTACGAGGTGCTCACCGATAAGGTGGAGCGCGTGGCGAATATGAGCCGGCTCATGGGGTTGGGGCAAAGCCTGAGTACGCCGACAGTCTGGGGGCGCGCTGAGTTTGCCGTTGAGAAAGCCCGCCTGCTGTTGCAGCGCCAGGATGTTCCCTTGCTGATGCAACATGCCGAGCGCAACGTCGCCAACTTGAGCGAGTTGATCAATCACATCGATGAACTGTACCTGGCGGACTTGTCGGAGAATAACAACCGCCTGTCATTCTACCTCTCAATCCTGCTGGCCGGGTTGCCGCTGAGTGTGATCGTCTTTACAGTGATCTCGTTCTGGGCCGACGCTGACGATCTGGTGCCCGGCAGTATACCAGTGATCATCCAGACTCTAGTACCACAAATCGTAATCTGGGGCAGTAGCCTCTCGTTGGTGCTCTCGGTTATCGCGATCGCGATTATTCTGTTTGGGGTCGGCTCGTTCACGCGGAATATGCTCCGCTCCCGGAGCCGCCGACAACTGTAGCAGGCATTACGGCGAGAAAGCGAGAAAGCCCGAAAGCGGGAAAGCGGGAAAGCGCCACCGATGCGCCCTTCGATACGCACTCTGCGTTACTCAGGATACCTTAGTTCCTTAGTTCCTTAGTTCCTTAGTTCTTCTGTTCCTTAGTTCTTCTGTTCCTTAGTTCTTCTGTTCCTTAGTTCTTCTGTTCCTTGGTTCTTCTGTTCCTTGGTTCTTCTGTTTCTTAGTTCTTCTGTTTCTTAGTTCTTCTGTTCCTTGGTTCTTCTGTTCCTTGGTTCTTCTGTTCCTTGGTTCCTTGGTTCTTCTGTTCCTCGGTTCCTTAGTTCTTCTGTTCCTTGGTTCCTTGGTTTGCCTCACCGCTGCAACGCATCCACCGTTTCGATCAGATGCACCACCCGGTCGGAGAGCAGGCGGGCAATGATCAAGTGAAACGCCGCCGCTGCATTCGGGTCGTGTTCGGCGATCCGGGCGAGGCCGGCCCGCGAGACGCGGTAGATATTGCTCGGCTCATCGGCCACGACATCGGCGGTGCGCTGGCGGCCCAGGTAGAAGCCAAGTTCACCCACGGTACGCCCGCCGCGCATTGTCTCCAGGCGCAATGTCGTCCCATTCGGCTGGGCGATCTGCGCCGTGACTTGCCCTGATTCGATGAAGAACATGTCGTCGGGGGCATCGCCTTTACGGATCAGGTACGCTCCGGCGGCGACGCTGCGCCGTTCAAGCTGGCCGATCAGGTTGTCGAGGTTGGTGGCGGTGGGCACCAGACGCGCGAGTTGCTCGTGGAGCGTCAGCGGCGGCGCTTCGGCGGCTTGATTTTCGGCGAGCAGCGCATTCTCACACCACTCCAGTCCGTGATCCAGATCGGGGAAAATCTGCACCAGAGCCGGCTGTGTATCGTCGAACAAGCCCTGGCGGATCTGACGCTCGATCGCTGGGTTGAGGTGAGCGAAAATCAGCTTCAACTGCCGGCTTTCGGCCAACTGGCGCAGTTTGGTAAAGCTCAGCAGCGCCGTCGAGTCGAGCCGGCTCACCAGACGAAAGTCGAATACGGCGAAGCGCAGCGCCGGGAGGTTCTCCATCTGCACCCGCTTGCGCACCCGCTCAAACAGATCGTGGGCCGTGCCGAAGAAAATGAAGCCCTGAAGCTGAAAGATCACCGTCTGCACGCCAAGTTCGCGCAGGCGATCTTGCTCGGCGTAGCTGCGCGTCACCCGGCTCTGAATCGTCGCGCCGGTCAGCGCGTGCTTCACCACCTCGATCCGGCTGTAGGTCACCACAAAGAGGGCTACGGCGATAAACAGCCCAACAGTCACGCCGGTGAGCATGCCAAAAACAATGATCAAGGCCAGAATCAACACCACCAGACCGTAGTCGATCCAGGGCAAGCGGCCCCATGTAGCAACCAACCAATCGTTGAGAAAGGACAGGCCCAGGTAACACACCAACCCGCCCAGGACGATCTGCGGCATAAGTGCGATCAGCCCGGCGCCGAAGAAGAAAGCGGCCGCAATGCTGATGCCCATGGAAAGGCTCACCAGCCGGCTGCGGGCGCCGATGCGATGCGCCAGCGTCGAGGAGCCGAGGCCGTGATAACCGGATGGGCCGCTGAAGAGGCCGGCGGCCAACTGCGCCCAACCGGCGGCGCGGAGTTCCTGGTTCAGATCGAGATCTTCGCGGCGGGCAAGCTGGAGGCCGCTTACATTGAGCAGCAGGCCGATCACGCCCAGCGCCACAGCCGTACCGATGCCACCGCTCTGGGCGACGATCAGCGACCAGTTCACCTCCGCAAGCAGCGCCGGCGTGAGCGGCGCCCAAATTGGTTGTTCAGGAAATGGGCCCAGCAGCAAACCGCTGCCGCGTGCTTCATCTACGCTGATCCCGCTGGCGGCCAGCCAACCATAGAAGCCGGCAATACCCAGGGCAAGCATACCCGGCAGCACAAGCGGATGCGAAGCGCGCCGCAACACGATCAGCAATAATAAGCCGAAAAGCAGCCCCGGCAGCCACTGCCAGAGGTACGGTAGGCTAAACAGTCGGGGCAGATCGACAAGCGCCGGCTGGCCGCCCGTCATCACGCCAATGCCGCCCAGCACAAGCAACCAGCCGGTGCCGGCGAGAAAGCCGCCCACCACCGGATACGGCAGATAACGCACCAGCGCCCCCAGCCGGAAATGGCCGAGCAGCAGAAAAGTGAGGCCGCAGGCCAGCGTCGTTAGGGCAAGCACAGCGACGACCGTTACATAAGCCGTAGCTGCCTGGCCAACCGGCAGCGCCGCAACGATATTGGCCGCAAGCAAGGCCACGATCAACGCCGGCCCCTCCTGGCCGAACATTACCATCCCTGGGCGCGAGCTGAGCAATGCAAAAACGATAGCCATAATGCCCGTGCCGACAAGCAATAAGCCCACCCCATTGCTCACATACGGCGTGAGCGGCCCGGCGAAGATCAGCGCCGCCATCGAGAGCAAGATACCCAGGTTGATCACTGCGCTGAGCACACCGGCAGTGATGCTAAGGCTGATCTGACGCAGACTAAAACGCACTTTAGGCTGAACGACGCTCACATTCGATGGTGGTAATGTTTCCCGGGCCATAATGAAGATCCTCTGTAACTCAGTACCAAATTGGGCCTATGCGTGGCCCCGGCTGCTATGGCGCCGCCGCCAGCGTTTGGAGCAAGGCGATATTATGCGCCTTTGGTGGGTTGCGGAGTTGCCGGGCCGCCGGCGTCCAGTAGTGATGCCGGGTGAGAAAAGCCAGCTGATCGGCATACCATTCGGCATTGGTAAAGCCCACGCCGAACGCCTGTAGTTCGCGGCGCAACTCCGCATTGCGTTCCAGAAAATCGTCGCGCCCCAATAAATCAAGGTCGGCGTCGGCGAGAATGTGTTCCAACTGCGCGTGGGGCGTTTGTGGAATGCGGGTAGCCATGATCAATGCGCCGATCCGGTCGATCTGGGCTACTGTATAGCCAAAAGACGGCAGCACCTGGGCCATAATCTGCACGCCTGCCTGTTCGTGCTCAACCCGCCCGACAGTAAAGCCAATGTCGTGGTACAGTGCAGCCGTACGCAACAATAACAACGCCGCGCCGGCAATGCCCTCCAGCGCGGCAAGTCGTTCTGCGGCTGGGAGCACATCGTCGCGCGTGTGAGCCAGCGTATGGTAGCTCAGACGCGGATCAAGTTCGCGTTCGAGGCGTTCCAATGCGTACTGACGGGCGGCCGAATAGTCGGGCTGGCCCATAAATGCGATGCCCCTTCGCGGGTTAGGTTGATTGGATGCAGGCTCTGTAGCTATACATAGTATTTCTGATTACGGCGCTTGGCAAGCGGGTAAATTCAGGTTAAGAAACACAAAGCGAACCCGCTGATGATTCCTGTGAATCATCAGCGGGTTCTAAAGACGCGCAATGCGATCTAACCGGTCGCGCCGCTAGAGCACATACGGTAAGATCTGCTTTGCGTAAAAGTTGAAAAAGCCTGCTTGATCCGGTCCAACTTGATGAATATAGACATGGTCGTAACCGGCATCCAAGTATGCCCGAATCTGCGCAATATGCCGTTCCGGATCAGAGCCGCACACAACCTGCTTCGCGATGGCCTCTTCCGTAACCAGTTCGGCGGCTTGTTCAAAGTGCGCCGGGGTCGCAAGTTCCTGCGACAGTTCGCCCGGTAAGCCGGCATTAGGCCAGATTTTGTGGGCGGTCTTGCGGGCTTCAGCTTCATCCTGCGCCCAGCAGACAGTCATCTTCCCATACCGTGGTTTACTGCCGCCACCCGACTGCGCAAAGATCTGCGCGATCTCGGCTTTAGGAGCGGTATTGATCAGCCCGTCGCCGAAACGACCGGCCCCCTCGGCAGCACTCGGGCCACTTGCCGCCACCATTACCGGAATGGGATTCTCCGGCAAGGTGTATAGGCGGGCATTTTCAACGGTATAAAAATCACCCTGAAACGATTGTGAGCCGCCTTCCCAGAGCTGTCGCATAACGGCGACGGACTCCTCAAGCATTGCAAGGCGCACATTATGTGACGGCCAGGCATCGCCCAGAATATGCTCATTCAGGTTTTCACCGGTGCCGACACCAAGGAAAAAGCGCCCAGGCAGCATCGTCGCAACCGTAGCAGCGGCTTGCGCAATGATCGCCGGATGCGTGCGCATCATTGGGCAGGTAACGCCGGTGCCGATCGGCATGTGCTGGGTTACCTGAGCGATGCCGCCAATGACGCTCCAGACAAACGGGCTGTGGCCCTGTGCATCAACCCAGGGATGAAAATGATCCGAAATCAGCGCAAACTTGAAGCCGACTTCCTCCGCCCGCCGGGCATGCTGCACCAGGTCATTCGGCAGATGTTCTTCACTCGAGATCGCATAACCAATGGACGCCATAGATCTTTTCTCCCTAAGCTAGTGCGTGTTGCCCATTTTGCCTTGTAGAACCTGCAACAGATGCTCTTGCGCTTCGGCAAGCTGACGCTTATCTTCAGCGTGAATGCGCTGAAATAGCTCAACACACGCCTGTGAACCAACTTTCCGCGCATCCTCAATGTACGTATCGTAGGCCTGCAACGCCTGCGCTTTATTTTGAATAACGGTAATCCAGTCGTACGCCAGGTTACTGAGGCCGTGACTTGTAGTTTCGGTCGTATGGTGCGCCATAACAGTGCTCCTTTGCATAGGTGGTATTGGTTCGTATATGGCCAATCCTCGCCATATGTTTTAAGCACTGCATATTGCGTGCCAAATTGGGAGTTCTGCACGGCTAATTTGCGCTACAGCATTACTGCATCGACATAACACCAGACCCAGTTTTCGCCCGGCTCAAACGATTTTACGATCGGATGGCCGGTGGCGTGGTAATGCTTGGTAGCATGCTGATTCTTGGAACTATCACAACAACCGACGTGGCCGCAGATCTGACAAATCCGAAGATGGATCCAGCGATCTCCGCTCTGCAAGCACTCCTCACAACCATCCGCACTCGGGGTAACCGGTTTGATCTGATCGCGATGCGAACATCCGGCGTCCCCAGCGTCCGCACTTCCCGTTCGGATCCGAAACATGTTCCGCAGTTGTTTTTGCACGGTGAAATCCTCCTCGCTTGGATGATTACAGGTATCCAAAAACGTCGCCCCTGAAATAATACGCCCAATCGGGCCGGGCCGCTGAATGCGTGCGAACAAACAATTATGCGCCGGGGCATGCGCGAATGCAGAACACCGGTTCGATAGCGTTGACAAACTCTAGCGCCTCAGGCTATACTGCTCGTTAACCATATTCCGGCGTTATCCCCATCCCGACGCTGTAGGCAACGCTCGCCTACGCATCGGCGGTTACTCCACACCGCAACATCCGGTCAGCGGGCTACACAGTGGTACCCGGCCTCTTCACCAATGTTGGTTTTGTCGTAATTTGTTACGGTTGTTTACCGGCTAACCAGATCAGAGGGTACCGTGGCCGAGGAGACGCTTGTCCCCGACCGCAGGCGCACAAATGCGACGCCGGTACGGGCATTCCCCATACGCGAACTGCTTCGAACCGGCGCGCGGCGCGTTACGCCGGTGCTGTTGACTGTGCTGATCATCCTCGTATTCTGGGAGGTAAGCAAGTGGCTCTTTGCGATCCCCGACCAGCGCCTGCCATCGCTCGGCGCGCTGGTTGAAGCGATGTTCACTCGCACCCAGGGCGGCGCCGGTCCGCTGCTGATCATCCAGATGTTGCTGAACGCCTGGGCTACCTTCAAAGTGGCTGCCGGCGGTTTCCTGATCGGCGGGCTGCTGGGTTTTGGCCTGGCGTTACTCTTCACCCAGGCGCCCCCGCTTGAGCGCGGCTTCCTGCCCTATGTGATCGGCTCACAAACCGTGCCGATCCTCGCCATTGCGCCAATGGTAGTCGTGGGACTGGGCCGCATGGGCGCCGAACCGTGGGTGGCCAAGATGATTGTCGCCGCCTATTTGACCTTCTTTCCCGTAACCATCGGTATGCTGCGCGGCCTGCGCGCCGCCTCGCCGCTCAGCCGCGACCTGATGCATTCCTATGCCGCCGGGCCGCTCCAGACCTTCTGGAAGTTGCGCCTACCGGTTTCGCTGCCCTACCTGTTTACCGCGCTCAAGGTCGCCGCGTCGGCCAGTGTGATCGGCGCGATTGTGGCTGAATTGCCGGCCGGCTCCCGCGAAGGGATCGGGGTGATGATCCTCAATGCCGCCCAATTTTACAATTCACGCCCACCGGCGCTCTACCTGGCCATTCTCGTCGCCGGGCTCCTCGGCGTCGCCGCGTACAGCCTGGTCGCACTTGCCGAACGCCTGGTGTTGGGCGCCCGTTATGGACACGAACCACGATGATCCAGTTTGACCGCGTGAGCAAAACATACCCCAGTGGCGCCGGGCCGGTAACCGCCCTCCATGATGTTAGTTTGCAGATCGCCCCCGGCGAATTTGTGGCCCTGATCGGCCCGAGCGGTTGCGGCAAAAGCACGCTGATGCGCCTGATCGGCGACCTGGAGCAACCAACCACGGGTGTGGTGAGTGTCGGCGGCAAAACGCCCGAGCAAGCCCGCCGCGACCGCGACTATGGAATTGTCTTTCAGGCGCCGGTGCTGTACGAATGGCGCACGATCCGCAAGAATGTTGAATTGCCGCTCGAAATTATGGGGCGCCCGGCGGTGCAACGCCGCGCCCGCTCGCAGAGCCTGCTGCAACTGGTTGGCTTAAGCGATTTCGGCGATGCATATCCGCATCAGCTTTCCGGCGGTATGCAGCAGCGCGCCGCAATCGCGCGGGCGCTTTCGTTCGAGCCGAGCATCTTGCTGATGGACGAGCCGTTCGGCGCGCTCGACGAGATTACCCGCGAGCGGTTGCAACTTGAACTGCTCAGCATTTGGAGCAGCGCGGCCGAGCGCCCCACCGTGATCTTCGTTACCCATAGCATTCCGGAAGCGGTGTTCCTCGCCGATCGGGTTGTGGTGATGTCACCGCGGCCTGGTCGTGTGCAGCGGATCATCACGATTGACTTGCCGCGCCCGCGCAACTTCGAAACCCGCGAAGCTGCGCGCTTCTTTAGCCTGGTTACTGAAGTGCGTGAGCAACTGCGGATCACTGAGGCACTGAACATGGAGCACTGAGGCACTGAAGTTGTGAGGCACTGCGAACTGCGAACTGCGAACTGCGAACTGCGAACTGCGAACTGCGAACTGCGAACTGCGAACTGCGAACTGCGAACTGACGACTGCGAACTGACGACTGCGAACTGCGAACTGCGAACTGCGAACTGCAAACTGCGAACTGCGAACTGCAAACTGCGAACTGCGAACTGCGAACTGACGACTGCGAACTGACGACTGCGAACTGACACGTAACCCATACTGCCTATGCAAGCACAGACGCTATCGCCCGAACTAAATTCCCGCAAGCTGCTCCCGGCCTGGCTTCAGGCCGCGTGGCCGGCGCTACTCACCTTCGTACTGGCAATCGGCGTTTGGGAAGGTGCTGTGCGCGGTTTTGGCATTCCGCTCTATCTATTGCCGGCGCCGAGCCAGATCCTGGCTACCTTTCTGGCCCAACCGGGCTACCTGATGCAGATCGGCATAGCCACGTTTCGTAACGCCCTGGCCGGCTGCGCGATCGGTTGTACGCTGGGCGTACTGGTGGCGGTGGTGTGTGTCCGTTGGCGTCTCGTCGCCGAGGGCGTGATCCCGCTGGCGGTTGCTGCCGGCGCCGTGCCGATTATTGCCCTCGCGCCGCTCCTCGGCATCTGGCTGGGCAGTGTCAGCCCAACCTCGAAGATCGCCGTGGTGGCGATCATGACCTTCTTTCCAACCCTGGTCAATGTCTATCACGGCCTACAATCGCCCCGCGCCGACGCCCTGCTGCTGCTGCGTTCGTATGCTGCGCCGCAACGCGATATTTTGCGCAAACTACGTGCGCCGGCGGCGCTCCCATATCTGTTCAACGCCTTGCGCATCTGCACAACACTAAGCATGATCGGCGCCGTTGTGGCCGAGTTCTTCGGCGGGCCGCAGAACTCGCTCGGCGTGTACATCAAAACCCAGGCCGGCATTCTGCGCACCCGCGAAGCCTGGGCCGCCATTCTCGTCGCGTGCATCTTCGGCATTACGTTCTACCTTGCTGTGGTGTTGGCCGAACGCCTGCTCATCCCGTGGCGCAGGCGGTAGGCGGGCGGTAGGCGGCAGTTCGCAGTTCTTCAGTTCGCAGTTCCCTGTTCGCTCAGGCTCCCGGGCAATGCTGCCCCTGGCACCGCTGCACTGTGTGGCTATCTGGTTATTTTGCCAAGGAGGTAGACCGATGAAGACTCCCCGACCGTTCAGACTGCTCGTAGCCCTGGTGTTGGCGGCTCTGCTGATCGCCGCCTGTGGACAAGCTCCGGCAGCCACGCCTGCCGACGCGCCCGCAGCCGCCGTGCTCGATCCGGTGCGGCTCCAGCTCAAGTGGGTGGCCCAGGCCCAGTTTGCCGGCTACTATGCGGCGCTGGAAGAGGGCTACTACGCTGAGCAAGGGCTCGACGTGACCATCCTGCCCGGCGGCCCCGACATTGTGCCCGAACAAGTTGTGGCCAGCGGCCAGGCCGAATTCGGTATTAACTGGCTTGCCAGCTTGCTCGCTACGCGCGAACAAGGCGCACCGCTCGTCAACATCGCTCAGGTCTACACTCGCGCCGGGATGCGCCAACTCTCCTGGAAGGACGAAAATATCACCAGCCCTGCCGATCTCGCCGGGCGCACGGTGGCCGTCTGGTTTGGCGGCAATGAGTACAACCTGCTCGCCACGCTCAGCAAGTATGCGATCGACCGCAACACCGGCCTGAACCTGGTGCAACAGCCGTTTGATATGAACTTGCTGCTCAACCGCGAAGTAGACTCGGCGGCAGCCATGACCTACAATGAACTCTACCAGGTACTTAGCGCCGGCCACACGATCGAGGAGTTGAACATCCTCGACTACAACACTGAAGGCACCGCCATGCCCGAAGACGGGATCTTCGTGAGTGACGAATGGCTCAGCGCCGACGCAAACAATCAGGACATCGCCGCACGCTTCCTGCGCGCCTCGTTCCAGGGCTGGGCCTTCTGCCGCGACAACGTCGATGCCTGTGTGCAGTACGTGCTCGCTCAGGATAGCGGCGGTGTGATGACGGCTGAAGCGCAAACATGGCAAATGGAAGAGGTCAACAAGCTGATCTGGGGCGACCCGATCGACCCGAACACGCAGATTGGCTACCTGGAGCCAAGCCTGTTCCAATTCGCCGCCGAAACTGCGCTTGAGTTCGATGTGATCACCCAACCCGCCAGTGAAGATGCCTACACCCACGCGATCTGGGAAGCGGCAACGGAGTAAATGTAAAACGCAAAAGGCAAAACGCAAAAAGTTCATGTTGCGTTTTGCCTTTTGCATTTGGAAGTAGAACCCCTATGCAATTTGCAGTCACTTTGAAATTAGACATGCCCCCCGCGCGCAACCTCGCGCTGGCCCAGCAGGCCGAGGCGGCGGGCTTTAGTTACGGCTGGGTTTTCGACTCGCACGTGCTCTGGCAAGACCCGTACACCATGCTCACGCTGATAGCGAGTGGCACCGAACGCATGCGCCTGGGCACCTGTGTCACCAACCCTGCCGTGCGTGATGTGACGGTGACCGCCAGTGCGCTGGCCACGCTCAACCGGATCTCCGGCGGGCGCATGGATCTCGGCATCGGGCGCGGCGACAGTTCACGGCGGGTGCTCGGCAAAAAGCCTACTACCCTGGCCGATCTTGAGGCGGCGACGCTGAAAATCCGTGCGTTGGCCACTGGGCAAGAAGTAGCACACGAAGAACAGCCGGTGCGTCTGCCCTGGGCCTGTCAAGATCCGTGCGGCCCGGCCTGCGCCGGACGCTGCGACGAAGCGCCGCAGTTGCCGATCTGGATCGCCGCCTACGGCCCCAAAGCCCTCCACCTCACCGGGCGCATCGCCGATGGCGTGATTCTGCAATTCGCCGACCCGAACCTGATCCGCTGGTGCCTGGGCTTTCTGCACGAGGGCGCCCGCGCCGCCGGACGCGACCCGGCGAGGATCAAGGTGATGGCCGCCGCGCCGGTTTGGGTCAGCGACGACCTGGAGATTGCCCGCGAGCGGGTGCGCTGGTTCCCGGCCCTCGTCTCGAACCATGTGGTAGACTTGTTATCACGCTACGACCTCAACACGCTCCCACCCGAACTGACGGCCTACGTGAGCAATCGCGCCGGCTACGACTACCAGAAGCACGCCGAAGTGGGCAGCAGCAATGCCGCCTTCGTGAGCGACGATGTGGTCGATCGGTTTTGTATTGTCGGCCCGCCCGCCGAACATCGCCGCCGCCTGGAAGAATTGGCCGCCGTCGGCGTCGATCAGTTCAACATCTACCTGATGTCCGGCGACGAAGAGGCATGTTTGGACGTGTATGGCGCGGAGGTGGTGCCGGCATTTGTGAGTGGGTGAGGGCGTGACGATAGTGTTGGCGCATGTCCGGATTGGAGGGGCGACCACATGTGGTCGCCTATGACCACCCGATGAACGTGGTTCGTGCCGGGCGCATCCCACCCCCATCCGGGCGGACACGTTGGTCCGCCCCTACGGGCGCTGGGATAGTGTTGGTTCGGTTCACGCCATCAATTCGCCAACCATATCGTCGGGTGACACCTGACGGCGAACGATGTCCCCGTGTCCCCGTGTCAAGCAAGATAAGGAGAGCACCAACCATGTCCACCGTGATCAAAGGCGGCACCGTGGTAACGGCGAGCGATACGTTCCCTGCCGATGTATTGATTGAGGGCGAGCAAATTGTCGCCGTGGGCCAAAACCTCAACGCCGACACGACGATCGACGCCGCCGGAACGTATGTGATTCCCGGCGGCATCGATGTGCATACCCACCTCGATATGCCCTTCGGCGGCACCGTCAGTTCCGACGACTTCTTCACCGGTCACAAGGCGGCAGCCTTCGGCGGCACCACCATGCACATCGACTTTGCCATTCAACCCAAGGGCGCCGGCCTACGCGAAACGCTCGACATTTGGCACGCCAAGGCCAACGGCAAGGCCGTGATCGATTACGGCTTTCATATGGCGATCACCGACCTGCGCGATGAGGTGCTTGCCGAGATGCCGGCCACAATCGAGTATGGCGCAACCAGTATGAAGCTGTTCATGGCCTACAAGGGCGCCCTGCAGGTAGACGACATGACGCTCTTTAAGGCAATGCAACAAGCGGCTGTGCACAAACTGTTGATCATGGTGCATGCCGAGAATGGCGACGCCATCGATGTGCTGGTGAACGAGGCACTGGCTGCCGAGCAATTTGCGCCGAAGTATCACGCGCTTACCCGTCCGCCGGAGCTAGAGGCCGAGGCCACGGCCCGCGCCGTGCGGTTCGCTGAAGTCACCGGCGCGCCGCTCTATGTTGTCCATCTGACCAACGCCGGCGCCCTGGAGGCAGTGCGCCTCGCCCGCGCGCGCGGCAACGGCGCAAGCCATATTTTTGCCGAAACTTGTACCCAATACTTCTTCTTCACCAAAGACGACCTGGCGCGTGAGGGTTTTGAAGGCGCTAAGTGGGTCTGCTCGCCGCCGTTCCGCGAGGCAAGCGACCACTCGGCGCTCTGGCAGGGCGTGGCCGACAATAGCCTCCAGGTGATCTCGACCGACCACTGCCCTTTCTGGTTCAACGGCGGCGTCGATGGGCGCCCCGGCGGCAAAGAGTTGGGCCAGTCCAGCTTTGCCAAAATCCCCAATGGCTGTCCCGGCATCGAAGAGCGGATGATGATCCTCTACACTCACGGTGTTCGCACCGGCAAGATCTCGCTCAACCGCTGGGTCGAACTCACTAGCACCAACCCGGCCAAGCTCTTCGGCTGTTACCCCCAGAAGGGCTTGATCGCCCCCGGCGCCGACGCCGACCTGGTGCTCTGGGATCCGGACGCAACACGCACGATCAGCGCGGCCACCCAGCATCAGCGCACCGACTATTCGATCTACGAAGGCTGGGAAGTCCAGGGCGCGCCGCGCACCGTCTTTTCGCGTGGGCGTATGCTCGTCGATAACGGCGCATGGCACGGCGAGGCGGGCAGCGGGCAGTTTGTGCATCGGAAGCCGTTTGGTGTGTGACGAGTGACGAGTGATGAGTGATGAGTGACGAGTGACGAGTGACGAGTGACGAGTGACGAGTGACGAGTGACGAGTGACGAGTGACGAGT
>JBBRUG010000107.1:0-16747 GCA_038247995.1 Chloroflexales bacterium | reverse complement strand
GCTTCCGCTTCAGGCGGGTCGGGCGCTGAAGCAACCGACCCACCCTTGCATATGCTGCATTCCGCTCTATGGCAACACCGGGAAGCCGGTTGGTGATGGACAGGGCACGCGATCCTGAACAATGTTGACCATGCGGGTCTGGCCGCGGCGCACTTGCGCCAGGCTGCGCGGCGTAACCAGGATGCAGCGGTCGCCCTTGTTTTTGCTCCGGTTGAAGACGACCGCATACGGTACGCCGCCTTCAACATAGAAGCCGCGCAGTTGGCCGTTATTTGATGCGCCGTTGGTGCGCCCCACCAGCGCCCAGCCATCCGGTTGTCCCGTATCGATGTCGTTCAGACCAGCCGCCGCAATATTGCGCTCGATCCAGACCCGCGCACCTTGCTGGCGGGCGCGGTAGACGATCTGTTCGATGGTCCAGGCACGTTCGGCGGGTGTCGCGTCTACTGTACCATCACTTGCCACGGCACGCACGCGGAAGATATAGCTGCCGTTGGCGAGGCCCTTATAGGGTAGCGGGCTGGTGCAGGGCGTGAAGGTTGCGGCTGCGCCGTTCCGGCTCAGGCTGCATTCGAAGCTTAGGGCTGCCGCGCCGCTGCCGGTAAAGCTCAGCGTCACCGCCGAGTCGCGGGTTGTGCCGCTCGGTCCGTCGCTGATAGTTGTATCAAGATTAACTCCGGTTCCCTGAACCTCCAATGTCCCGCTGGCCGTCGCCGGCAGGTAGCGCGCGTCGTTCTCCGGCACCAAGCCATTCGGTGTCGGCGCCAGCAAGTAGGTCAGGCTGAAGGGGTAACTGCCCGCCGCGAGATCGGGGACAGGCAGGATCGCGCTGCCCACCGGGTTGGTACGCCCGGTCACCACAACCCCGCCGATCCTCAGGTAGAGCCGGGCGTCCTGGATTCCGCCGTTGCTCGCCGTGAGGGTTGCCGTTACCGCTGTCTCGGACCCAACTGCAGTCAGGCTCGGCTGCTGTTTCGCGATGCTCAGGCTGCTTACGACGAACGCCGGTTGCAGGTTGGTCGCGCCGTCGAAGGTTGCGCCTACCGGCAGTGTGCCGGTGCTGAACGGGTTCAACGTAAAGCTTGCCTGGCCGGAGGCGTTCGTGTTCGCCGTCAGCGTTTGCGCGCCGACGCTGAGCGTAATCGGCCGGTTGCCCAGATTGGTTGCGCCGGGGGCGCTCAGTTGCACCGTGAAGGTGGCCGCCGCGCCGAAGGTCGGATTATTGGGCAGATTCAGGCTGAGACTGGTGGCCGGCGCGTTGTCGTCCGTCGGCGCTACGGGCGGCGGGGGCGGCGGCACGACGGTGTTATTCACGAACCCGCCGGCCTGGAAGTAGAGCCCCAGGTTGGTGTTGAGCGCGGTGAAGCCGGCGGCATTGGCCGCCTGCACAAAGAAGCTGAAGCCTTGGGTGCCATTTGGCAGGCTGTAGCTTCCCGCCCAGAGCGTGGGGTTAGCGGCGCTCTGCGTCAGCGGGATCGACTGCCACTGGTTGGCGAGCGATCCGGCGTCCGCCGTGAAGGTCATCCAGAGTTCGCGCAGCGGTGCGCCGCCGCCGTTCGCCGAAACCTGCACATTCACCTGTGCGCCGTCGCGCGTAAAGCTCACAACCGGGATTGCCGGCGCACCGGCTAGCGCCGGGTTGACGCCGTTGGCGGCGGCGGCGGTCTGGTCGCTGTAGAAGAGCCGGAACGCCAGCGGGCCATTGTAGTAGCGGATGGTGCCCGTGTTCTGGCCGGGGTTGGCCAGGAATTGGGCCGGCGTCAGTTGCAGCCGGTTGCGGTCGGCTCCACTCGCAGCGGTGAGCTCGCCGATCTGGTTGAGCGTCCACCACTTCTCGGGGTAAAACGCCTCGGTCGGGAAAGCGATATGCACGCCGCGTAGCTCGGTAGCGGGTGCGCCGGTGAGCGGCAAGACGTTGTTCAGTTCGCTATAGCTACCGCTCAGGAGGAGCGCGCCACGCAGTTGCTGGTTGCTCTGCCCCACACGATACTGGCTAAAGGGCAGCACCGGCTCGCCGGGGCGAGCGATCAGGGCGTCGGGCGTTGCGCCGCGCACATATGTGGCCGGGATGGTCGTGCCGCTTTCCAGGCTGGTCAGGTCGATTGTCTCAACAGTCAGATCCGGGTTCACCGTCACCTGCGCAACTTCGAGTTGGTATATATCGCCCGGATCGCCGAGTGGTGTGAGCGGGCCGAAGCTGCTCGGCAGCGGCGCGGCGGGTGGTGGCGCCAGGCGCTCGCCCTGCATGTTCACGCGCAGCATCGGTAGGCCGAAGAGCGTGCTGATCGTCAGCGTCTTCTTGTCGATCCCGCGAATCACCGGCGAGTCGAGCAGGTAGCGCTGCTTGGCCAGCACCAGCGCATTGCCGATCGCCACTTCGTCGCCCTGCGGCGAGTTCGGCACCGTGTCGATGCGCAACTGCTCGAAGAAGCGTGTGTAGAGCTCTTCGGCAAACTGAGTGAACTGCGTATCGCCGTACTGGTAGCCGGTACCGGCCACCAGCGTTGTGCCGCGCTGGGCAAAGAATTGCGCCCAGTCGGGTTGATCGGTGGCGCCCAGGATGGCCGCGCCGTCGGGCGTGTTATAGCCCGAGTGGCAGCCGGGGCTTACCACCAGCGATCCGGCGAGACGGGTTGGCCCAAGGTCGAGCAGATCTGCCGCGCGCAGGATGGTAGCGTAGTCGGCGGCCTTCAATGCGCCGTCGCTGAAGTGGCCGGCCAGGTAGAGTAGGTCGTAATCGGCGCCCGCTAGCGCATCGCGCAGGTCGGTCGCGGTCCAGGTGCCGGGTTCCTGGTACGAATCGGTGCTGGGTGAGAGCAACCTATCCACCGGCCGATCAGTGCCCAGTTCAAGCCCGTCGGCGATGCCGCTTGCCGAGTCGAAGTGGAAATCGTAGCCACTTACAAACGAACTGTCAGGCGTCATTACACCGTCGTCGGCAATGTAGCGATTGATCAGCGTCATTGCCTCAGCCGCCGTCTCCACCAGCCGCCCGACCGGCAGATCGGGAATCGCCAGGCTGGTGGTGCGGAAGCCGATTGTGAAGCGCGCACCGTACTGATCCTGGCCTAGAATGTAGCCCAGGCGCAGCGCAGCCTCGGAGCTGCTGGCGTTGTCTACCGGGGGCTGGAACTCACTCTCGTTGCCGAGCAGCGCCTGATCAGGGTAGCGGAAGAAAGGCAGCACCTCGTCGCCGCCCACCAGCACAACGTAGCGTAGGTTCGGGTTCAGCGCGCGGTAGTCGTCTACGACGCGCTTGATCTCATTGGCGACCAGGTTTTTCGCCTCAGGGCAACCTGTCCGGTTGTCGGCAACGGTATTCGCCGCCGTAACGCGGGCGTCAGCGCCGACGTTCACCAGCACGCCGCCGATCTCCGGGCGACTGTTGAAGCTCGCAATTAACGCCTGGAGTTGCGTCCGTTCGGCAGCGCTGCCGGGCAAGCGCCCCAGGTCGGTGAGGAAGATCGTCTGGTAGTTGCCGGCCTGGGCATTCAGGCCGCTGATGTTCAGCGCTGGGGGCGTCACATTTGCGCAGGCGCCATCACTGGTGAAGGCGGTAACGGTGAAGGGTTGCACCGGGTCGGAGGCGCCGTTGCGCCCATAGACGGCAATATAGACCCGCCCGCGCTCGTTGTAGCTGTTCAGCGTCAGGGTGCGCGGCAGTGTGCCCTCGATATCGGTGTAGGAAAGCAGCCCGCTATCGACGACGATGCCGGCCAAGTCCGAGGCTTTGAACGGCGAGGCCTTGAATGGCGAGGCTTTGAACGGTGAGGCTTTGAACGGCGAGGCTTTGAACGGCGAGGCTTTGAATGGCGAGGCTTTGAATGGCGAGGCTTTGAACGGCGACACCACCGACTCGGCGAGCACATTGGCGCGGAAGTTCGTTGGCGTCAGCGCTGCACTGGTATAAGCTTCAGGGCTGTACAGCTCCGGCGCCAGGGTGTTGGTAACGAAGTTGCTCGACTCGACAGCAGTGTAGTCGATCTGGGTTTGCGTCACGGCCAGTGCCGTCGCAAAATCGGTGGCGGCGGCGGCAACCAGCGCCTCGGCGCGTGCGTTCAGGTCATTGAACAGCGCAATATCGTAGCCGGCCGGCAGGTTGGTCAGGTTCACCGCCAAACGGTTCTGTGGTTCCAGCTCGACATAATACCAGCGCACCTGCTCGGAGAGCGCGATCGGCTGGCTGGCGCTTGGGTTCGCCGCGCTGAGCGGCAGCGCCTGATACCAAACTGTATTATCAGGGCCGGCAAAGGCGCATGTGGCCAGCGCTGAGGTATTACCGGCGCTATCGGTGGCTGTCGCGGTAACAAAACCGCCGGCCGGCAACACCTGGGCGAGATCGCGGGTGAAGGGCGCGATTCCATCCGCGTCGGTCAGCGCGGTGAAGCTAGTCAGGAAGGTGCGCGCTTCGGCGCCGCCGTCTGGGGCGCAGCCGGTGCCGCTGAAGAGTTGCACGGTGTAGTTGCTGTTCGGCGCGCCGGCAAGCAACCAGCCCTGCACATTCGACTGGCTTGCGCTGGGGAAACCGGGAATTGCTGTCGTAATCGTCGGTGCGAGCTGATCGTTGTTTGCGCCGTTCAGCAATTCGAGTTGCGGGCTGAGGTTGCCGAAGATCCGATTGCTCAGCACGCTGTTGCCGTTGCCGCCATCGAGGCGCACGGCTGGGCCGAAGCTGTTCACAATCAGGTTGCCGGCTGTGGTGGTGGCGCCGCCGATCTGGTTATTTGCCGCGCCGCCCTCAGCGAATACGCCAATCCTATTTGGAATAGCGACCGTACCTGCGCTATTTGTGCCCATAATATTGCCGACGATCTGGTTACTGTCCGCACCCGCGCCGTCGATCCAGATCGCCTGGGTGCTCTGGCCGGCAAACACGTTGCCTGCGCCGCCGGCTGTACCGCCAATGGTGTTATTGTTGGCGCTGCCGTTGATCCAGATGCCTGTTGAGCCGAAGAAACCCGGCATGGCAGCGCCGTTCACATTCAGGCCAAAATAGTTGCCCTCGATCTGATTGTTCGCCCCGCTTGGCGCAGCCAGGTCGATTCCGGCGAACGAGTAGCCGCCGAAAAGATTACAGGCACCGGTACACGCGCCGCCCGGCGTAACGCCGGTTGTGCCGCCGACCAGATTATCGCCGCCTGTCAGCAGCATGCCAATGTTGGTAAAACCCAGCGGCGCCGTACCCGTGACATTCGTGCCGAGGTAGTTGCCCTGAATGACGTTGTTATTGGCGCCGGCCACGCGCAACTGCTCGCCGTTGGCGCTGATCAAATTGCGTTGGGTTGGCAGGGCGCCCCCAACCAGGTTGTTGCTCGTACCGTTAATGAAGATCCCAATCTGTCCATTGCCTCGGTCAAGCGTGCCGGTGGGATCGGCGCCGATGATGTTGCACTGGAAGGTGTTATCATCGCCATCGACAAAGATGCCGTGGCTACTGAAGCGGTTGATCACTAGGCCGCGCACCGTCACGTCACCCGGCCCGGCAATGCGCAGGCCGAATACCGCGCCCGCTGCGCCGCTCAGTTCGATCCGGAGTGTGGGTGGCCAGGCGGCACAGCTCGCGCCGGTCTGGCTCAGGCCGTCGATCACGACCGGATCGCTAATAAACGGCAAGTCGCTAGCGAGGTCGATCGTCTGGACGCCGGCGCCGGGGATGGCGAAGCCAATTGTGTCGGGGCCGGGCAGCGTGTTTGCATCCGCGATCGCCTGGCGCAGCGAGCCGGGGCCGCTATCGTTAGTGTTGGTCACAATCAGGCCCGCGCCGACCGCAGCCTCACAACTATCGACGATGCCGTTATTGTCGGCGTCAACGCCCGCCTGCGGCGTGAAGGTCAGATCGTCAAAGGTGAAGCCGGGCGAGACATTCTCAAGTTGGACGGAACGCATACACGCCCCGCTGACGCTGAGTACGCCGGTTGTTCCGCTGTTTGCCGTATCGACTACCGTTGCGCCTGACGTCTCAATTGTCGCCGCCGTGCCGGTGGCGTCGCGTGCGGTCAGGCTATTCGGTTGGCCGCCGGTTGCCACAAAGTCCACAGTCACAAAATCGACCGGGTAGGCAAAATTAACCAGCATATCTGCGCCGTTCGGGTCGGTGGCGACGACTACTGTAGCGCCGTTGGTGTTCAGTTCGTTGAAGAGATTCGCCCGATAGGCCTCGAAGCTCACACCGCGCGCGCCGTAGGTGCTATTGAGCGCGTCCTGGGCTGCTGCGCCGCTTAAACCAACCAACCCCGCGTCGTTGAAATCGATCGTGGCCGTGCCGTCGTCAAACTCCACTGCGCCGCTGTCACAGCCGTCATCGCCGCCGCGGAAGACGCCACGCTGATCAGTCGGGGCGCAGGTGCTCAGGTTGCCGCCGTTGCGGGCCGGGCTGGTTGGGCTGAGCGTGAAGTAGGTGCCGGCAAGGTTAAAGGTGAGTTCGGGATCATCCGTGCCGAAGCCCGCGCAACCGGCGCCCAGGTTTGTCGCCGAGCCGGGCGTAAGTTCAATCGAGCAGTTCGGGCTCGTGTCAGCGTTGTTCCCGCTGATGATCGAGTTGTTGATTGTGTAGGCAGCAGCGGAAAAAAACGAATAAATGCCGCCGCCGGCGCTATCCAGGTCGAAAGCGGTGTTCTGGGTGATCGTGACATTATTCAGCGTCACCGGGTCGTCGATCGCAAAAATGCCGCCGCCGATCCCCGGTGTGCCGCGAGCTTCGTTGAACGCAAGCGTCGAGTTCTCGATCGTCAGCGTGCCATCGTCGTGGTGGATGGCGCCGCCGTCGTCGCCGGCAATATTGTTGATCAGCGCGCTGCGGCGAATGATCGTGGCGCCGCTATTGCTGAGTGCACCGCCGAAACCGCTGCTCCCATCTGATCCGGTGCGGTTTCCAGCGAGGACTATACTTGTCAGTTCCAGCGCGCCGAAGTTCACGAGCGCGCCGCCATCGGCAGTGCCGGGATCGCCGCCGGTCAGGGTCAGGTCGCTTAGCGTCAGGTCAGCGCCGAGCGCGATCTCAAAAAAGCGGAACAGTGGTGCGCTGCTCAGGCGCTGGATCGTTGCGCCGTTGCCGATGATTGTTAGGGGGCCGCCCGCCGCGTTGATCACCGGCAGGCCGTTTGGCCCATTGGCGGTTGTGTTATCGGCAAGCGGCAGGTTGTAGAGACAGTCTGGAGCAAGTTCAATCTGGCTGGCTTCGGGCGAACTATTTGCATTTGTAATGGCTGTCATAAGTTCGCTTGGAGCGCAGCCAACAGTATAATCTTCAGCGCGACTCGCCACCGGCGGGCCGCCAATAATCGCCACAAGCGCCGCTGCAATCACAATCAACGTCAGCATCGTATGTCGGATTGATCCGCTGCCCCAGAACTGCTGCTTCATTGCTCCCCCCCTTATGCCGCGCCCTTCAAGCACGTTGCAACATAGCCACTGCAATCTGCGCAGAAGGTCAACATGAGCACCATCGCTGCTCACAGCCAACCTTCCGCGCAGATCCGTTTATAACCGTAGCCAGTTGCAGCCCCCCTCTGCATGCTGGCTACAACGATGTGTTCCAGGTGTTAATGATCAGAACGTGGAATAGATCGGACAATTACCACTGGCATCCAGCCATTTGTGGTCTTGCTCGCATATAATACAGAGTGACCGCCACAGAAACGCCACAGAAACGCAACAACAGGGTGGTTTGTGCCACAAGTAACCATATTGTTATGTGGGCCGCCGCGCCTGGAGTGGTCTGCGCGCCCGATCGAACTGGGGCGGCAGAAAGCGCTCGCGCTTGTCGCGTATCTGGCATTGGCCCGCGACCCAGTAAGCCGCGACGAATTGGCCTCGTTATGCTGGCCGGAACTGAGCCAGGAGCGGGCGCGTGCGGCGTTGCGCACCACTCTGCCGGCGCTCACTACGGCTGTGCCAATCGACTGGATCACCGCCGATCGGCGCCATGTGCGCCTTCAGCCCACGGCTGTTGAGATTGACTTCATCCGTTTTGCTGAGCTCGTAGCGCGGGTACGGCAACACGCGCATGGTGCATCCGCCCCCTGCGCCGATTGTGTGGCCCGGCTGCAAGAAGCTGCCGCACTCTACCGCGGTGAGTTTCTTCAGGGCTTCAGCCTGGCGAGTAACCCCGACTTTGAGACCTGGCAGTTAGCGCAACGCGAGGCACTGCGCCACGAGATCGTCTGGGTGCTGCGCACACTAACCAACCCAACCGAGCAGGCGGATCAACCCAGCGATGAAGCGGCCTTGCGCTATGGGCGACGCTGGCTTGAACTCGATCCACTCAATGAAGCGGCGCACCGTGCCCTGATGGAACTGTATGCTGCTGCCGGTCGCCGCAGCGATGCCTTGCTTCAGTATCACGCCTGCGCTGCAGTACTCCAGGCTGATCTCGGCGTCGCCCCTGCCCCGGAAACGATCGCCCTCTACGAACAGATCGCCCGCAACGAGCAGCGATCGTTTCATATCGCACCGCCCATCCAGCGTCTACAGCACGGCCAATTGCCCGCCGAACCGGGCGGCTTTGTTGGGCGGGCTACCGAATTGGCCTGGCTGGTAGCGCGCCTGCGCGATCCGGACTGTCGCCTGATAACGCTTACCGGCCCCGGCGGCATGGGCAAGACCCGCCTGGCCCTCCGTGCGGCAGCGCAGCTTGCAGCGGATTTTAATGATGGTACGCGTATGGCGCCGTTGGGCGATGCGCGTTCCGCTCCCGAAGCGCTCCGGCACATTGCGGCGGCAATTGATCCCACGCTGGTGAGTAATGATCCGCCCCTGGAGGTTTTACAACGCATCCTGGCCCGCCGGGAACTCTTGCTCGTGCTCGATAACCTCGAACAGATCCCGGCAATCGCCGATTACGTGTCCACGCTGCTCTCCGCCGCACCGGGCCTCAAACTGCTGGCAACCTCGCGTGAACGGCTCGCACTACGAGCGGAGCACATACTGCCGCTCGGCGGCCTCGCCGTGCCTGACGCCCTGAGTGATCCGGTGACAACCTATGGTGCAGTGCAGTTGTTCATCCAACGCGCCCGGCAGATGCGCCCCGATTTTGCCCTCGATGCGTTGAATCAGGCTGCGATTGTGCAGATTTGCACCCTCGTGGAGGGTATGCCGCTGGGGTTGGAACTGGCAGCGGCCTGGATTCGTACGCTCACGCCGGCCGAGATCGCCGCCGAGATCGGGCGTAGCCCCGATTTCTTACAGGCGGCGGTGCGCGATCTGCCCGATCGGCAGCGCAGCTTACGCGCCGTTTTCGCGCACTCGTGGCGCTTGCTCAGCCCTACCGAACAGGATGGCTTTCGACGCCTGTCGATTTTTCGCGGCGGTTTCACCATAGCAGCTGCCGTCGCGGTCGCCGAACTTCACCGCGACACACTCGTTGCCCTCGAAAACAAATCGCTGCTGCGCCGCAGCGCCGATGGGCGTTACGATTTTCATCCCTTGTTGCGCCAGTACGCCGCCGAACACATGGCCGTAACGTCGGCTGAAGAAGCGGCCTTGCAGGCCCGGCACGCCCGGTATATTGCCGGCATCGTAGCTGAACTGGCGCCGCGCCTGGGCAGTGGTGATCATCTTCTTACGCTCGCCAACGACAATGCGAATATGCAGGTGGCATGGTTCTGGGCGGTAAACAACGCTGCTTTTCAAACCCTGGGCTTGATGGTCGAAGGCTTAGCGCGCTTCTGTGAATTGCGTAGCTATCGTCAGGAAGCTGAAGCCGCCCTTGCGTACGCCGAAGCGCGCCTTACTGCTGAGCCGCCGACCGATACCGCAACCCTGCGCGTACTGGCCCATGTGCAAGCGTGGCGCGGACACTTCTGCCAGTTTCTTGGCCGCTACGACGAGGCGGCGGCGCTCCTGGAACAGAGCCTTGCGGTCGCCCACCACCTTCTTGAAGATCCCGCATTGATCGCCTTCGGTTTGAATGCCCAGGGCATCAATGCCAATGCGTACGGCGACCATCGGCGCGCGATTGAACTCCATCAAACCAGCCTGGCGCTCTACCAGGCGTTAGGCGATCAGGCAGGGATCGGTGAAGTATTTAACCGCATGGGCGGCGCCGCGTTCGATATGGGCGATCTGGTGGAGGCGCGGCGCTGCTGGCAGGCGAGCCACGTAGCTTTTACCGCGACCGACGACCTTTGCGGCATGGCCCGCGCACTTAACAATCTGGGTGAAGTTGCGCGGATTCTTGGCGAGTACGCCGAGTCGCGCCGTCTTTCTGAGGAAAGCCTTGCCCTGCACACAGCACTGGGGCCGAGCTGGAGCATCAGCCCAGTGAATAATTTGGCCATCCTGGCCCGCCTGGCCGGGCGTTTCGATGAGGCGCAACAACTGCATGAGCGCAGCCTGGCAGCCTGCCATACCGTAGGCGATCAGCGCGGGGCGGTCAACACCACGCTCTTACTCGGCGAACTTGAATTGGCCCGCGATCGGATCGACGCTGCCGAAGCGTACCTGACGACGAGCCTGGACAGCTTCCGTACGCTGCGCCAGCGCCATGGCATGAGCGCCTGCCTGACCAGGTTGGCCGAGGTGGCGCTCAAGCGGGGCGACTATACGCAGGCCGCTGATCTGGCGCGTGAGAGCCTCGCCATCGCCGAAGCCAGTTCGGCGCAACTCACCGCCGGCCGGGCGCTGAGCAGCCTGGGCATGGCCTTGACCCTGAGCGGTGATCGTGCTGCCGGCGCGGCGGCGTTTGCGGCTGCCGAAGCAACCCTCACCACCATTGGTGCGCGCGCCGATGCACAAACGGTTGCCGAGCGGCGGCGGATGTTTGGCTAGGGCAAGCACCGGGCTCAGCGGCAATGCGTTGGAAGGCGATCGTGAATGTGCATTTGCGGATGGGACGGTGGGGATGGCTGCTCGAACTTCGTTTGACCAGCCATCCTCTCACTCGATTAGCCACACCTCCGCCGCGCCCACAATCACGCCGTTCACTTGTAATTCGATCCGCTGACGACCAGGGTAATGGCGGCGAGTGGTGAGTTGGCGGAAGCTGTGTGTCCATTCCAGCGTGATTGTCGCCTCTGGAGCGAGATCAACCGCGCGCAGCTTAAACACCTTGCGCCGCAGCATGCCATTTGCCCCGCCAAAGTGCATAACATAATCGATCACGAGATGTTGCGGCGTAACCGCCGTACCCCGCAACATGGCGCTGATCTGCACGCGCCCGCCGATCGGCAGCCGCTCCGGCGTTGCTGTCAACGCCTCCAGGGCTACCGCTGCGCCCTGCGTCGCCCCGAGCAATTCCAGCGCTGTCGGGTGACCCTGCTTCACCAGCGTACGCAGCGCGTGGCGCACCAGTCGCTCACGATCCGGCGGCGCGGCATGCATCCAGCGCTGGGCGGTGGCAAGTACGCGCTCCGGGTGATCTTTCGCAATGTCGTTCAGATTATTCGCCACCGAGCGGCGCACATACGCCGAGGGATCATCGCGCAGCCGTTCGAGCAGTTCCAGCACCGGCGTCGGATCGGCGATAAACGGCGGCAAGCGCGGCGCCCAGGGCAAGCGCGGGCGAGTACCCTCGCTCACCAGCCGGCGCACATGGAAGCTCGGGGCGTCCGCCCAGATATCGAGCGTGGATAAGGTCAGTTCAGGGTAGCGCAGAATGAAGGGCCGGATGGCGAATTCGGCGGTGCTGCGCTGAGTGATTGCGTGGAGCGCAGCCAGCGACTCGTGGGGGTGTTCCAGGCCGTATTGCTCGACAAACGTCGCCAGCGGCCAGGCGTACCAGGTATCCGCAAACATGGCCGCGCGCTCTTCCGGCACGGGGCCGAGCGCGGCCACAATAATCGCCAACGCCTCCGGGTACGGATCGGGTAAACTAGCCCGCAGCGCGGCCGCCATCGCCGCAACACGTTGCTTCAACTCCAGCGGCGGCAATAGCTCGGCCATCCGGTGCAGAAACGCCTTCGCCGGAAACGCCGGGGCCACCGCGCCGATCCGCTCCGCCAGCGTAATCGCCAGCGGCAGGCCGAACAACTCTTTGAGGAGTGGGGTTTCTGTCATAGTGACGAGTGACGAGTGGTAAGTGGCGAGACACACTCCTGAGTGCGGCGCGATCAATTATACATCCGCTGAGCCTACATTCTACGAAATGATTCTTGTTCCTCGGTTCCTTTGTTCCTCGGTTCCTTTGTTCCTCGGTTCCTTTGTTCCTCGGTTCCTCGGTTCCTCGGTTCCTTTGTTCCTCGGTTCCTCACGCCGCCCGTTTATACGCGGCGAGAAACTCGCGCACGGCATCTTCGAGGCTGATCGTGCCGCTGAGCAGTTGTTCGTGATAAGCCGGCACAAAGTCGAACATCAACGACGTACCGCTCACCAGTTCCTCCAGCATAATTGCCGCCTGCGCGCCAATTGCGTCGTACATACCGCTAGCACGAAAGTTGTGCGCCGTGAGCTGCACATCGTACGCTACGCGCTGGATCTCGGCGTGCCAGCCGGCCCAACTATGCGTCAAGCGCGCATAAGCGGCCCGTGGATCGCCGTCGAACGATAGCCCCACCGCCCCCGTATTCACCACCAGCGTCTGATCGACCCGGCGCACAAACGGCATATGGGTGTGGCCCACGCAGAACACCGCTGCACTAGGGTCGATCTGCGCCCGCAGTTCCTCATCACTGCTGCGCCGCAGCACCCCGTCGCGGTCGTGGCGGATCGAGGCATGGTAGATCGCAACCTGACCACCTGGTGTATTCAGGCGCATATACTCAGGCATGGCCGCCAATTCAGGCAGCGCATCAGCCACCTGGGTATACGTCCAGTTGATCAGGCGCGCCATTTCGTAGCGCGGACCGTAGGTAGGCAAGCGGTGCCGCTCATTGTGGTAACGCAGCACATAGCCTTCGTGGTTGCCGCGCAGCACATGCCAGCCCTGCGTATCGCGCAGGCGTAGCACTTCAGCCAGGCAGGCCCGCGAGTCTGGCCCCCGATTGACAATGTCCCCGGCGACGACAACGGTGTCGGGCGCCCATGCGGCAATGTCGGCGGCGACGGCCTGAAGGGCGGCGTAGTTGCCGTGAATATCGGCAAGAATAGCAATGTTCATCCTGTTTTTAGTATACAGCACAAGTTCAGGAGTCAGGAGTCAGGAGGGGCAGCGGGCTATTCACCCATCAACCATCCATGCCAGCCTGATGGCTCCCTGATCCGCTCCATGCTCCACTCCATCCAGCCTCCCGCAGTTCAGTAGTTCAGTGCTTCAGTGGTTCAGTGCCCTCAGCGCCCTCAGCGCCTCAGTGTGCTCAGTGGTTCCGTGGTTCCGTGGTTCCGTGGTTCAGTGCCCTCAGCGGCTCAGTGGTTCCGTGGTTCCGTGGTTCCGTGGTTCAGCGCCCTCAGCGCCTCAGTGTGCTCAGTGTTTCAGTGATCCAGGATATACTACATACTATCGTAATTTTTCTACTGGGGGGGCGCTCGTGAACATTTCACTCTTTCGCGCGATTGCTGGCCAATACCGCGAGTTGCTTCAAGTACACAGTGTGCCAATGATGAAGGCGATTAGCCACCTGATCGAAAATCAGGTCATCCAGCACCGCATGCCGGTCGATTTCTATGCCGGATTCCAGCGCTTCTCGCACTTTGCGGTGCAATTGCGGCGCTACAGCCGGCTTGCAGCGAGTTGTCGGCGGGTATATGTGTTTGGCGTGCCCGACATCGCGCCGCCGCTGATCTCCGGCATCGAATGGATCGAACTGGCGCCCACCGACCCGCTGGCGCGGGAGTGGTTTGTGTTGGTGAACGCCCCTGAATTCTGGAGCGCATTGATCGCGCAGCAACTCAACAGCCGCGATGAACTCACCGGCGGCCGGCGCTTCAACACGCTCTGGACGTACGACGAACAGGTGGTTGAACGCGGTGCGCTGCTGATCTCGCAACTGCTGAACGATGTCTATCGCCCGGTGCCGGCGCGCAACTACGCGGCGCAGAGCAGCGCGATTGCCGGGATCAGCGGGCAACTTGTCGAGATGTTGGAAAGTCAGCGGCGGCTTGGCCAGCGCCGTTGGGCCAGGCTGCTCACCCTGCATCGGGCGCTGGAGGCGCTCGGGCGGCGGCGGCACCATCACGAACTGTGCGCCGACATCACGCAGATCCTGCACGATCTGTTTGGGGCGGCGGGCGCAGTGGTGACGTTTGTCGAGGCAAGTGGAACATTACGCCTGGTCGCCCGTACCGGCGATACGGCGGTAACCGTGCCGCCCACGCTGAGCGAAGGCGTGAGTGCCCAGGTGTTAACTCAGGGGCGCGCAGTGCTGCTAAGCGATATCGGGACGCAACGCCATGCCGACCCGCTGGTACCGGCGGCGCGTTCAGTTTGTGCGGCGCCGATCATCGGGCGAGGGCGCACGCTGGGGGTGCTGACGGTGGGCGATCCGCGCCAGGGAGTCTGGAGTGATGAAGATGCAGAAACGCTTCAGGCGATTGCGGCGCTGCTGGCGCATACAGCCGAGTACCTACCGACGCCGGTGCGTGGTTCGTTGGGCACTCTTCAGCCCCGCCGTATACGCGCTGCGCTCGGCCAGCTTACCAGCTTACAGCAGCGATTGCGCCAGGAAGGCCCGCTTACGAGCGAACAACAGGCTACCCTTACTCGGAGTGAACAAATTACGACGATTCTTCAGCAGTCGCTCGGTGCGGAAGCCGTAGAACGGGTAGTGGGCCAGTAGGCGCGACCCTCGTGGTCGCGCCCGTTGGCGGAGGTCGCGCCGTCTCTGGGAGCCTACAAGCGGCTCCCGTACGGCGGCGGTATCTGGGCGCTAAAGATGGATCGGCGCCCCATGCTCCAGCGCATGCGCGGCTTCACCGATCGCTTCGTACAGCGTCGGGTGGGCGTGGATGGTGTTGAGCATACTCGCGCCGGTGGCCTCGTGGCTCAGCGCCAGGCCACCCTCGGAGATCAGCTCCGTGACGCGCGGGCCGATCGCATGCATGCCGAGAATCTCGCCATACTGCTTGTCGGCGACGAGCTTAATGAACCCATACTTGTTCTGGCCCAGCACACGCGCCTTGGCGTTCGCCGAGAAGGGGAACTTGCCCACCTTCACGTCGTAGCCGCGCTCTTTCGCCTTGGCCTCGGTTAGCCCCACGCTGGCGATCTCCGGGTTGCAATAAGTGCAAGCCGCGATCTTGCCGTAGTCGATCGGCGTAACGTGGTGGCCGGCCATATGCTCCACCGCCAGAATGCCCTCGGCGCTCGCCTTATGCGCCAGCCAGGGCGTGTTGGCCGTGCAGTCGCCGATCGCGTAAATGCCATCGGCAGCCACGAGGTGGCCGTCGGTCTGGATGAAGCCGCGCCCGTCGAGTTGCACGCCCGCCGCTTCCAGGCCCAGGTCGGCGGTATTTGGCGCAATGCCGATCGAGACGAGCAGTTTATCGATGCCGATCTGCTGGCTCTTCCCGGCCTTGTCCACCACCGTCACCACCACTTTGTTCTCACCCACATCGATGCCTTCGACCTTGGCCCCGGCAATAGTGGTGATCCCGCGCCGCTTAAAGATCTTCTCCAACTCGACGCTCACCTCTTCGTCTTCGTTAGGCACGATCCGCGGCAGCGCCTCAACAACCGTTACTTCCGCGCCGAATGAGCGATACATCGAGGCAAACTCAATCCCAATCGCGCCCGCGCCGATCGACATCAGGCTGCCCGGTACTTCGCTCATGTTGAGCATATCGGTGGACGAGAGCACGCGCTTGCCGTCGAAAGACGTGCCCGGCAGCGGCCGTGGCCGCCCGCCCGTGGCGACAATGATCTGCTTGGCGGCGACGGTGCGCTCGCCGCCGTCATTCAGCTTCACATGCACCTGGCCGCGCCCGGCAATGGCGCCGCGGCCGGCGATCACGTCAACCTTATTCTTCTTCATCAAAAAATTGACGCCATCGGTGCTCTGCTTGATCACCGTATCCTTATGCTTCAGCGCACCGGCTAGTTCAAAGCTGATCTCGCCCACATTCACGCCGAACTTCTTGCTTTCGCGCACTTCCTCCAGCAAGTCGGCGCTATGCAGCAACGCCTTGGTGGGGATACAACCAATATTCAGACAGACGCCGCCCAGCGCGCCGGCTTCAATAATTGCCGTCTTCATGCCAAGTTGGGCTGCCCGTACCGCTGCTACATAGCCGCCCGGCCCCGACCCGATGATGACCAGATCGTATACTTGATCACTCACAAGTGTTCCCTTCCTACTTCGCTGTTCTGCGCCACAGCGCATCCGCCCGCCATTGTAGCACGGACCAGGCGGCAGAAAGCGGGAAGCCGGAAGCAGTCGTAATTCTCGCGGATGTTAGAAGCTGTCAGGTTGATCGCGATCGGTGCCGCTATTGTGCATTCCTAAAGCGCTGCGCAATCCAAATGAGCCAATTGAGGCACTGCGACGGGTGGCCTGCTGCGCTCGTGGCAGCGGTGAGCCGGCTCATCACCGCTACAGACAGGCGCGAGCGCAGCGAGCTACCCGGTTCAGTGGCCTCAGCAGCTCAGTCATGCTGCTCAGTGCTCTAGATTTGCATTCAGGGCAATGCGGTATACTGCGTATCTGTGCCGCAAGGCCTGTGCGGATACTTCTGAATGCTGAATGCTGAAACTGATGTTGACGCTGAGCCGTTCACACTGGAACCTTCTGCTGGTAACTACCCTCCTGCTAGGCGGCTGGCTGATCGGCGTGGCGCGGGTGCGTTCGGAGGCGTCCATAGCGCTTTCCAATGCACCGGCGCCGGTGCATTGGAAAGCGCTATGGACGCCTCCGAACGCACCCGCGCCACGCCGATCAGC
>JBBRUG010000106.1:0-16812 GCA_038247995.1 Chloroflexales bacterium | reverse complement strand
CGAGAGCGCGTGGGAGTCGAACCCACCGACGGAGTTCGTCACCCCGCCCACTAGTTTTGAAGACTAGGACAGCCACCGGGCCACATCCGCTCTCGGTGAGGATTGTACGCGCTGCACCGAGCACTGTCAATCGCGAGACTGACCCAGCAGGCGCGCTTTGCTGGCACGCCTTGTGCAAATGGAACATCATAGACCCAAAGCGCACGCCCGCATCCTGAATCCACGCTTTGTTAGGGCAATGTGCCTACATTCAAAACGAAAGGTATGCCTCATGAGCCAATCTCATTACCCTGCTCCGATGTCAACCCAACAGGTCTTTCCTATTGTTGAAGATCAACTCGAAGCGATCCCCGGCTTTCCAGCCGTTAGCCGACAGGTAGCCGATGCCATTCATTCAACCGTGCTCAATAATGCACCGGCCTCCCGCCACATCGCCGATGCGCTCCACGGTTCGTGGCTCGGCCATCCGCTCCATCCCGCGCTTGTCCATGTCCCAATCGGCGCCTGGGCGCTGGCGGCCCTCTTCGACGGTATTGAAGTTGCGACAGGTGACCATCATGCGGGGCAGACGGCCGATATGCTGATCACAATCGGCGCTGCTGCTGCTGTGCCCACGGCGCTCGCTGGTATGGCCGACTATTCAGCAATCAAGCAAGATGCTACCACGCTCGCCGCAACTCACGGTGCGCTCAATAGCGTCGGGCTGGGCTTATATCTTCTCGCATTGAAAGCACGGCGCAGCGGTAATCGAACGCGTGGCCGTCTGCTTGGCGCTATTGCGCTCGGCTGCGTCACGCTTTCAGCAAGCCTGGGCGGCGATCTGGTTTATCGTAAGCGCGTTGGCGTGAATCATAGCCCCGAGCCTGACGGCCCGACGCAATGGACTGATGCAATCGGGTTCAGCGAGCTTGCGGCAGGTACGGCGCAGCGCGTGGAGGTTGACGGACAAGCGGTAATGGTCTATCGCACGGAAGACGATGCAGTCTATGCGATCAGCGCAATCTGTAGCCATGCCGGCGGCCCGCTCGAAGAGGGTGCGATCCGCGATTGTCAGGTCGAGTGTCCCTGGCATCAGTCGGTGTTTGATCTCCGCGACGGCACGGTTGTTCATGGCCCGGCAACCCATAACCAGCCGCCGTATGCCACGCGGTTGCACAATGGCCAGGTGCAAATTAAGCTCACCGATTAGACAAGGCTTCAGGCAGCGTGACCGTCTTTGGAGGCATTGCGCGTCCTGGTGCGCAAACCTTGCCGCGTGCCACCTAGCTCCTGAAACCTGGCCTTACAAAAGAAACCACCAGGTCAGCGCTGCGGCCAGCGCTCCGCCGAGGGCGGCGTAGATCAGGCAGGCCGTCAGGGTGCGCCGCAGCACCGGCCCAATGTCGCCCTGTAGTCCTACCGTCGCCCCGCCGGCAATAATATTGTGCGGGCAGATGATATTGCCCACCGCCGCCCCAAAACCTTGCGCCGCCACGATAATCAGTACCGGCAACTCGGCCCCCTGCGCTGTAGCTTGCTGAAAATCTGTGAACAAAATGTTCGAGGTTGTGGCTGAGCCGGTCACAAATGTGCCCAATACACCAATGAATGGGGCGAAGAATGGCCAGGCCCCGCCGACACTTTGGGCCGCAGCTTCCGCCAGCGTATCGATCATGCCGGCATGCACAAGCACCCGCGAGAGGCTCAACATTGCCGCCAACGCCAGCGCCACGCCGCCCAATTGTTGTACCGCCAGCCCCAGTGCTGCCTGCACTTCACGCAACGGAACGCGCTGCCATAACGCGCCGGCAATAAAACTGACCAGCAGCATAGTTCCCGGATGATAGAGCGGTTGAAATGTGCCCCGAAACGTCTCGCGCCAGGCCCAGCTTAGCTCGATGCCGGTAAGCACCTCGCGTAGCGGCCCAACCAACCGGGTCAGCAAGATCACGCTAATCAGCGCTAGATACGGCGCCGCCGCTCGGACAACGTCTGTGCGGTTAAGTGCCCGCACGGGAACGTTAGCCTGTCCTACTGGTTCCCTAGTTCCTGATTCTCCGGTTCCTGGTTCCCCGGTTCTAACTCTGCCGCTACGCAGCCGCAGCAGTACTACAAATCCTGCCCCGCCCAGCAGTGCGCCGGCCAGCGTCGGCAGTTCCGGCCCGATCCACCAGGCAATCGCAAACATCGGCAAGAGAAATAACGCTGCTGCCGCTGCCACATAGCCCCAGATTGATCGATCCTGAGCACCGGCGTTGCCGAGTGATTGGCGGATCACCCCAACCGTAAAGAGCAGCATCACCCAACCCAAGAGGCCATGCAACAATCCCGTCGTAGCTGAGAGTTCGCGCCCGCTCAGCCCGGTGGCCGCGATCTGCGGCAGAATCGGCGTGCCCACAGCTCCAAACGAGACGCCCACGGCATGGCCAAGCAAGGATGCCGATAAGGCCGCAACCGGCGTCATCCCCAGGCTCACCAGCAACGGCGCCGCTAGGGCGATTGTGGTGCCGAAGCCTGCTGCGCCCTCAATAAATAGCGCAAAAAACCAGGCCACAATGATTGCGGCCAGGCGCGGGTCGGGTGTGATTTGTCCCAGCATGCCTCGCAACGTCTCAACTGCGCCGGTGCGCGTCTGAAGCTGGTGAATACAGAGCGCCGGAAAAATAATCCAGAGGATTGTGGCTGCCGTAAAGAGCGCCTCGCCGAGTGCGCCCGCCGTCGCCGGCAGTGGCCCCTGCTCACCAAAACCTGTACCGGGTTGGGTGAAGACCAGCCAGGCCAACCCGAGCGCCACAACCAACCCTGCCGCGCCCGCCCGTGCCGCCGGCCACCCCAATCCGAGCATCAACCCCAGGATCAGCGCAATGGGAAGTGCCGCCAGAAGTGTCTCGATCACATGCTTCTCGAAGGTCTATCGGCCACCGCCCAGATGCGCGGCCACGCGTCGGCAGCGGATCCAGGCCCACTACCCTGCGTACTATAGCATCAATCCTCGCCGCGAGGCTTGGTTCGGGCGCGCTGCCAACTTTGTTCCTGAACGGAGAGCACGCGTCGCAGAATATGTTCCGCCATACACGTGAGCGTCTGCGCCTGATTCCGCATGCGCAGACGCTTGTTATGCCCAGCGCCGGACCCGTCTCGAACATGGAGAATCCGGCTTCTTTCAAGACCGCGCTCACCCGCTCACCCGCTCACCCGCTCTCCCGCTCTCCCGTTTTACTGCTGCCACAATCGCGCCTTCCGCCACCAACCGCCGCACCGCTTCAATATGCGGATACATCACCACATCACGCTCGATGAAGGGTACATGCCGCCGGATCAGTGCGTAAACCGCCGCCGTGCCGCGCCCCAATTGCGCTCCCGCACCCAGCGCCCGCAACCGGAAATCCACCCCCTGAGCCGCAGCAAACAGTTCAATCGCCAGGATCTGCTCTACATTATCTATCATCGCCCGCGCTTTTAACCCCGCCGTCATGCCCATGCTTACGTGGTCTTCTACATTCGCCGACGAGGGGATCGTATCCACACTGGCTGGATGAGCCAGGATTTTGTTCTCGGTGGCCAGTGCCGCAGCAGTGTACTGGGTGATCATAAAACCCGAGTTCAGGCCGCCTTCACTGGTGAGAAAGGCGGGCAACACATGCGTATTCGAGGCTTCATCAGTCAGGCGCATGATCCGTCGCTCGGCGATGTTGCCCAGTTCGGCCACGGCCAACCCCAGGTAGTCGAGCGCAATCGCCAGCGGTTCGCCATGGAAATTGCCGCCCGACAACACCGTAATGTCGTCGGCGTCAGCGCCGAGAAAGATCAGCGGGTTGTCGGTAACGGCGTTCAGTTCAATGCTGAATGCCCAGCGCGCATAGGCGATCGCGTCGCGCGCCGCGCCATGCACCTGCGGAATACAGCGCAATGTGTAGGCGTCTTGTACATTGCTCGGGTCGTGGCCGCGCGTGAGTTCGCTGCCCTGCAACAGGCTGCGTAAATAGGCCGCGCACTCCTGCTGGCGCGGAAAGGCGCGCAATGCATGGATGCGTTCATCGAAGGCCAGCACCGTGCCGTTCAGCGCTTCCAGGCTCAGACACCCGGCAATATCGGCGGTCTGACTCAGCCGCTCCGCCCGCGCCGTCTCCAACGCGCCCAACGCGCACATGCCCGTCGTGCCGTTCGTCAGCGCCAACCCCTCTTTCGCCGCCAACCGGATCGACCGCAGCCCAACCCGCTGCAACGCTTCAGCACCCGCCAGCCGCTCGCCCGCCAGTTCGGCTTCGCCCAGGCCAATCAGCGGCAAGGCCATGTGCGCCAAAGGCGCCAGGTCGCCACTTGCGCCCAGCGAGCCCTTACTCGGGATCAGCGGATGCACCCCGGCATTGAGCAGCGCCAGCAGTAATTCCAATGTTCCCACCCGAATGCCCGAGTGGCCGCGGGCCAGCGTGTTCGCCCGGATGAGCATCATCGCCCGCACTGTTGCACTATCGAGCAGCGGCCCCACTCCCACCGCATGGCTCATGAGAATATTGTGCTGAAGCTGTTCAACCTGGTCCGGCGGGATCAGGCGGTCTTTGAAGGCCCCAAAGCCGGTGGTGATCCCGTACGCCACCTCGCCGCGTTCCAGCAAGCGCTGCACCGCCGCCGCCGCTCGCGCCACCCGCTCGCGCGCTTCCGGTGCAAGCCCTACGCCTGGTTCGCCCGGCGTTCCGTGCGCCACCGCCAGCACATGCTCGATCGTTAATTGCTCACCATTGAGCATCAGTTGGTTATGGGCATCCGTCATTGAATGACCCTCCGATCTCTGTATGCCGACAGCCGCGATCCGCCGCTGGCTCGACGCTGCCTGAACAACGTTGCAGTAAACTTGGTGTTAGAAGCCGAAGTGCCTCACGCTGCGGGCTCGGTGCTGCATTTGTATGCCGTGGCCTGCTACAATCTGCAGCATCCCGACACAATGCGCCTCACCGATGCGGCACTGCGTGGACTGGCCCAGAACCTCGCCGACGAACTCGCCGGTCGCGCCACCCTCGCTGAAATCCGCCTCCGCACCCGACGTAGCGTGAACGGCGCCACCCGCGTCCCAACGCCAGATTTCTCTCATCCCACCAGCCCCCTGCTCCATCTGCGCGGAGCAGGGGGAGCCACAGCGCATTCGGCATTCTGATGCTGTCCGAAGTCCCGCTCCTGCTCAGGGAGTGGGGTTGGGGGTGCGGGCCAGTGTGGCGGAAATTTTTAACGTGATCCGTATGTGGTAAGGGCGTTCGGCGGGCTTTGCAGCCCCCCGCATGCAAGAACGAGGCGGCACCTCAAGCTTATTCCACAGCCGAATCAGGCTCGCCGGGCATTATCGGCAAGCGCTCAAGTGCGGCGAGGTAGCGCATGCGGTCGTAGCGCTCGCCACGGGCCATTACGTCGAAGATCTCACTGATGATGACGTGGGCGAGCAGTTCGCGCGCACTCTCGCGGCTGTAGCCTAGCCCGACCAGCCGTTCGAGCGTGGTGCGCAGTTCGCGTGGCTCATTCTTGGCCAACTGCTCGTCGAGGTGTTTCAGCACTGCCTCGCGCAAGGCCGGGTTGACGGCGGGCGGTAGTTCGGGCGTAACCGGCGTCTTCAAGCTCAGTTTGCGGCGGGGACGCATTTTATCAGTCATAGACGGTTCATTATAGCAGTGGGCCCATCCACTGCGCCCCTTGTGGGCGTGCGGCGCGCCGCCCCACGCCAAGCGGACGGCTCAAGCGTTATGCTCGCCGCTGTAGGGTTTAGTGGTCAGGAATCAGGCAAGGCCCACAACTGCTCTAATGCGAACAGCGGGTCATCCGGCGGCTCAAGATCGAGGTATTCATACATCGCCGCAACATTGGCGGTGAAGCGCGCCACTTCGATTTCACGGGCCGGCTGACGATCGATCTGCACATCGACGCCATCCAGAGCGAGGATGCGCTCGGCAAGGGCAAGGATGGGCGTACCCTGACCGCTGCCGATGTTGAGCGGCCCCCAGAGTGGGCGGGTTGCCGCCCGAATGAGCGCTTCAACCACCGTGTCGATATAGATAAAGTCGATCAGTTGGGTGCCGCCATAGACGATCAGATTGCGTCCGGCGCGCGCGGCATCAAGCCAGAGCGGGATCACCCGATCGCGATCACGTGGGCCATAAACATTCGCCAAACGCAGCACCGAAGTCTCCAGGCCGTAGGTGGTCTGAAAAACCCGTGCATACAGTTCGCCGGCGGCTTTACTGGCGCCATAGGCGTTTTTTGCATTCAGCGGCGTTTCTTCGCGCACCGGTAATTGCACCACTTCGCCATATACTTCCCGCGATGAGGTAAACACTACCCGGCGCACGTTGGCCTGCTGCGCTGCCTGAAGCACATGTACTGTGCCGGCGACATTGGTGCTAAACGAGTAGTTGAGGTCGCTGACCGCGCCGATCACGTTCGATTGCGCTGCGAGATGATAGATCGTATCCGCGCCGGCAAACAATTCATGGAGCAGCGCTGGTTCGCGGATGTCGCCTTCGACGATCCGCAAGGCGGAGTTCGTGCTATGTTGGGCAAGGTGCGCAACCCTGCCGCGCAGCAGATTGTCGAGCACAACAACTTCGGCGTTACCGGCGTGCAGAAGCCGATCAACAAGGTGGCTGCCGATAAAACCGGCGCCGCCAGTGACTACAATCTTCATAGTGTCGCTTTCCCGCTCTACCACTCTCAGATCCATTGAGCCGGCATACAGTCGGCGCGAGCACAGTGAGCCACCCGGTTCAGTACCATTAGGGGTTCAACTGTTTTGCTCAGTGCCCTAGTATACGCCGATCTGGGCACAATTGCATCATTGTGGCCTCCGTCGATCTCGACTACAATAGCGGCGTTCCACCTAACTGATGAAAGCATGTAAGCATGTACCAGCCTTCGTCCTCGCGCTATGAAACCATGCGTTATAACCGCAGCGGACGCAGCGGTCTCCATTTGCCGGCGGTCTCGCTCGGCCTCTGGCATAATTTTGGCGGTGTTGATCGCGAAGAAGACGCCCGTGCGATGATCCACCGCGCATTTGATCTAGGGATTACCCATTTTGATCTGGCGAATAACTATGGCCCGCCGCCCGGTTCCGCCGAGGCGACATTCGGGCGGATCTTGCACGCCGATCTGGCCGCCTATCGCGATGAGTTGATCATCTCCAGTAAAGCCGGTTACCGCATGTGGCCCGGCCCGTACGGCGAATGGGGCTCGCGCAAATATCTTGTTTCCAGCCTCGACCAGAGCCTGCGCCGCATGGGGCTGGAATATGTCGATATTTTTTATCATCATCGCCCCGACCCGAACACGCCGCTGGAAGAGACGATGAGCGCACTCGATCAGATCGTGCGCAGCGGAAAGGCGTTGTACGCCGGTCTCTCGAATTATCCGGCTGAGCAGACGCGTGCCGCCGCACAGATTCTGCACGATCTCGGCACCCCCTGCCTGATCCATCAACCCAGCTACAGTATGTTCAACCGCTGGGTCGAAGACGGCTTATTGGATACGCTGGATGAAGCAGGCGTGGGCTGTATCGCCTTCTCGCCGCTGGCTCAGGGGATGCTCACCGACAAGTATTTGAACGGCATCCCTGAGGGCTCGCGTGCTGCGAAGCCAAATACGTTCCTGCGCCCCGAGCAACTCACCGCTGACCGGCTCGATCAGGTGCGCCGCTTGAACGCGATCGCCCTCGCTCGCGGCCAAACCCTGGCTCAGTTTGCCCTTGCCTGGGTGCTACGCAGCCCGGTAGTGACATCGGTGCTGATCGGCGCTAGCCGCCCGGCGCAAATCGATGATGCCGTCGGCGCCCTCAATGCACCGGAGCTCAGCGCCGCTGAGTTGGCGCAGATCGAGCAGATCCTCGCCGGTTAAACGGAGGCTCGTATGGCGCACCGCTTATGGTTGCTGGGTGTACTGCTGGCGTTGGGTACGCTGCTGACAATAACGCCGCAGGCTCCCGCTCAGGCTCAGGCCGACGGGGTGAACTGGCTTAGTCTGGTGCCCTTTGAGAATGCGCCCGACGGTGCACCGATTGCCGACAGCCTCCTCGATCTGCGCTTCAGCGCCGACGCTGGCGCGGTGTGGGCCTATGGCGATGTGCGCAGTGGGCGTTACAATGCGCCCTACCCGCTGCCATGCCCCACGTTTGGTGGGCCGTGCGCGTTTGTCGTAACCGGTAACGGCTTTGCCTGGTTGGGCGAAACACCGGGCGTGGGCCGGATCGACATGCTTGATCCGTCGGTGACTACTTTCGGGGCCGGCTTCTCGACGGCTGAGCCGATCACCGTCAGCGCGTACAGTGCCGATGGGACTGTGTTGGGGGCGCAGACAGTCGCGCCGAATCTTGCCACCGGCCGCCTCGACCCGGCCACGCTTACGGCGCCCGCCGGCCGCACGATCGCGTATGTGCTGATTCGCGGCGCGGCCAATAGCTGGATCATGGACGATCTGTTCATCGGCGGTGGGCCGGAACTTCCGCCTCGTCCGCTTGATCCGCCGGCGCCCTTGCCGACTGAGCGGGCTGCTGAGCCGGCCTTCGTCACTGTTGTTCAACGCGCCGCGCCCAACCTCACTGCCGTGCCGGACAGCACGGTGCGCCTGACGATCGAAGTGGTCAACCGCGGGCGCGGCGCAGCGCGTGATGCCGTGCTGACGCTCGCCCTAAATCCGGATCTTCTCGTGCTGCTCAATGCCGACTTCAGCCATCCTCACGCTTGGGTGAGCGAGCTTACACCATCTGAAGTGACGATCCGCACCGGCACGTTACCCGCCAATACTGGGTTAACGATCATCCTGGAACTGTATGTGCAGCCAACAGCGCCACTCGATGCGCCACTTGGCGGTGCGCTCCAGGCCCGCTGGTTCGACGCGGCGCAGGGCGGAATCAGCACGGCCAATCGTACGCTGCTGGTTGCAGGTACAACAAATACGGCCACGGCAACCTTGCCGTTGACGGTAACCCCGACGGCGCAGCCCGACACAGTCACGATTACGGCGGCCTTCTTTGCGCCCCTGGAGCCGGTTGGGCTTTGGTACGACCACGGCACGGGAACGGTTACCGCGCTTGCCACGCTGCGCGCCGCCGCCGATGGACGGATTGATCTGCCGCTCGATCAGAGCGACTTACCACTCGGTGGCTTCTTCGTCGCCGAGGGTCATTGGTCGGGGATGCGTGGTGTTGGGACGCTCACCGACAAGCCTGAGAGTTAAGGCGGCAGGCGGCAGGCGGCAAGGGCTTCAGCCTGCAGCCGCCGCGCGAACGGATAGCTGCGTCCTTCAGGACGGGGCAGGCGGCAGGACGCAGGACGCAGGCGGCAGGACGAATTCTGTTGGTCATTGGTCTTTTGTCATTGGTCTTTTGTCATCTTGCAAACTGAGGATTGATGGACGAGACTACATTTCTTGAAACATTCCTGCGCATTCCTTCTGTGTCACGCGATGAGGCGACAGCCGCGCGTTTCCTGGTTGAGCAGATGCGCAGTTTCGGTTGGGCGGCCCATGTTGATGCGGCAGGCAACGCCGTGGGTGAAGTTGGCGCTACCGGGCCGCAAGTGGTGCTGCTGGGCCACATCGACACAGTCCCCGGCGTTGTGCCGGTGCGGATTGAGGGCGATCGGCTGTATGGGCGCGGCGCCGTCGATGCGAAAGGCCCATTTGCGACATTCGTCTGGGCGGCGCGCCATGCCGAGTTGTCTGGTCGGCTGAACTGCCGGCTCGTGCTGGTGGGCGCTGTCGAAGAAGAGGCGGCGAGCTCGAAGGGTGCGCATTATGCCAAAGATCGTTATGCGCCCGACTTCTGCGTCATCGGCGAGCCGAGCGGTTGGGATCGGATCACCCTGGGCTACAAGGGCCGGTTGCTGGTTCATTATCGCCGCGAGCAACCGGCGGCCCACAGCGCCGGTGAACTGCGCGCCGCCCCCGAGCACATGGCCGCTTTCTGGGCTGCCGTACAAACGCACTGCGCCGCGCATAATGCCGGCCACGCAAAGCTCTTCACCCAGCTTATGCCGAGCCTGCGCCACGTAGCCAGCGGCGGCGACGGTATGGCCGACTGGTGCGCCGCCACGATTGGTTTGCGCCTGCCGGAAGGGATCGCGCCCGCCGATCTCGCCGCTGCGCTGATCCCGTTTGCCGCAGGGGCAACCCTCCAGTTCGAGGGTAGGTGTCCAGCCTTTCGCAGCCCGCGCACCACTCCGCTCGCTACCGCTTTCACGCGTGCCATCCGTAGCGCTGGGGGCCAACCAGCCTTCCTGCACAAAACCGGCACCGCCGACATGAACGTCGTTGGGCCGGCCTGGGGTTGCCCAATTGTGGCCTATGGCCCCGGCGACGCGCGGCTCGATCATACGCCCGATGAACATATCGAACTCGCCGAATATCGCCTCGCCATTGCTGTGCTTGCTGAGGTGCTGACCAGGTTATTCTGATGTTTCTACCGTTCTATCGCCCGCCGCCCGCCGCCCGCCGCGTCCTGAAGGACACAGCTATCCGTTGGCGCGCGGCGGCTACAGGCTGAAGCCCTTGCCGCGCCGCCCACCGCTCTATCGCTCTAGGAGTGTTACTGAATGCGTTACTACTTGTCAATCATCGGGCTCATTCTTAGCCTTGCGATCCTTGCGTTCGCTCCGGCATCCGTCGTCGCGCAGTCTGAGCGTGATGCCCAACGCGCCGCACTGACCTGGCTGCGTGATCAGCAGCAGGCCGACGGTAGTTTTCCGGGCTTCGGGCCGGGTGATACCGCCGATGCGCTGATTGCGTTTGTTGCGGCGGGCGAGCCGGTGCCCGTCGCAGTCCAGGACGGCGTCGCGCCGCTCGACTATCTGGAGGGGCAGACTGCCGCTTATGCCGCTACGTCGGTGGGCGCGGCGGCGAAACTTGCCCTTGCCGCCATCGCTGTGAATGCCGACCCAACCAGCTTCGGCGGGGTCAATCTGCTGGCCCTGATCGGTCAGAGCTACGATCCCGCTACCGGTCAGTACGGCGCCGATGTCTATGGCCATGCCTTAGCGCTGCTGGCGATCAATGCGGTTGCCGTCGATCCACCGGCCGCAGCGCTCGATCGCCTCCGTGAGTTGCAACTCGACGACGGCGGCTGGAGTTTCGATGGCTCGGAAGCCACGGGCAGCGACACTAATACCACAAGCCTGGTTGTGCAGGCGCTTGCCGGCCAGGATGGCGCTGCCGAGTTGCGCACCCGCGCTCTGGCGTATCTGAAGAGCCAGCAGAACGACGACGGCGGTTTCCCTTACTCACAAACGTCGTCCTTTGGGAACGCCAGTGATGCCAACTCCACCGCTGCTGTCGTGCAGGCGCTCAGCGCGGCCGGCCAGCGCCCTGACGACACCGATTGGCGCCAAGCCGGGGCAAACCCATTGACGCTGCTCACCAGCCTGCAGAACGCCAGCGGGGCCTTCCGCTACCAGGCCAACCTTGCCGATGACAACCCGTTGGCAACCTATCAGGCCGTTCCTGCGCTCTTTGCGCAGGCGTTACCGGTGCGTACGCAGGCGATTGTCAGCGCCCAGGCACTGATCGCTCCAGGTACCGCAGTTACGCCCGCACTGCCGGCTACCAGCGCTGCCGCCGCCTTCCCGCCGATTGTGCTGGCGCTTGGTGCGCTCGGCCTGCTGCTGAGTGGGGCGCTGGTGCGCAGGGGTGGGGCGCAACGGTGATCGGCAAGCTCGCATTCCTGTTGGTCTTTGCGGTCGTCGTGGCGGCGCAGCCCGCGCCGAATCGTGCGGGTCTGGTGATCCAGTTCGCCAATGGCAGCGTGGAAACCCATTGTGTCAACTTCAGTGAGCCGCAGATCAATGGGCTTGAACTGCTCGAGCGTGCAGACGTGCCGCTCATTACTCAGGGCAGTGCCCTGGGCGCCGCAGTCTGTAAGATCGGCTCCGACGGCTGTGATTTTCCAACTGAGGGCTGCTTCTGCGCCACCGACGGAATGCGCGCAATCTATTGGGCGCTGCACATTCGCCAGGACGCTGCCTGGACATATGCCAACCGCGGCGCTGCCAACATCCCCGTCGTTGATGGTGATGTCCACGGTTGGGCCTGGGGCACCGGCGCTTCCGGCGTCGGCATACAACCGCCGTTGCTGGATGTAGACGCCATCTGCGGCCCGCTACAACAGGCCTCCACGGCGACCTTGGCGGCGCAGGCAACCATAACTCCGGCGCTGCCTGATCGATCACCCATGGCTTCAGCAGCGCCCACAGCGACAGTTGCACCTGTTGCAGGCGCCGCCGAAAGACCTGGTATACCGGCAACACTTTGGATTGGACTGATTATGATTGGCGGTCTGGCGGGCCTGCTTATGGCGGCACGTCGGCGGCGTAGGTAGAACAATACGTTATGCGTACGAGCGTCTGGTTTGTCCGCCACGGACAAACGCAATTCAACCAGGAGCGCCGCTATCAGGGCGCGAATGATAGCCCGCTGACGGACTACGGCAAACGGCAGACCGTGGCACTAGCGACCCGCTTACGCCGGGTGCCGTTTTATACTGCGCTTGCCAGTTCGAGCGAACGAACCCGCCTGACTGCCGCTGCGATCCTCGACGGACGGCGGCACATTACCGTGCGCGTCTCCAGCGATTGGCGCGAGACGGCGCACGGCCAGTGGGAGGGCTTGACCTACCGCGAGGTGGTGGCGCGTTATCCCGCCGAGGCGCATGCGCGTTGGGCCGACGGCATCCACGGCCGCGCTACCGGCGGCGAAAGCCTGGCTGAAGTCTATGCGCGGGTCACAACGGCCTGGCACGATCTCCTGCGTGAGCACAGCGGCGATCGCGTGCTGGTAGTGACCCACGCCACACCGATTCAGTTGGTGCTCTGCGCCGCCTTCGGCCTCGCGCCTACCGAACACTGGCATTGGCGGATCGACTTGGGCAGCGTCACATGTCTGGACGTCTACCCATCCGGTACAATTGTGCGCATGGTGAATGAAGTACCGCGGCTCAACCCACAGTAAAGCCGCCCCGGTAAGGCGGCTCAATCCATGCGCCTGTAGCCGTGGGCAGCACCATTGAGCCTGGATCAGGACGACGCGCGCGCAGCGAGCTACCCGGTTCAGTGGCCTCAGCAGCTCAATCGTGGTGCTCAGTGCGCTACCGCATTGCTCAGATCGCTTGAGCCTGCACAACCAGGCGCGCGCGCAGCGAGCTACCCGGTTCAGTGGCCTCAGCAGCTCAATCGTGGTGCTCAGTGCGCTACTGTGTATGGGCGGCTCCGCAGATAAGGCAACCTAACCCCTATGACTGATCCTCACACCAACGGCAATGACCACCCCTGGAACCCCTGGCAGTTAATCTGGCGTTTCGGCGAGGCGTTGCGCTTCCTGACCATTATTCCGCAGCCCTGGCTCCCGCCGATGAACGAGCGCAGCATGGTCGCCGCCATCCCGCTCTTTCCGGCTGCCGGGTTGCTGATCGGCGCGTTGCTGCTGCCGGTCGGCTGGCTGGGCGATCTGCTCTGGGGCGAATTCGTGCGGGCGGCGCTGATTGTCGTCGCCTGGGGTATCGTTACCGGCGGCCTGCACCTCGACGGCCTGAGCGATACATTCGATGCCGTGATGAGCTGGCGTCCGCGTGAACGCAAGCTCGAAATCATGAAGGATAGTCGGATCGGGGCGATGGGCGCGATTGCCTTGGTGGCGGTGTTGCTGCTGAAGGTGGCCTTTATCGCGTCGGCGGGCGCAGATTGGTGGCGTGCCGTGCTTATCGCGCCGGTGCTGGGCCGTTGGGCCGATTGTTACGGGATCTATTTCTTCCCGGCAGCGCGTGAAGGCGGCCTCGGGCGCGATTTTAACGCCCAGGTGCAGCGGCGCGATTTTGTGTTCGCGACGCTCTTTACCGGCGCGGTCTGCGTTGGGATGGCAGGATGGATCGGTTTACTCGCGGGGCTGTTTGTGCTGGCGAGCGCCTACCTGCTGGCCCGCTGGTGGACGCGCGATCTCGGCGGGCTAACCGGCGACACCTACGGCGCCCTGAACGAAATTGGCGAAGTGGTGGCGCTGGCCGTGCTCGTGGCAGCATTGGGTTAGGAGAGCGATAGAGCGGCGGGCGGCGGGCGGCGGGCGGCGCGGCAAGGGCTTCAGCCTGCAGCCGCCGCACGCCAACGGATAGCTGCGTCCTTCAGGACGCAGCGGGCGGCGGGCGGCGGGCGATAGAGCGGGAGAACGCTAAAACGATTTCCCCGCTTCACCGTCGTTGCCGCCAGAGGTAAGCGGTAATTGTCGCAAGGACGATGACGGCGCCCAGCGCCTGCCAGAACGAACTCAGGCGTTCGCCGAGCAGGAGTGCCGCCAGGGCCAGCGTAGCGATCAGGCGCCAGGCCATTGTGCTGCTCACAAGCGGTGCGCCGAGATGGCGTAACGAGGCGATCTGGCCCAGGTTCGCGCCGAGCAGTACAAAGACCACGAAGGCGCCGAATACAGCCCAATCGGTGGCCCCAATCGCTGCGAAGCGTCCCCAATCCTCCCCAATCACCACGCTGATGACCCCCGTTGTGACCGTAAGCGCCATAAGCTGAACCAGCAGCACCGTTTCACCGGGGACGGCGCTTTTTACCGTGCGCGGCACAAGGATCATGTACAAGGCCAGGCAGATCGCCGAGGCCAGGGCCATACTGATCCCAAGCCAATCGGAGCTGCTGAGCGTGATGCCCGCAGTTGCGTCTAGATCGCCGCTCATCATCAGCGCTGCGCCGAACGCCGAGAGACCAATCGCCGGAAGGGTGAATGTGGGCAAGCGCTCGCGGAACAGGCCGGCGCTGAGCAAGGCCACTAGCAAGGGCGTCATCAGCGTAATCAGTTGCACATAGATCGCAAGTGTAAAGCGCGCCGCCAGCAGGTTGGTGATCGCACGCAACACAACGACAAGCGCAAAACCCCAGATCACCGGCGAACGCAAAAAACGCCAGTCAATCCGGCGCCAGACAAACGGCGCAAAGATCGCCACGGCGATCAGATTACCCAGGCCGAGCAAGGCCATACTTGGCAAGTTACTAACCGTTTGCAGATAGCGAGCGAGGACAGGGTACGCGCCCCATCCGGTGTGGGCGATCAGGGCAATCAACATCCAACCCCAGGAGGGGTTGCTTGCACCAGACGACTGTGCGGCGGTCAGCGAGGAGACATTGCGCATCGTGGCGCTGCTTTCATCCACCAAGACGTATGCTGAGCATTCACTACAACGTGCTCGGGCGTCTTCGTGGCCGTTATTGAGAGCACAGGTGGGGCCGTCATTGGCACATAGAAGTCATTATAATGCTCCTGGTTGCACCGGAGTACCATCATGAGATGGATGTTGGAGTCTAACCGCAGTGCGCTGCATCCGACATCTCCCGAATACGCTTTGAAGCAAAGTCATTATGCCCATTAATCTTAGCGATCTTCTCGCCGTCGGTGGTCGGTTGTTTGGCTCTCAGCGAGCGTTACACTTCACCGACTGGAGTTACGACTCACGGCTAACCGAGCTGGGTGCGTGTTTTGTTGCGGTGCGCACCCTCCGGGCCGACGGCCACGATTACATCCCTGCGGCGCTCGCGGCAGGCGCCACCGGCGTGCTCTGTAGCCGGCCTCCACGTGATCCCGGCCATGCCACCGTCATTCTCGCCGACGATCCGCAGGCGCTCCTACAGCGCTGGGCCGCTGCACACCTGGCGGCGCGGGCGCCTACCGTCGTGGCGGTGACAGGCAGTGTCGGCAAAACGAGTGCCCGCCGCGCGATCGCTGCGGTGCTTGCCACACAGGCGCCAACCTTTCAGAGCCGGCGCAGCTTCAACTCATTGCTCGGTTTACCGATCGCCCTGGCCCGACTGGAGCCTGAACATCGCTACGCTGTCTTAGAGTTCGGCAGTGACCGGCGAGGCGAGATCGCGCGGCTAACCGGCCTGTTTCCGCCGCAGATTGCCGTCGTGACGGCTGTGGGTGAGACGCACCTGCGCAGCTTCGGCAATCTGGACACCATAACTGCCGAGAAGGGTGATCTTCCGGCGGCCCTGTCCGCCAATGGGATTGCCATTTTAAATGCCGACGATGCCCACGTTCAGTCGATGGTTGGGCGTACCGCCGCCCGCGTGTTTAAGTTTGGGGCGGGGGTTGCCGTCGACTTGCGCGGTGAACTTGTACACACCAATCTTCAGGGCAGCCTGATCCGCTTGCAGTACGGTGGCGCCACAGTTGAAGCGCAGTTGCCGCTGATTGGCGCACCGGCGCTGACGACGGCGCTGGCCGCCGTGTCTGTGGGCCTGAATTGCGGCGTGCCGCTTGCTACAGCAGCGCAAGCGTTGGCTGCGCTTGAACCGCCGGCGGGCCGCTTGCGCCCATTACCAGCTCAAAATGGCGCAACTATTCTCGACGATAGTTTCAGCGCCGCGCTTCCCGCTGTACGTACAGCATTGGCCACGTTGGCGAGCCTGCCTGCACGCCGCCGGATCGCTGTTCTCGGCGCGCCCAGCGATCTCCCTCCCGGTGACGAAGAGCGCTTCTATCGTGAATTGGGTGCGCTGGCCGCCCATTGTGCCGACAGGCTTATTTTCCAGGGCGATTGGGGCGTGAGCGCCGGACGAGCGGCCCGGGCTGTACGTCCTGAAGTGTTGGTCGCGGTTGTTGATACAACCGCTGCGGCCATTGCTGCGCTACCGCCGGATTGCGGGCCGGGCGATCTTGTACTGGTGAAGGGTGACGCAGCGGCGCGGATGGAACGAGTCGTTGCGGCGCTGCTGGAGGAAGGCGGCAAGGGCTCCAGCCCGCAGTCGCCGGGGGGCGGCAAGGGCTTCAGCCCGCAGTCGCCGGGGGGCGGCAAGGGCTTCAGCCCGCAGTCGCCGGGGG
>JBBRUG010000105.1:0-16932 GCA_038247995.1 Chloroflexales bacterium | reverse complement strand
CGCCGCCGCGGCCCTGGGACCGCGCCGATGAGCCGCCGTAGCTGGCCCAAAATTTGTTTTTGTTTTGGTTGGCCCACAGCATCAGCAATGCTGTTGCTGGGGCCCTACGAATTATGTTAAAAGATCGATGTGCGCGCCGCCACCTTCGCATCGAGCGTTGCCTGGATGGTAGTGCGCACCTGCTCAGAGAGCATGAGCACGGTGAGCGGATCTGCGGCGGCGTCGGGGCCATATTCGGCGGTAGGGATCGGTTCGCCAAACGTGATGCTCCACTTCGTCGGGAGCGGGATGACGCCGAACAGGCCGAGCCAGGGGAAGAAGGGTGTGAGCGGGAAGTAGGGGAAACCGAACAGCTTGGCGACCGGCTCGGCGTTGACGAACATTGGGTAGATCTCTTCGGCGCCAACCACCGACACCGGGATCAGCGGCGCGCCGGTGCGCAACGCAGCCTGCACGAAGCCGCCCCGGCCAAAGCGCGCCAGCTTGTAGCGATCTTTATAGAGTTTGCCGACGCCCTTGAGCCCTTCGGGGAAAACACAAACCAGCTCATCGTTTTCGAGCAGGCGCACGGCATTTTCCGGCACGCCGGGCACCTGTCCGAGCGCGGCCAGCGCCGGCGCGACGAAGGGCAGGGTGCTGAACCAATCCAGGTGCAGGCTGCGCGTAATGCGCATGTTCCCTGAAGGGTGATCTTCGACAATCGACGCGGCGATCATCGCGCCATCCCAGGGCAATACGCCGCTGTGGTTCGACACGAGCAAGCCCCGGCCCTCGGCGGGCACGTGCGCCAACCCCTCAACCTCGACGCGCCACCAGGTGCGATACATAAAGACGATAAACGGCCGCACTACTTCGATCAGTTCGCGATCCATCCCATACGGGTCGGTGCTGTACTCGCCACGCAGACGCCGCTCGATAAAAGCGCGCTGCTCATCCACTTGATACTGAAGCACCATCCCCAGACCCTTCCAGAAATCCGGGTCGAGGTAATCTTTCAGATCGACCTCACGCAACAACTCTTGAGCGCGCTCGGCCTGGGCGGAAGTCATCTGGCGCAGATTGCCACCGATTAGTTGGATCAAACCGGCGGCGATCCGCCCGAGATCGGCGGCCTGGCCGGTGCTATCCTCGGCATGGCTACGCACCTTGACCTCAATATCGTAGAGCGCATCGCCGGGTTGCTCGTCCCAGTAGTTGACCGGCTTTGGGGCACGCGAAGTTTCGGCAGTCGGCGCCTCCAACTCTTCGTCGGCAGTCGCTTCCTGTGCCGGATCGGGCGGGGCAGCATCCTCTGCCGGCTGATCGGCGCCGCCGATTTCTAGCTCAACCGATTGCTTCCCACGGGCAGAATCTTCATTCACGTCGCGCTCCTTCGGTCCAAAAACGCGCGCAACGCCGCCTCAGATGCGTCAGGGCAGGGGGACTGCCCCTTCAGGCGCAGCGCGTGCAAAATATCGCTCGCCGAATAGGTCGGCGCCCAGCCTAATTCATCGTGTGCATGTTGAATATCGACAACACAACTATGGCGCAAGAAGCCGACAGCATAAGGCCAATTGCCGAGCCGTTCGCGGCCACCGAGCGTTGCCGCCATGTCCAGTAGCGGCTCGAAGACGCTCTGCGGCTGCTGACCAGCCAGACGAATAGCCTGCGAGAGTGCCAGCGTATCTGCGCTTGCGATGTTGAAGGCGCCGTCGGTGGGCGTTACTGCCGCGAGGGCAAAGGCTTCAGCGGCGTCTTCGAGGTGCAGCAGTTGGAAGCAAGGGTCGAACCCAGTCAGCATGAGCGGGTTGGGTTGCGTAAAATATGCCACCAGGGGCGACCATGCGCCCATGATATGTGCGCAGCGCAGGACAGTGATGCTCAGGTTGGGATGCGGCTCGCGAAACTCGGCGGCGAACTGTTCAACTTCGCTGAAGTCGCGCAGCAGGCCGGTGAGGCCGTTACGTGTAAGCGGCCTACGCTCGGTGATAAAGGTTGGATTGGAGGGCAGCGAGCCGTAGACACCGACGTGGCTGCGCAGCACTACCTGACGCACACCGGCGATGGCACAGGCGCCGAGCAGTTCCATGCTGCCCAGAATGTTCTGCTGAATAGCCTCTTCGCGATTGGCGTATGGAGCGTCGGCGCCGGCAAAATCGAGGTGGAGCACCACATCGACAGCTTCGGCGCGCAGCAATTCGGCTACCTGCGCACCGGTAAGCCGTGCGGTGAGCCACTCGGCGCGCCCGATCGGCGCCGGCGGGGTTGCGCGGGCCAGGCCAATTACAGCGACGTCGGATCGTTCGCTGAGCCGCCGCGCCACGGCTGCGCCCAACGACGAATCCAGGCCATTGATCAAGATTTTTGTCATCGTGCCTCACTCTGCGCGTGGGCGACGCTCTCGCGCAGCCACTGTTCGAGGCCCTCTTTGTCGATATCGGAACTATTCAGGGCGCGGATCACCCATCCCAATTCCGCTGCATCGATCACCGACCGTAGGGCCAGGCCATTGATCGCCAGGAAGCGCAGCAACGCCAGGAGCGCCGTCGTTTCGTTGGCGCCGTTGAAGGGTTGGCTCTTCACAAGCGAATAGACCAGCACCGCCGCCTTGCTCACGACATCGGGGTGGAGCTCAGCGCCGAACATCACCTGACGCGGCGCATTCAGCGCATTCTGCAGCCGATCCTGGCTCTTGATTCCCAGCAGGCCGCCATAACGCTCTACGGCGTAGGCGTGGAGATCGAGCAGATCGTCTTTCGTCAGATAGTTCATAGTCTACTGAGACCTGTCAGGTCTTCAACCCGCATCACAGTCCAGCGATCTGGCGGAAAGCTTTATCATAGGTGTCGCTGATCCCGGTCGCCCAGGCGCGCAGATGCGGGTTCATCGGGCGGCGCAACAGCACTTCGCGCTCGGTGAAGACGATCTCCACCACATCCTCGTCGCCCAGGCCAACCGCACGCAGCCAGCCTTGCACAACCGGCGGCAGGTTCTCGCGCTCCAGCATGAACGAACGAGGCATAGCTTTCTCCAGAAGTCAGGATTCAGGCTTCAGGAGTCAGGTTGCTGTCGCCTGCCTCCCACTTCCTGCCGCCTGCCATCAGCCTTCGCGCTGGCGTTTATGCGGGAAGATGATCACCTCGCGAATCGAGGGATTGTCCGTCAGCAACATCACCAGGCGATCAACGCCGATGCCCAGGCCGCCCGTAGGCGGCAGGCCGTACATCAGGGCATTCAGATAGTCGGTGTCCATCTGGTGCGCTTCATCGTCGCCGGCGGCAAAGTCGCGGCCCTGGTCGAGAAAGCGCTGCTCCTGGTCGAAGGGGTCGTTGAGTTCGGTGAAGGCATTCCCAATTTCCATCGTGGCGACAAACGCCTCGAAGCGCTCGGTGAACGCCGGCATGCCAGGTTTGCGCTTGGCGAGCGGCGACAAAGCAACCGGGTAGTCGATGATGAACGTCGGCTGCACCAGCAGGGGCTGCACATAGGTGCTGAACAATTCATCGACCTGCTTGCCCCAGGTTGTCTTCGGGTCAACGCGCAGGCCGGCTGCACGGATCGCGCTTTGCAGCGCGGGGAGATCGCTCTGTACAGCAATGTCGATCCCGGTACGCTCGGCAATTGCCTCGGCCATGGGCAGGCGCAACCATGGATCAGCGAAGTTGAGCGCCTGGCCCTGAAAGGTAACTACCGGGTTGCCGGTGACGGCAATGGCGAGTTCGCGGCAGATATCCTCGACAAGCTCCATCATGGTGGTGTAATCGGCGTAGGCCTGATAACACTCCATCATGGTGAACTCGGGATTGTGGCTGCGATCAACGCCTTCGTTGCGAAAGTTCTTGCCGATCTCATAGACGCCGGGGAGACCGCCGACGATCAGGCGCTTGAGGTACAGTTCGGTGGCGATGCGCAGGTACAGGTTCTGATCGAGCGCGTTATGGAAGGTGACGAAGGGTTTAGCTATTGCACCGCCGTAGATCGGTTGAAGCACCGGCGTTTCGACTTCGAGGAAACCGCGCGCATCGAGCACCCGGCGCATGGCGCTGGTCGCGGTGGCGCGAGCGCGAAATACATCACGTACTTCGGGGTTGACGATCAAATCGAGGTAACGCTGGCGATGACGCTCCTCAACATCCTGCAAGCCGGCCCACTTCTCCGGCGGCGGGTTGACTGCTTTGGCCAGGATGGTCAACTCCTGCACAAACAGCGACGCTTCACCCATTTTTGTGCGGCGAAGCGTGCCGCGGGCCTGCACAATATCGAAGGTGTCGATGTCGTCGCGGAAGCGCTCGAACCATTCGTCGCCCAGATCGCCCCGGCTGATCCAGAGTTGAATACTGTCGCTACCGTCGTCGATGCGGGCAAAAGCGATCTTGCCCATCACGCGGCGGGCACCGACAATCCGGCCGGCCAGGGTCAGCGCGACTTGCTCGGCGGCCAGGGCATCGAACTGCGCCAGCACGGCTGCTATTGAATGGGTGCGCGAACTGCGGGTGGGATAGACTTCGATCCCGTCAGCGCGCAAGCGCTCGATCTTCGCGGCGCGCTGCGCCTGGAGGTCGTTGAGTTCCATGCCCTGTCGTATCTGACTAGAAGAACGCCTAGCTTTAGCGTATGGATTAGGTCATTATACCATTAAGCAGGGTTTCAGGAAGCAGGCGGCACGCGGCAGGGTTCGCGCACCCGGACGCGCAATGTCTACAATTGACCCGAGCAGCATCCGGCTCACCATCGGCGGCGAGGAACTGCGGACAACGGCGGAACACCCCTTCTTCGTGTTGGGACGCGGCTGGGTCGAGGTGGAGGATCTCCAGATCGGCGACCAGGTGCGCCGGATTGACGGCAGCTACGCGCCCGTCGAGGCCCTGGTAGTTGTGCAACGTGCCCAACGCATGGACAATCTCACCGTCGCCGAGGCGCACACCTTCTTCGTCGGCGATGCGCAGTAGCTGGTGCGGATATGATCACGCCCTGCACGCCCTGCACGCCTCACGCCCTCGCACGCTCGCACGCCCTGCACGCCTCACGCCCTCACCCGCTCGCGCTCGCTTTTCCACGCTCACTGTTTATCATCCAGGGGCACGAGGCGTTCGCGCAGCGCAAGCAGCGCGGCCTGGGTGCGGTCTTGCAGGTGGAGCTTGGAGAGAATATTGGAAACGTGGGTCTTTACGGTACGCTCGCCGATGATCAGGTGATCGGCGATGGCCGCGTTGCTCATGCCCCGTGCAATGCAGGTCAGCACTTCGCGTTCGCGCTCGGTGAGGATGTCGAGCGGTGAACTGCGCGCGCCGGTCAGTTCGAGCATAAGCCGGCCGGCAACGGCGGGATGCAGCGTCGCCTCGCCCCGGCGGGCAGCGCGAATGGCGCGCACGAGATCGTCGGGTTGCACATCTTTGAGCAAGTAGGAGAGCGCACCGGCCTTGATCGCCGGGAAAATGCGCTCGTCTTCGCTATAACTGGTCAGCACGATTACCTGGGTGGTGGGCGAGGCGGCTTTGAGTTGGCGGGTGGCCTCGATGCCGTCCATTTCGGGCATCACCAGATCCATAAGCACAACATCGGGCACGAGCCGCGCGGCCTGGGCTACGCCGACGGCGCCGCTATCGGCCGCGCCCACAACCTCGATGTCGGGGTAGGTGGTTAAATAGGCGCTGAGGCCGCGCCGCACAATCGCGTGGTCGTCGATGAGCATGACCCGAATAGTTTCCATAACGTTCCTCTAAAGATTTGGGTAGCGACCATTGGATATTTCCCGTGCTCCGCCAATTGCCGCGCCGCCCGCGAGTCGGGCGGCATGGGCCGGCGCCGGCGCCGGCCTGCGGCGCTTACGGGCCGCTGTTCGGCGTCCCGCTGCTCCACCGCTACTTATGCTTTGATTGGATCAACCGGGATCTGCACCTCGACGCGGGTGCCGGCGTTAACGGCACTTTGAATAGTACAACGTCCGCCCAGGTTCTGCGCCCGCTCGGCCATACTCTGGAGGCCAATGGCTTGCGGCCGGCGGGGAGCCGCCATGTCGAAGCCCTGGCCCTGGTCGCTGATGCTGAGTTGCAGGCAGGTGGGTTGGTAGGCCAGCGCGACGGTGGCAGTGCGTTCGCCGCTGTGACGGGCAACATTCGCCAGGGCTTCCTGCACGATACGGTAGAGATCTTGCTCGACGGCGAGCGGCAGACGGCGTTCATCGCGGGTCTGGAGATCAACTTTGAGGCCCTGGCGTTGTTCAAGCGCAACGACGAGATCGCGCAGGGCCGGCACGAGGCCGCGATCGTCGAGCGCAACCGGGCGCAGGGCGAAGATCAGGTTGCGCGTCTCTTCGAGGGCGCGGCGCGCCATCGCCTCAATTTCTGTGAGCTGCGCAGCGGCACGCGCCGGGTCGTGCTCCATAACCCGCCGTGAGGCGGCGGCCAGCATCGTCAGGCTAAAAAGTTCCTGGCTGACACTGTCGTGGAGTTCGCGAGCGAGGCGATTGCGCTCCTCGACGGTGGCGAACTGTGCGGCACGCTCGGCGAGCTGCGCATTCTCGTCGGCGAGGCGGCGCAACGAGCGCAGATTGGCGCCGAGTTGTTCGGCCATGCGGTTGAACTCGCGCCCGAGTTGGCCGATCTCATCGATCGAAGGATCGGCGACGCGGCGACCGAGATCGCCTTCGGCGAGGGCATGGCTGGCGGCGGTGAGGCTCTGGAGGCGGCGCGCGAACCCGCGCCCAACGATCCAGGCGTAGAGCATGCCCAGGCCGCCGCTGAGGATGAGCCAGGGCACGAGGAAGATTAGCACAATCGGGACGAGTTGGCTGAAAATGAGCGTCAGCGGCGGCAAAACGACCAGCCGCATATAGAAAACGCCGAGGATCTCGTTCTCCTGGCTGAGCACCGGCGCGACGGCAATCGGCTGGCGGTTAGCGGTCCAACCGCTGAGTTGCAGCGTATCGGTAATGCCGGCGCCGGCACGGCTGATCAGATCGGCGGCGGGGGCCGGTTCGTAGGCGGTGAACTCGACGCCGGTAGGGAAATCGTGTGAGTGGGTAGTGATTATTACGCGCCCGGCGGGATCGAGCAGGGCCAGAACGACATCATCGGCCTCGATCTCGAGCTGAGCGTTCGGATTGCCGCCGGCCTGCGGCGCCGCCGCTTCGGCGCTGGGTTGGGCGCTGGTGAGCATTCCCAGCCGCTCCATGAGCCGTTCAACATCACCGGCGGGATCGCGGTATTCGGCGGCGACCATGTCGGCATACTCGCGCGCCGACTCGGCCATGGCGTTGGGCAGCAGCGGCGAGTTGAGCAAATAGATCACCCCGCCAAGCAGGATGATCAGGAGGGTCAGCCCCAAAAGCAACGAGACAAGCATATACGCGCCGGTGAGTTTCCAGCCGATTGTGCCGAAGCGTTGTTGCAGGTTCTGGAAAATGTTGATCCGCATACGAAGCTTTGGGAAAGCCGAAGTGGATGAGCCTACTGCTATAACCTAAGCATAACCTAGATCGCTGCACGAAGCATCGGCGCGAGGCGGGAGTACGCTCCGCTGACTGAGCTGATCGCAACTCGTCCTTTAGGCGGAACTTTCCAGCCGACGCGAGCGGTATAGGAAGGCAGAATGATCATTGAAAACCGAAGGAAGCGCCCGTGAAGTTGCTGCGCATACTCTGGATGGGATTACTGCTTGGCTTGCTGCTGCCCGGCGTTGTGATGGCCGAGGATGGCGCGGCACAAGTGGACTGTCGTGATGAGTTAGCCCTCACCGAAAACGGCAGACCAGACACCGTGGCGCTGGTACTAGATACCGGCGCACTGATGGCCGGCAGCGGCACGCCCTACCGCACCCGGCAACGGGATGCGACACTGTTGATTGATACGCTGCTGGAGCGGTTGACGCCGGGAACCGTGGTGAGCTTGATCGGCTATGACAGCACAACCAGGCAGTATGGAATCGGCGCCGCAGGCGAAGTACGCGCAGCGCTGGAGCGTCTACAGCCTGGTGGCCCGCAGCCCGCCGATCCCGCAGCGCTTACGGCGGCGCTGGAACAGGCCCAGACGTATCTTGCGCCAACGCCCAACGCGCGCCATACGCTGGTGCTGTTCGCCGCCGGCCTACCGGAGGGCGCCTGGCCGGAATCGCTACCGGCTGATGCTGGGTTGATCGTGGTTGACCTGGGCGGTGGCGCACCAATGGCGGCATGGGCCGCCGCGCAACGTGCGGTATACATACCCTTCCAGGCCGAACAGGCCCGTGAACTGCCCGCGCGTTTTGCAGCGCTCGATGCAGGATTGCGCCCTTTTACCGCTGGGATCACCAACCAGCGGAGTGTAACGCCATTTGCGCCCAGCAATTGTGGGCCTGACTTGAATGTGGCGCTAGATCACAGCCTAACCGACGACAACCACAGCTGGACATTTGGCCTCGGCGGCGGCGCGTTGATGGTGCTGGGCCTGGGTGGCGCCGCGCTCGTGCGGCAACGCTGGATGAAAACACAACCACAGCGACACGGACAGTCGTCATTCGACGAAGGAGAACCGATTACGAACGGACGACTACGGACGCCGAGCAAGGGCAGCACGAACCGTCGTACCCGCGCCAGGCAGAACTATGGCGACCGGATTATTACCGCACGGCAGAGCAGTACCGTACAGGCTGAGCGGCGTTCGCTAGGGTCCTTCGACGGTACTGAACTTCGTCGGGGCACACGCTGCGGCGAGTTTGGGCTTAAGCGTACGCTCGGCGTGGGCGGGCAGGCACGCTGTTATCTGGCGCTGGGGCCGGGGGCACGGCGCGTGGTGGTGAAAATTGCGCATCCCGAAGGGGAGGCGGCGCTCCACGATGAACACGCCTGGCTGAGCCGTCCGACTGCGCGCCATCCACATCTGGTGCGCCTGGCGTCGTACGCGGCGCAACGCACCCTGGGGATTGCAGCCGGGCCGAGCGGACAACGCTGCACCTGGATCGCGCTGGAGTATGTGCGTGGCCGGCCACTTGTCGATCTGCTGCGCCACAGAAAACTGCGCAGCGATCAGGCCCTCGCTGTGGCGCTCCAGACAGCGCAGGCGTTGGATCATTTGCATCGCATAGTTGGCATCGTGCACCAGGATGTAACGCCGGCGAACCTGATTGTGCGTCGGCATTGGAACGGCACCCTCCATACGACGCTGATCGACCTCGGCGTCGCCGACGCACCGGCGCAGCCACGCCGGCGGGCGTGCTACGGCACCGGCCCGTACATCGCACCGGAGCGCCGGCGCGAACCGCCGCCACCGCCCGATCCGCAGAGCGACATCTTTGCGTTGGGAGTCTTGTTGGACACCTTAACTACGGATAATCAATCAATCGCCGGCCTCAATGAACTGATCACGGCGATGACCCAGCCTGAGGTGGCCGCGCGCCGCGCAGCAATCCCAACAATGGCCGCTGTGGTTGTACGGTTGGAGGGCATGCAGCGGCGCATAGCTGCGAAACACAGCGTTACGGACGGCACAACCCATGCACAATAACATCCATCGAATGCTTAGCAACTGCATGATCAGCAGCCTCATGCTTGGCTTGTTGATGATGCTCGCCGGTTGCACCACAAACCAGGCCGTAAGCCAGGCCACAATAGCAAATAGCTATCGCGAAGCGGCTATTACGGAGCCAGAGTTTAGCGCTGATCGGCACGCAGAACTGCGGCTGGCCCAGGGGTTGGCGATCACAAATACAGCGCAGGGCGAACCGGAAGCGCTGCGAACAGCGCTCGACCAGTTCAGCATCGGCGTGATGCTGGCCCCGGCAGGAAGTGCGTTACACACCGAGTTGGTACGCTATCAGACAGCCACGGCGGCCCTACTCGACGCAACCCGCGATCCGACGCAGGCCGCACAACTCTGTGGCGAGGCGGCAGCGATCTGGCCGGAAGGCACAGCCCAAATGGCGGTATGTACGAATGGGTCGGTAAGCCCTGAACCACCGGTTGTAAGCCTACCGGCGCAACGCAGCGCCGCAACCCAACGCCCGGTTCAGCCTACACCTACCCAACGCCCACAGCCGCCTAGCTTCGCCGTCACTGCACGCAAGAGCTTTGACGACAGCGCGCCAAGCGGGCAATATGCCGCTTGTATCGACATCCAGGTGCTGGGCCGGAATGGGCCGTTGGGCGGGGCAGTAGTGGGGATCAACAATGGCGAACACAGCTATCAAAACCAGACCGACGCGAATGGCTACACAGGACGTTGCGGCCTTGGCGCCTCGACGTGGAGCGTGGTGCTGTTCTGGGCGCCGCCCGATCATTCGGTTGCGGGCGCGGCAACAACCGTGTGGGTCAATGGCGCGCCAGAGCAACGCGCAGCAGTTGTGTTTCAGGAACAGTAAGCACCGCACCCAGCAAGCCAGGGCATAAGCAACGTCAGCCGATCCGCGCTATCCTCACCCCTCAACCCTCTCTCCGCGTGACGGAGAGACGGGGAACAGTTGGGCAAGGCAGTTGTGGAAGGCAGTCTGAAGGCAGTGTGCAAGGCTGAACATACTGTATGAACGGCCGAATTATCCCTGATCGCCATAGCTGCGGATCACGCTTCCGCTACCCCTCCGGTGTCCGAATCTTCAGTTCGACCAGCCGCGCCGCGCCGCCAACGGCAAACACTTCCACACCCGTGCTCGCCGGCTCAGGGAAGATCTGGCTGGTAAGCGTTACGCTTCCATCGGCGGCAAAGACCTCGATTGAGCCCGTGTCCACGAGAATTTCCAGCCGGATCAGGCCATCCGCAGCGGCGAGGGGCGCGGTTTGGCGCGGCGCGATAGCGGAGAACGCCGCGCCGGCCCACGTGCGATCCACAGTGAGGGTCGCGTCTTCAATAGCGTAGGTCACGCTTGTCGCTGCGGCGCCTCCCACGCCCACCCGCAGCCCAACCTGCTGCGCCGTAGCGCTAGCCACGCTGAAGGTTGCCGTGATCAATAAGGTTGGGCCGCCCGGCACGGCATAGCCGCCCTCGCCCAACGCCTGATCACGCAGGGTCGCGCTGATCGGCCAATTCGCCGTCAGTTCGGGCGCGAGGCGCTGCACCAGGGTCAGGCGCTCGCCGGTACGCGTGAGGCTCACTTCACGCGGGGCGCTGATCATGCCGCGCCATTTGCGCGCCGGCGTCTCCCGCGCATACTCCCAGTTGTTCATCCAGGCCAGCCAGAGCGTGCGCTCGCCGGGGGCGGCGTTCCAGGCTTGGGCGGCGTAGAAGTCGGCGCCGTAATCGGCCCAGCGCACTGTGCCGGGCGGGTCGGCGCAGGTAAAGGTTGCCCCGTCGAACGCGCCGACGAAGTATTGCGTGCCGCTGCCGCCGGCCGGCGCGCCATGCTGCACGCTGACGATCAGCACCCAACAGCGTTCCGGACCGCCGTCGATCGCTAAGCTCAGCAGCTCCGGGCATTCCCAAACGCCCGCATGCTCACCATACCCCGCGCCGAACGCGCTCGCTTTTGTCCAGCGTTTCAGATCGGGTGACGTGTACAGCCAAATCTCCTGATCAACCGCCAGGGCCATCACCCAGTGGCCGTCGTGCGCAGCGCCGTACCAGAATACGCGCGGGTCGCGGAAATTCAGCGGGGCGTCGGGCGGGGCGAGCACCGGGTTGCCCGCGTACTTCGTCCAACTCCGACCGTCATCGCTGCTGTAGGCCAGGCTCTGCACCTGGCGCGCTTCCTGATGATGGGTGAAGATCGTGATCAGCGCCCCGGCGCCGAAACCGGCCGTGTTGTGCCGGTCGATCACGGCGCTGCCCGAGAAGATCGCGCCGAGTTCGTCGGGGGCCAGCGCAATCGGCAGGTGCTCCCAGTGCACCAGATCGCGACTCACCGCGTGGCCCCAGTGCATCGGCCCCCACACCAGCGAGTACGGATGATGCTGGTAGAACAGGTGGTACTCGCCGGCGTGATAGATCAGCCCGTTCGGGTCGTTGAGCCAGCCCGCCGGTGGCGTGAAGTGTAGGCGCGGGCGGCGATCGATTGACATCCAGTTACCCCTTTAACCCCGCTGTGGCGATGCTCTGCACAAACGAGCGCTGGAACCCTAGTACGCTAAAGCGTACGTCCGCCTACGGCGGACACCGCACTGTGGCGGGCGCAAACCCGCGTCCAACCCCTGGCGAGCTTCCGCCGAATTGGACTAGGAAGAGTAACAGAATGGCTACGGTGGCGAACACCGGGCCTGAGATCGGGATGATCACATGAAAATACTTCAATTCGTGTGATGCGCCGCCCGGCGCGATCCACTAATGTAGGGGACAGATCCTGATTCTATGCGCTCAGCGCTGCTGAGTGTACGCTATGAACGACCAGATGAGCGCCGCCGCCCCTAACCAGGCGGCTGCATCGGCAAGCTACGACGATCCGCGCCGCTGGTGGATTCTGGCTGCATGTTGCCTCGTTGGTTTTGCCAAACTTGCCGAGCCGCGCCTGCTGCTGATCGAGCTCGATATTCCCGCTTCGGCCTTTGGGATGGCGGCGGATCAGTACCGCTTGCTGACGAACCTGGGGGTCGTTATATTCGTGGCCTGCCAGTTATTGGGGGGTGTGCTCGGCGATCTCTTTGGGCGGCGGCGCTTCTTCCTGATCGGGGCGATCGGTTTTACGGCAGCAAATATGCTTTCGCTGATCGCCCTGAACTTACCCGCGCTCATCGTTGTGCGCGCCCTGATTGGCGTTATGGGCGCGCTGGTGTTTCCGCTCACGCTCGGCATTATTCGGCTCACCTTCGCTGAACGCGAGCGCTCAAATGCCCTACTCGCCTATACACTAGCCACAGCGTTGGGCACATTGGCCATCCTCGCAGCGATCCCGATTGAGGCCCGGCTCGGCTGGCGTTGGGTAGTTGCCGTGCCGATCGTCACCGGTCTGGCGGGGATTGCACTTGCCTGGCGTTACCTGCCCGAGAGCAAGGCGCGGGGCGGCTTTGGGCGGCGCGATGCGCTAACCACGCGCGCCTGGACGCTGGTTTTTCTGCTGGTGATCTTCGGTCTGTCTGTGGCGCGGGCGAGCGGCACATGGCAGAACCCGATCACATTGGCTGCAGGTGGCGCGGGCATGATCGGCTTGCTGGTGCTGCTGATCCGACCGCAACCGACGCTCCGGAAGGTTCGCTTTAGCGAAGTTGACGCGCCGCCGCCCCACTTCTTACTGATGCTCGTCCTCGTCTCGGCGACGCTTACCTTCGCCCTGAGCGGGTACGCACTCCAACTCTTCGGCTTCTTTACCACCGTGCAGCAGATGCCGGCACTTCTCGGCGGGATCGCGCTTGCGCCGATTCTGGCCGTTGCGGTCTTCACGCTGCGCTGGACGGCCCGCTTCGCCTATCAGCAACCCAGCCCGTTGGTTGTAGCCGTAGGCCTGGGGGCAATGGCGGCGGCGATGGGACTCACGGCGTTGGCGCGCCCCAGTGCGCCCTATCTCTTGCTCGTCCCGCCGATGATGCTCTTCGGCCTGGGCTTCCTGGTCGCTTCGACAGCCTGGAGCAACTTGTTCCTCAGCGCCCTGTCCGCCGATCTGGTGGGTGTCAGTTCGGGGATCAACAAAGCCGCCGGCCTGGTGGGCGGCGCGCTGGCCGGCGTGGTTTTGGGCACGGTAGCCCAATTTTCGGGGCTGAGCGATTTTGCCGGCCGGATCGCCAATTTGGGGCTTAGTGCCGAGCAACAATCACGCGCCCTCGATGCCCTGAATGAAACGCTACGCACCCCATTTACCCTTGCCGAAGACGATCCCCGGGTGATTGTGCAGCTCACGCTCCTGAGTTTGTACCGCGAGTCGTACAGCGTCGGCACCGCATCGGCGCTGCTCGTGGGCGCGAGTTTGTGTGTGTTTTCGGGGGCGCTGGCCTGGTTCTGGCTCAGGCCGCGATGATGATCCGCAGATTGCGCAGATTGCGCAGATAGAGAGGAGAAGAACCATGCGCTTATTGGTACGCTGGGTGATTACGGCCATTGCGATTCTGGCGTCGGCCTGGCTTGTGCCGGGAATTACGATCGCCGACGATGCCAACTCGTGGACAGCGGTATTCGTGACGGCGGCGGTATTCGGGCTGATTAATGCCTTTATTCGTCCGCTACTCACCTTACTCTCATGCCCGCTGGTCTTGCTGACACTGGGCTTTTTTATGCTGGTGATCAACGCGATCTGCTTCTCACTCTCATCGTGGGTTGCCCAGAATTGGTTTGGGGTGGGTTTTGTCGTCGATGGTTTCTGGCCGGCCTTCTTCGGCGCGATTGTCGTGAGTATTGTGTCGTTCTTGCTCTCATTGTTCCTGCCCGATGAGCGTGAGCCGCAGCGCCGCAGGGCGTGACAGTCGAGCAGGCTGACCGTTCGCAGTTCTTCGAGGGGCGAAGAGCGATCGACCAAGGACGAATGCCGCGCAAATGCGCGGTGTTCGTCCTTCCGTACACACTACGAGAATGCATAACCCGACGGACGGGCGGCGCTTGACAGCCGACGCGAGCGTGCTACAATCTAAATAGTCAGAACTGACTATTTAGATTGTAGCGAGGTGGATGATGACGCTAACAACCCGTGGACGTAATCAACTGCTTGGCGTGCTCTTTATTGGTGTGCTGATGGCCGCGCTGGACATTGCCATCGTCGGGCCGGCCTTGCCGATGATCCAGGCGAGCTTCGCGATCGGCGAGCGTGAGTTGGCCTGGGTGTTTGCGATCTATGTCTTGTTCAGCTTGATCGGGACGCCGTTGATGGCGAAGCTTTCCGATACCTATGGCCGCCGGACGATCTATGTGGCGAATGTGGCGCTCTTCGCCGGAGGCTCACTGATGATCGCGCTGGCGCCGTCCTTCGCGATCATCCTCCTTGGCCGAGCGCTGCAAGGGCTGGGGGCCGGCGGTATTTTTCCGGTTGCGGCCGCAGTGATTGGCGATACATTCCCGGTTGAACAGCGCGGATCAGCGCTTGGCTTGATTGGCGCAGTCTTTGGCATTGCGTTTCTGCTCGGCCCGATCCTGGGCGGGTTGCTCTTACTTGCCGGCTGGCAATGGCTATTCTTGATCAACCTGCCAATCGCAGCGCTCGTGATTGTGCTGAGCCTGCGGCTACTGCCGACGGCTCGGCCGGCGGAACAACTCCCGTTTGACTGGCCCGGCATGGGGATCTTGAGTGTGATGCTGGGCGCACTGGCGTATGCGTTAAACCAAATCGATACGACTAGTTTTACTGCCAGCATCACGACAGCGCCGGTATTGCCACTCGTGCTGCTCGCGCTGGTTCTCGTGCCGATCTTCGTAAGTGTGGAACGCCGGGCCGTCGATCCGCTGGTGCGCTTGAGCCTGTTCGCGTCGCGCCAGGTGCGCATCGTTGCCGGCCTCGCCGTAGGCGCAGGCTTGAGTGAGACGGCAGTAGTATTCGTACCGGCGCTGCTGGTGCTCGCATTTGGGGTCAGCAGTTCGACGGCCAGTTTTATGTTGTTGCCGCTGGTGCTGGCAATGGCGATCGGCTCACCGGTCTCCGGGCGGATGTTGGATCGGCGCGGTTCGCGTTCGATCGTTGTTGCCGGTTCGGCGCTGATTGCCGTTGCGCTGCTGATTCTAGGCTTTTTTGGCGATCAGATCGTACCTTACTACATATTTGCGATCATCTTCGGCCTGGGCATTGCCGTGTTGCTCGGGGCTTCTTTGCGCTACATTATGCTGAATGAGGCGCGTGAACAGGATCGGGCGGCTGCGCAGGGCGTGCTGACCTTATGTACCGGCATCGGGCAACTCGTCGGGAGTGTGCTGGTCGGCGCGATTGCCCAATCCCGCGGGGGCGGTGTTTCCGGCTACAGCCAGGCCTTTTTGGCCGTGGGCGTCGTCATGGTGATCCTGACGCTGGTAGCGCTTGGCCTCAAAGGGCGTGCGCTCGAGCAGCAATCACGGGTGCAGAAGGTGCCGGCATAACGCGCAGTTCAGCGTGATCAGGATCAACTGAAGTGCCTTCAGGTATGATAGTGGCCATTGCGCCGGATGCGCCGGCGTACGATGGCCGCCGCCCGCTCCGGGTTGCGGCGAGGAGCAACCTCCATGGCCCTGTTCGATCTCCCGCTGGCCGAACTCGAACGCTACCAACCCGAGCGCAACGAGCCCGCCGACTGCGACACGTTTTGGGCGACAACGCTTGCCGCTGCGCGTCAACACCCGCTCAACCCACAATTTACAGCGCACGCCAGCGGCCTGCGCACGCTCGATGTCTTCGATGTGACCTTCAACGGCTACGGCGGCCAGCCGATCCGGGGTTGGCTGCTCCTCCCACGCGAACGCAGTGCGCCGCTGCCGTGTATCGTCGAGTACATCGGCTACGGCGGCGGGCGCGGTTTCCCCACCGATTGGCTGGTTTGGGCCAGCGCCGGTTATGCGCACCTGGTGATGGACACCCGCGGCCAGGGCAGCGCATGGCTGCGCGGCGACACACCCGACAATGAGCCGACCGGCGCAAGCCCGCAGTTTCCCGGTTTTATGACCAGGGGCATTGCGCAGCGTGAAACCTACTACTACCGCCGCGTGTTCACCGATGCGGTGCGTGCAGTTGAGGCAGCGCGGGCCCATCCGGCGATCGATCCGACACGAGTTGGGGTTGCGGGCGGCAGTCAGGGCGGCGGGATCAGCCTGGCCGTAGCCGGGCTTGTGCCCGATCTGCGCATTGCTATGCCCAATGTGCCGTTTCTTTGCCACTACCAGCGCGCCACTGAGATCACCGATGCACACCCCTACCAGGAGATCGCCCGCTACCTGATCACCCACCGCGATCGGGTTGAGCCGATCTTCAACACGCTCGCCTATTTCGACGGGGTGAACTTCGCGGCGCGGGCGCAGGCCAACGCACTGTTTTCAGTAGGATTGATGGACGAGGTCTGTCCGCCATCGACCGTATATGCAGCGTATAACCATTACAGCGGCTCGAAGACGATCCGGGTCTGGCGCTACAATCATCACGAGGGCGGCGGAAACTATCAGGTTCAGGAGCAGCTTGCGT
>JBBRUG010000104.1:0-17051 GCA_038247995.1 Chloroflexales bacterium | reverse complement strand
GGGCGACCCTCGTGGTCGCCCCAACCCGCGTCGTCGCCCGCCCGCGTCGTCGCCCAGATTACTCGCCTGTCCGTTACGCCTCTAATCCAGATACCCGTGCAGCCGCCCACCGACGCTCGGATGGCGCAAGCGGCGCAACGCCTCAGCCTCGATCTGACGCGTCCGCTCGCGGGTGATGCCGAACGCAACGCCAACCTCTTCAAGCGTGCGCCGTTGACCGTCGAGCAACCCATAGCGCATCTGGAGGATCTTACGCTCGCGCTCGGGAAGATCGTTGAGCGCTGCCGTAAGCTCCGCATGGAGCATATTCTGCGCGGCAATCTCCATCGGCGTTTCCAGCGTCTCATCGGCGAGTACTTCACTCACCCGGCCTTCACTATCGTTGTTGAGCGGCTGTTCAAGCGACACCGGCTGAATGCTGGCCTGCAACAGGCGCTTCACCTTGCGCAAACTCATCCCCATTGTGTGCGCGATCTCTTCGGCGGTAGGCTCGCGCTCCAACTCCTGCTCCAGGCGGTAGATCGCACGGCGCAGGTGGACAATCGACTCACTCAAGTGAACTGGCAGCCGGATCAGGCGGCTCTGCTCGGCAATCGAGCGGGTTACCGCCTGGCGGATCCACCACGTCGCATATGTGCTAAAGCGATTGCCCTTGGTGTAGTCAAACTTCTCGACAGCGCGCATCAGGCCGATATTGCCCTCTTGCACCAGGTCCATAAAAGCCATTGGGCTGCCGATATACTTCTTCGCCACACTGACCACGAGCCGCAGGTTGGCCTGGATGAGTTTGCGCCGCGCTTCGCCGCCGCGGGCTACTTCAACTTCCAGCCGTGCACGCTCGCGACCGTCAGCATAATCTTCGTCGTCGATCCGCCGCCGTGCCGCCTTGCCCTGCGTGATCTGCATTGCAAGGGAACGTTCTTCTTCAGCCTTCAGGAGCGCAACTTGACCGATTTCGTGCAGATAGAGCTGCACCGAATCTTCTACCGGCTCACTATCCTTCTCATCAGCAAGATCTTCTTCGGCCTCCACCTCTTCAGCAACGACTTCGTCTGCATCCCAATCGACTTCTTCAGTAGTAGAGGTGTCCGTTTCTAGCGTCTCATCGGCCACATCAGCTCGGTTGTTGGCTTTGCGGAAGACATTCACGGCGGGTTTCTCCTGACCAGCTACGGCGTGTGCCTGCTGAGCTCTGGGAGCGCTAGACCTGGCCCAACACTCCTAAAACTGTCGATTGAAGCGAGGATGCGACAGATTGTTACTTGACTACCCAGATATACGGAGCATCAAAGGTTTTGGATGCTTATATTTTCAGCTTTTGCACAGCATTTGTCAAGGAGTATTTTGCAACGGTTTTAAATCATTCCGGAACCCAGGTGTGTGCATCGATGATCTGACCGGTGCGCCCACGCGGTTTGAGTGCCGCCAAGGCCACTGCTACCGGGCCAATCACCGCCGGATCTAATAGTCCGTTCTTCACCTCAGGTACGGTTTCGCGAACCATGTGCGTATCGGCAAAGCCTCCTGGATGTACCGCATTAACATTCACCCCGTGCCGCCGCAGATCTTTGGCCATCACCTTCGTTAGCCCGTCGACACCGCATTTTGCGGCATAATAAGCGGCAAAACCAGGTACCGCGATCCGTTCCAGCGGCGCGCCGATATTGATAATATTGCCGCTCCCCTGAGCAATCATCGTCGGCAATACTGCCCGCGCTACCAGAAATGACCCCTTCAGCAATGTATCAACGACGGCATCCCACTGCGCTTCACTCGTTTCGTAGATTGGTGCCCGCAAGCCAACGCCGGCGCTATTCACCAGAATATCCACCGAACCGAAATGTTCCTGCGCCTTGCCAACCAGAAGCTCAACCTGTGCAAAATCACGGACATCAGTGGGAACACCGAGCGCCTGAAAGCCTAACTCTTCAATTAACCAGACTGTCTCGGCAACGTCGTCGGCGCTGCGTGAAGCCACAACAACGTTGGCGCCTTCACGAGCAAAAGCCAGCGCAACGGCACGCCCAAGACCCCGACCGCCACCGGTAACAAGTGCGGTTCTGCCTGCTAGCCGCATGTGCCGCTCACTTTCTTTATACATCATTACCTATGTAAGACGCACAGCTATTGTTCTTTAAATGCACAGTATTTGTACCATATTTGCACATTCCTCGTCAATTGATCAGCTCCGGCGCCTGATCGCTCTTCTTTGGGGCCCCCATATGAGCCGCTCCCCAATGTCGTTCGTGGCTAATGTTACAATGGGTAGATTGGAGCCTGCGCCATTCCGAACGCAGTGCCGTGTTCTGGAGAACGGTATGGATCCTGTAACGCAAAGCGATCCGGCACGCCTCATCCAGGCCCTTCCCGGCCTGATCGAGCGCTTGCCTGGGCCATGCGCGCTCGTTGACGCCACTGGACACGTCGTAACCATAAATGCGGCCTGGCGCGACATGTTCGTACACGACTGCCTGGGCGTTAGTCTGGAGACTGCATGTGCCGCTCTCTTTGTTTGGGAGCCGGCTCTGTTGGCGGGGATAACCCAGGAGATCCGCGATCTGCGCGCAGGCCTTATTTCGTTATGCCAATTTGAGGTGACGCTGCAAGAGCCACCTGAACGCTGGGTTGTCGCCAACCTCGCCCCCACCGGCTTGGCAGGTACGCTGATTTGGCAACTTACTGACGTAACCCGCTGGCAACTCAGCGAATCTGAAGCCACAATGCAATGGCACCAATTTCGCGATGCGATTGATAGCATCTCAGACGGTTTCGCGCTCTATGATCGCCAGGATCGGCTCGTCTTCTGTAATCGCCGCTATCGCGAGATTTATGCCACCAGCGCCGATCTTATGGTAACTGGACGTACCTTCGCCGAGATCCTGCGGATCGGCGCTGAGCGTGGGCAGTATGCTGAAGCTGAGGGGCGCGTGGAAGAATGGGTCGCCGAATGCTTAGAGCGTCACTTTGCGCTCGAAACCGTGGAACAACAACTCAGCGATGGACGCTGGTTGCGAATTGTCGAGCGACCAACCAGTGATGGGGGCATTGTCGGCATTCGGTCCGATATTACCGATATCAAACGAGCTGAAGAACTGCGGCGTCAGCGCGATGTGCAAGAGGAAGTCATTCGCGCTCAGGGGGCAATGCTGGCCGAACTCTCAACGCCGATTTTGCGCATTAGCACGGGCACACTGGTGATGCCGCTGATCGGTTCAATTGATAGCGCTCGTGCCGAACGCGTCGTCGAAGCTATTCTAGCGGAAATTGCTGAAACCCGAGCGCAGATCATGATTCTCGACATTACCGGTGTGCCGATCGTCGATACTCAGACGGCCGCTGTCTTGCTGCGCTGCGCCAGTGCAGTTGCGTTGTTGGGCGCCGAGATGGTGCTCACCGGCATTCGCCCGGATGTGGCCCAAACGGTGATCGCCCTCGGCATTGAATTCGGCGATCTGATCACACGCGCTGATCTACAAGATGGCATCCGCTACGCGCTCAATCGCCGCCGCACCTAACAAGACCTGGGCAGACCCGCACGCCTGCCCCTCACAATTCCCGATCGACCGTAAAATGCGCCAACTCAATCAGCGCCCGTTTCGCAGGTGATGCCGGGAACTCGGCCAACTGCTGCACCGCCCGATCAACCAGTTGGCGCGCCTCGGCCAGCGCGCGCTCAACGCCGCCGGCGACAATAACTTCGGCGATCGCCGCCGCAAGCGTGCTGTCCGTAGGATTGATCGTCTCGACAATCGCGCGTAGGCGCGGGCTGCGTGTCGCTTCCAAGGCGTAGATCAACGGCAGCGTGATCGTTCCCTGGCGCAGGTCATTCCCCGCCGGCTTACCCAATGTCCGCTCGTCGCCGACAAAGTCAAGCACATCATCGACGATCTGGAATGCCATCCCAACATCATAGCCGTAACGCCCGAGCGCCGCGATCTGGGCCTCGGTGCCACCGCCTGCCGCCATCCCGGCTTTGCACGGTGCCTCAAAAAGCGACGCTGTCTTCGCGCCCGTCTTAAAATAGTACTGGCCCAGAGCAGTTTCAAGCGGTTCGGCGTCGGTAACCGGACTTAGCTCGCCCTCGACAATTGTTTGCACAGCGGCAGCATAGTAGGTGATGATCCGCGGATCAGGACTGCGCGCCATCTCCGCTGAGGCTAACGCAAAAAAGTAATCGCCTACCATCAGCGCAACGTCGGAGTCCCAGCGCGAATGCACGGTTACCCGGCCCCGCCGGCGATCAGTCTTATCAACCAGGTCGTCGTGGACAAGTGATGCAGCGTGGATCAACTCCACAGCCGATGCAGCGTGGATAACGCGCGGCAATTGATAGGAGCCCAACCGCGCTGCCAATAATGCCAGGGCTGCGCGCAGACGTTTACCGCCCGAACGCACAGTGTGGGCGCTCGCCGCGCTGATCAACTCTGAACGTGAAGCTGTCCGATCGAGCAGCAACTGCTCTACGGCCTGAAGATCGGCGCCAAGGCCGGCCCGTTCGATGATCGCGGCCTGGCCTGTGCTGGTTGGTACAATAGCGGAACGGGCTGAGTGCCGTTCGGCCAACACACTTGCGACGCTCTCCATCTCCGCTCCGGTAGTATGCGTCTGGTATGCAGCCATGCGGCTGATCCTTCCTAGAGCCTATAAAGCGACGACGCTAGCCGCTCCGGCCAATACGCAGAACGTTCCAGGACAGCAACGCGTGTGCGCAATAGCTTGTGATATTCACCACAAACTTTACTATAGCACAAACAGAGTGCGTGTCAAGCGCTGTATTTCACACCGCCGCGTCAGCTATCTTCTCCACTTTGCACGGACAGTGCCAGAATGTCTGTAATGTGCAACACGCTGAGCGCCAGATAATTCCGCTGCATAGTATCTTACCAGACCGGCATAGCGCCGGATCGTCTTCGTGTATAATAGGGCGCCGCGTTACACAAGCTAAAGGTTGCTGCGTACATCCATTTGCAGTTTCCTTTCGTATATAAAGCTAGTGAGGGCGCTACTTTGGCCAACGTTCAAGGCCACTCCGACGAGTTACAGCAGCTTAGTGATGAGCAGTTGATGGAACTCGTCGCTATAGGCGACAGTCATGCGATCAGGCATCTTTATGATCGCTATGCCCGAGTTGTCTATGGCCTATCACTCAAAATCCTCGCCAATGCCGAGCACGCCGAAGATGTGGTGCAGGAAACATTCTGGCGTGTTTGGAGCCGCAGCAAAACTTTTCAGTCTGTCCAGGGGTCATTTACTCCGTGGCTGTTTGGGATTGCGCGGAACTTATGTATTGATGAACTACGCCGCCGCCGTTCACGGCCAAACATGGCTACGAACGGTACAGATGATCAGGTGCTCCTATCGATTCCGGATCCCCAATCCGACGTCGGCACGTTAACCTGGGAAGCTGAGCGGCGCCGCCTTATTCTCAACGCGTTGAACGACCTTCCCGCCGATCAACGTCAGGTGGTTGAACTCGCTTATTTCGGCGGTCTTTCGCAACGCGAGATCGCCGATCAACTCTCTAGTCCCTTGGGTACGGTAAAAACTCGTATTCGGCTTGCGCTCCAGAAACTCAAAGGGGTGCTCCAACATCAGGGCATCGGTCTCGAAGACCGCTAGATCGCGATAGGTTCGATGGATACTGAAGAGCAACAGCAGACTGATGGACAACTTGCCGCATACGCCCTCGGCGCACTCGATCTCGATGAAATGGCTTTCGTTGAACGGTCGCTGAATGAGTCCCCCGACCGCCGTGAAGAACTAAACCAGTTGCGCGAAGTTGTGGCGCTGTTGCCTTATGCTGTCGCTCCTGCTACGCCGCCCGACCAGGTGCGCGAACGGTTATTCGCGCGAATTGTAGCATCAACCGCCCAGCAATCGGCGCCCTTGGCACAACAATCGCAGGCACCGGTGCGCCGACGGGCATGGTTGGTGCCGACGATGATGGCTGTCCTGGCTGTCCTCGTGCTTGGCTTGGGTGGCCTGACATTCTCACTTCAGCAGAGTGTTACGGCTCTCGACCAGACAAACCGCGATCTCGTCACAACCCTGGGGCAACTTCAGCAGGCCCTGGCCGATACGCAAACCCGCCAGAATGAACTTGCCGCCCAGTTGAGCACTAGCCAGGAACAATTGGCCAGTCTTGGCGGAGCGGTAGATCAAGAGCGCTACGTGGTCTCGTTTGTCACGGCGCCGGGTGTGGCAACGCGGTTACTTGAAGCGACACCGCACAATCTCAATGCACGGGGCGAAATGTATATGTACCCCGGCAACGATCAAGCGGTGGTCATCTTTAGTGGCTTGCATACCCTTGAACCAGGCAAGACGTACCAGTTCTGGCTTGCTGATGGCCAGTCGCAGGTTACCGGCGGCACATTCCTCGTTGATGAGACCGGCCTTGCCCAGTTGTTAGTCGATGCACCGCGTGAGGTGAATGCTTTCTCCGAGGTGATGGTTACCGTTGAGCCTGCCGGCGGCAGCAATGTGCCGAGTGAACTGGTTGTGCTCACTGGTTCGTTGTAGCCTGGGGCTAGGTTCTAAAAGTCAGGCCGACGCAAGGGTGGGCAAGAGGATGTCGAGCAAGCCAAAATCGCTCTCGGCACACGTAAGCTTACCACTGGCCCGTAGGTCGGCCACGGCGCGATAACCAAGCAACAGTTGCGGTAATGCCTCCAGCGTGATCCGCTTCACAGCTACATCGGGCACCTCCTTGGGTTGCGCTTCAATATGAACCGCATCGCCCGTAAAGACTAACGCCACATTCCGCCCGGCTACCTCTAGGTCAACCCGACCCTGCCACCCCCCATACCGCGAGTTACGCAGCCGTGAACCAAGCTCCGGCGCCAGATCGTGTAGCGCTCCCGCCAGATCAATCACACCCCAATGCGGCACAACACTTCCTAGCGCCGGTGCCTGGCCATGTAAATGCCCCCCATGAACGAGCGCGGTGTGCGCCAGTGGATGCCCAAAGCCGAACCGACCCACCTCGATACCTTGGGCCACAAGCGCCGCCAACAACTCCCGCCCTACGCCGGCGTCGGCAGCATAGGCCTCGCTAAGATCGCCCTCCGCTGAGCGCAGCGCATAGCCAACCAGCCGACCACGCTCGTCTTCGAGCACCTGTAATGCCGTTCCCGCTGTCGTGATCAGCCAGCGCCAGTCAGCGGCAGTGCGCTCCCGGCTAAGTGGTATAGCGGTCGCTTGCACTGCATCCAGTGCCGTCAGATCGGCCCAATCATCGAGCGTCGCCGAACGGAGGGTTGGCGCAGAGGCCGGAAACGGCGGCAACTGAAGCTGGAACTGCAAAGCACAGATCGCCAGACCTGCGCCCACTTCAGCTTCCAGCGGGATGTCCAACTGTAGCCAGGGCAGGCCCACCGTCGCCGCCGCCACAACGATCGGCTCAAGCAAGGCCAACCGCGCCGCAGCATCGGCGTGAAAGGTAACTCCAGCTACATCGAGCACAGCGGAGCCAATCCGCCGCCGCTCGTGGGACAAGTAGGCCGCGCCTAACAGTCGCTCATCAACCAGGGCGGCCAGCGTATAGCCCGGCTGATAGCGCGGGCGCGCCCACTGGGCCGCCAAATAAACCGGATCAAGCAGGCCATCGAGCAACAGCGTTCCAGCAGGTGTAGCATCGCTAACGATTGAAATAGCTCCCATCAAGCGCCTCGCAGTACTCTTGGCCCATTGCATCAGGCTCTGAAGCGGTTTATGATTCAGTTCATGCAGATCCAGGCCGTCATCTTTGATCGCGACAACACCCTGGTGGCTTTTGATCAGGCGCAAGTCGGTCGCCTTGAACGGCAGATCACCGGAATCGCTCCTACGCTGCCCGCAGGGGCGGCGCTGCGGGCGTGGACCGGCTATGCCGGACCGTGGCCCCAACACCCCGCCGACGAGCCGCTCTTCTGGCGGCGTTTCTGGTTGGCCCTGGGTGAACAACACCAACTGACGACGCCCCAGGTTGAACGACTCACCCACGAAGTAGGCGCCCTCTATCATACCTGCTTTGTGGCCTTTCCCGATGCTGCGCCAACCCTCCACGCGCTGCATCAGGCTGCATTCCGCTTGGCAGTGCTGACGAACTTTGAGCTCCCCAGTGTTGATCGTACACTCGCCCACGCCGATCTCAACCCCGCATTGTTCGAGGTCACCCTTACGAGTTCGTCGCTCGGCATTATGAAACCCGATCCCCGCGCGTATCGGGCAGCCGCTGCGGCCCTGAACCTGCCGCCAACCGCTTGCGCCTTCGTCGACGACCTGGCCGAAAACGTGGCTGCGGCGCGTTCAGTTGGTATGCGGGCCTTCCAGATCGATCGTACCCTCGCCAGCGATGATCAGGCCGGCGAACGGATCAGCTCACTCCTGAGCCTGACGGAGTTGCTGCTCCCCCCTTCGCTTCACGGCTGACCCTTACCCCAACACGCCTCCGCAAGCTACGACCGTCTATCGTAAGCATTGTCATCTGTTGTACATCTCGCGTACTTCTCATCCCTGACCCAGACATCTACAATCGCCATAGAAAGACATTCGCTTACAGCCTGCGGCTTTGTCTGCACGCTGAACCTGCGCTGTTGCGAGCCGAAGAAGGGGCTAGGCGAATGCTCGCCCAGCATAAGCACCCGAGCAGCCGGAAAATGAGGAGGCCATGATCACTCAGCAGATTGAAACCCAGCCTCGCCACATGCAACACTCTGCGAGTGGCAGCGGCGCACGCGCGCGTATGCATCGCGAGCCGGTACCCGGCGCCACGAACGACCTCAACCTGACGGCAATGGATTTATCAACGCTTGTCCGGCACTGCGCCACCGAAAGCGAACGCTTCTACCGTGGCCAGCCCCACGACACCCGCTATAGCTATGAATTGTTCCGCCGGGCGCTGGTTGAGCGCAACGAACAAGCCTGGGAACAATTGTATCTGCACTACAGCGGGCTGGTCGAGGGTTGGATTCGCCGCAGCGGCGCCTTTAACAGCAGTGGTGAGAGCAGTGAGTATTTTGTCGTCGGCGCATTCACCAAATTTTGGCGCGCCCTTTCGCCCGAACGCTTTACGTCCTTTCCGACCCTGGCTTCACTCCTGCAATACCTGCAGTTGTGCACTACCAGTGTTGTGATCGACAGCGTTCGCGCCCAGTCGTGGTCGGAGATGCTGCCCGAAGAAACGATTGCACCCAACCACGGGCCACAGACATCACCCGACGAAGAAGCGGTGAGCCGCGTTGATCGCCAGGAGTTCTGGCGTTTTATCGACGATCAACTGAATAATGAGGTTGAACGAGTGGTGGTTTACTGCTCGTTTGTGATCGGCCTCACGCCGCGGGCAATCTACGCTAAGCGCAGCGAACTATTTAGCAGCGTCAACGATGTCTACAATGTTAAGCGCAATGTGCTTGGGCGGCTCAGCCGTAACAACCAGTTACGTCAGATGATGGGTGATTAGCTTCGGAAGGAGAAGCCAAGCCTCAGTTCGACGAAGGACAAAGCACCGAAATAATTGCCCCTCTGGTTCACGCGCTGAATCAGAGGGGCTTTGTATTTCCAGACAAACGGATTACATCTGTGTGAAAATCGGGTAAAGCTGCGTTTCTTTCTATGCAGTTGGGTGTTCCTAACGGCGAGATTGCCAGGAGCGCGCCTATGTTCACGACCGAAAGCCGGGAGCGGGAATGCATCAGCCCCCCTGGTATTGGCGGCAACGCCTTGATCGCAGCCGTCGACGGCGAAGCCAACCCCGAAACGTTGACTCATCTCTGTGAGTGTCCGCATTGTGCAGCGCGTGTCGAGCGCGTTCGCAACCTTCAGCGCCGTCTGCGCCACAAGTTGTATCGCATCCAATGCCCAGCCACTCAGGTACTCGTCGACTATTGTCAGGGTTTACTTGATCCGCATCAGCATGCACTGATCATCCATCATCTGGCTGTATGCCCACACTGCACCGGCGAAGTCGTGCTGCTGATGAATGGGGATAGTACCGCCGAGCGCCCAACCTGGAGCGGCCTGAATACACACCATGCTGCGCGTCCACTGCTTTAGACAACAACGGGTGACGGTACATCAGCAGCTTCGCTGAGCAACCGTCACCCGCAATGTCTCACACTCAATCAGCGCTTAGGCAAAGTGGTCGGCAATATATGCCGTCAGGTCGGCCACGCGCATTGCATAACCCCACTCATTATCATACCAGGCCACAACTTTGAAGAAGTCGTCGCCCATGCCTATTGTGAGCGGCAGATCGACAACGCTGCTGTAGGGCGTGCCGATAAAATCACTGCTCACCAGCTCGGATTCGCTTACGCTAAGGATGCCTTCCAGCGCTTCGCTCTCGCTTGCATCGCGGAAAGCATTGTTGATCTCCTCAACGCTGGTAGCACGATCGAGCAGCACCGAGAAGTCAACCAGCGAGACGGTGGGCGTCGGCACGCGCACGGCATAACCGGTGAACTTACCCTTCAACTCCGGGATCACCAGAGCCACAGCGTTCGCAGCGCCGGTAGTAGTGGGCACCAAGTTAATCGCGGCGGCCCGCGCACGGCGGAGGTCCTTGTGGACGTTGTCTTGCAGGTTCTGATCCATCGTGTAGGAGTGGATTGTGGTCATCAGGCCGCGCTGAATGCCGAAACGATCGTGGAGCACTTTTGCCACCGGCGCGAGGCAGTTTGTCGTACACGAGGCATTCGAAATGATCGTGTGGCGCTCGTGATCGTAAGCGGTTTCGTTAACGCCTAGGCAGATCGTAATATCCTCACCCTTTGCCGGGGCTGAGATGATCACTTTCTTCGCGCCGGCCTGCAAGTGAGCGCGCGCTTTGTCCGCATCGGTGAAGCGACCGGTCGACTCGATCACAATATCGACGCCGAGATCGGCCCACGGCAGTTGTGCCGGATCGCGCTCGGCGAGCGCGGCGATCTCATAGTGGCTGTCGTCGAAATCGACGGTCATCGTGTTTTCGGTAACCTCAACATCGCCATCAAAGGGACCATACGTCGAGTCGTAGCGCAGCAGGTGCGCCAACGTCTCGTTATCGGTTAAGTCGTTAATCGCGACGATCTCGAACTCGTCGGGATGATACTCGAGCATTGCCTTTAAGCTCTGGCGACCGATACGGCCGAAGCCGTTGATTGCAACTCGAACCATGCGTGTGCCTCCTTCGCAGTCCAGAGGGTTCTGCGGGCGTGCCGCGACGACAAAGCGGCGAACCACCAAGCCGCAGACAAGTCACGCGAACGCTTCCCTTATGCCGAGGAACGCCCGCATTATACCACGCTCCATGCGGCGACTCGTATGCTACAATCGCTGGTATAGTCCAGCGAAGGCTTTGGGTAAGAGGGGGTTCGGCATGGCCCTGACGATCACGATCGCAGTAATGACGGTGCTTTTCGGAATTGTCGGGTTTTTCCGCGGCACGCGGCGGGGGATTGTCACCCTGGTCGGCACGCTCTTCGGCGCGGTGCTGATCGATCTTTGGCAGGGTCGCTGGGCTGAATGGCTGCGCACAGACCGCGCGGTTGCACAGCCGGCACTATGGACGTTCCTGATTACGGCGACTGTATTTGTGCTGGCGGCGCTTGTGATCGGTTATGGCGGCAGTATGCTGTTGCGCAAAGATCCCAAGGCGCCTGCAATCGGCTTCGGCGACCGATTGCTCGGCAGCCTGGTGGGTGCCTTGAACGCAGCGCTGATCGCGAGCTACTTGCTACGCTATGCTGAAGAGGCCTGGACAAACGGCACTGCCACAGCGGTGATCGCCGCCTCGCCGGTGGCCACTATTCTTGCCGCGTGGCTGGCATGGTTTATTCTGGCCCTGGTGGTGACGACCGGCGTCTTTGTACTGCTGCAGGTTACGCTCACCTTAGGCAAAGCGTTGGCGACCCAGCCGGCAGCGGCGCCCGCACCTGCGCCCAAACCGGCGGGCAGCAGCACCGGCGCACCACTGGAAACAAAACCCGGCCAACCCAAAGCCGAAGCTGCCGACAAACGCGCCCTGGATAAGATCAATTCGGCCCTGGGGGAATGAAGACCCCAAGGGCGCCCCAATACGACAATAACTTCTCGGACTACCGGTGCAAATCTCTGCCCGGTATCGACCAAAGACGATGGACGAAGGCCGGGCACAATGCGGCGTTGGTCCTTCGTCCGTCGTCCCAAACCGCCTAGAGACTTCGGTCGAGCCGTACGCGTACTCCGTCAGTGCTCTCCAGCATTGCTCAGATCGATTGAGCCTGCATAACCCGGCGCGAGCGCAGCGCGCTACCCGGTTCAGTGGCCTCTGCGGCTCAGTCATGCTGCTCAGTGCTCTAGAATGAGATCGCACTTTCATTGAGCACTGTGCCGGGCCAGATCCTGATCCCGCGCTCAAGGCGGTTTTCGGCGCCGATCCGGCAATCATCGCTCACAATCGCGCCGTCGGTAATTTGGGTTTGGGCGCCGATTATATTGTTCTGGCCCAACACGCAATTGCGCAGCGTTACGCCTTCAGCCAGCGTATTGCCCGCCCAAAGTACAGCCCCTTCGACATTACACTCGGCCCCGATCCGACACCGATCACCAATCACCGTTGGCCCAATAATCCGTGCGCCGCGCGCGATGACCACGCCGTGGCCAATCACCACCGGCCCAACAATCTGGGCCTGAGGATGAAGATCGGCGTCGCCCGCGATCCAGACCCGGTGATCGACCTCGTTACCGCGGATCATGTGGCGCACTTTACCGATCAGAATGTCGTGGTGAACATCGAGATAGGTCTGCGGCTTGCCGATATCGGTCCAGTACGCCCGCGACGGAAAACCGTACATTAGGTCGCCGGTTTGCAACACCACCGGAAAGAGGCCGCGCTCAAACATATAGTGTTGGTTCGGCGGTACATACCGAAACAGATCCGGCTCGATGATATAGGTGCCGGCATTAACCAGATTGGTTGTAATCTCTTCGACGCGCGGCTTTTCCAGGAAGCGGCTGATCCGATTGTCATCGTTCATTTCCACCAGACCAAACTGGGTTGGATCATCGACTGGAGTGAGTGAGATCGTACATTTACTGCCCTTCGCCCGATGGAATTCCAGCATCGCCTGAAGATCAAGGTCGGTAAGCACATCGCCATTAAAGACAAAGGTAGTATCGTCGAGCATATGCTCGACATTCTTCACAGCGCCGGCGGTTCCACGCGGCTCGGGTTCTTCAACAATATGTACTTTCATACCAAGGCGCGAACCATCGCCGAGGGCATCGCGGAAACGGTCGGCGAGGTATTGCACGGCCAGGATCGCTTCGGTAATGCCCTGATCGCGTAACTTGAGTAACATCGCCTCAATAAAAGGCTGGTTCACGAGCGGAAGCATCGGCTTGGGAACATTACACGTCAGCGGGCGCAGGCGCGTGCCCAAGCCACCAACGAGGATCACAGCTTTCATATCGCTCCTGTCTTCATTCGCGCTGATCGGCGGGAGCCCGACGCACCTGGATGCGCCAATAATCCAGAATATCGCGGAGAGTCTGTTGTAGCGGAATCTGCGGCGTCCAACCAGTACAGCGTTGGAGGGGCGTACAATCGCTGTAGACAAGAGGAATATCGATCGGACGCATGAGCGCCGGGTCGGGGCGTACCTCAATCGGCACCTGACTCTCGGTGAGCAAAAGATCGAGGATGGTACCAATAGTAGAAACCTGACCCGAGCCGACATTGTAAACAGCGCCGGCAGCGCCGTGGTGCAGCAGCAGCGCATAGGCGCGCACAATGTCGCGGACATCGGTAAAATCGCGGCGCGCATCGAGGTTGCCGACGCGCAGGACAGGTTCTTGCAAACCGGCCTCGATCCGCGCGATCTGGTGTGCAAAGGCAGCGGTAACAAAGCGCTCATTCTGGCGCGGGCCGATATGCGTGAAGGGGCGCACCCGCACAAGATCGAGGCCATTGCTGAGGTGATACTGCAACGTCAGCAGGCTTTGCGCCGCTTTGCTCACGCCATATGGGCTTGTTGGGCGAAGCGGCGTTTGCTCAGTAACTGGCAGGTCATCGGGGCCGATCTGGCCATACTCTTCGTTCGTGCCCACGACCAGCACCCGCGTCTGGAGCAGGCCCTCTTCGATCAGAGCCAGAAAAAGGTGTAACGCGCCAAACATATTGGTGCACAGCGTCTGCGCAGGATCGCGAAATGACTCGGGCACAAAAGCCTGTCCGGCAAGGTGAACAATCATCGCCGGTTGCACTGCCACCACGGCCTGGCGTGTAGCGGCGCGATCATTGAGATCAGCCTGCACACATTGAACCTGCCCTTGCAAAGCAGGTAAGGCAGTCGCAACTGTGCGGGCAAGACCCCAAACATCCCAACCACCCTGCCGTAGCAGGTGCTCGGCGAGATGCCCACCAACGAAGCCATTGATGCCGGTAATCAAGACACGCATAACTTATGTGAGGATGCCAAGCACGGTTTAGCGCATTGGAATGCGTCAAACATGGCTGTGCATTTCGTTGACAGAGTTTGTGCAGCGTGATACAATGTAATTGCAATTGTAACATGTTTCCCGCTGCCTGATGATAAAGTAGATCATCTGGGACAAAGCGCAAAGATACGGTTTGTCGATACAGGGTTGCACCGCCGACGAACAGCCACGGGGTGCGCCCTCCAGCAGGCACTGCAGTGCCGCAAGACGCATACGCGCTGGAAAGCGATCGTACATGGCTAGTTCACATTTTCTCGCGCAGTTCTCGGACAAGCCACGCTACAACACCAAAGCCGTGGCCCAGGAGACGAGCGTCCCAGCCGACACCTTTCGGGCATGGGAACGGCGCTATGGTGTACCACGTCCGCAGCGCACTGAAGGTGGGCATCGGCTCTACTCAGAGCGCGACATTGCCACAATCAGATGGTTGCGTGATCGCACGGCTGAAGGGCTGACGATCAGCCAGGCCATCGCCCTGATGTCGGACGGCAGTGAGTCGAACCTTTCGTGGTTGAGCACAGCAGTTGATACCGAGCCGCACACCTGGGAACGCTTAAACAGCCGCTTCTACGCGGCCCTGATCGACTTCGACAGCACCCGCGCCGAGCAAATTATGGGTGAGGCCTTTGCACTCTACCCGCTGGAAGAGGTCTTCCTTAAACTCGTCCAGCCAACAATGGTAGAAGTTGGCGAACAGTGGCATGCGGGGAAGCTAAGCGTAACCGCCGAGCACTTCGCCACGCAGTTTATTCGGCGTAAGCTGGCAGGTTTGTTCAATACCTACAACATCACTGATGGGCGGGGCATGGTGCTGATCGGCTGTGCGCCAAGTGAGTCGCACGATCTCGGCGCGCTCATGCTCGCGGTGTTCCTGGTCCGTCACGGCTGGCAAGTGATCTACCTTGGCCCCGAAGTGCCGATGAAAGATCTGCTCGATACGGTACGTCAACTCAAGCCGGATATTGTCTGTCTTTCGGCCTCAACGACTGAGACGGCGACGCAACTGCTCGAAATTGGCCGGGCGATCGACAATCTACCGCCGCCCACGCCATACTTCGGCTACGGCGGGCGCGCATTTACGCTGAACCCGGTGCTGATCCAGAAGATGCCGGGTAATTTCCTCGGCAAAGACGCTCAAGAGGCCGTTGATATGGTGGCCGACTTGCTCAGTCATAGTCGCTAGCTTGCGCCTTGCTTCAGAACCGGCGGTGCTCCCGCCGGTTCTTATGTGTCCTAAAAGTACTCGGGGCGCAATAAAACGGCATTCCACCCAAAGGACTTGCATTCCAGGAACAAGGTACGTTATAGTTAGCCTATCGAACATCGCAACTATAGTCCTACCTCAGATCACACTCACGCCTTCGCTCTGTTCGAGCGCGTAGACTGAATCGATGTTCTGGAAACGCGCCGACCGTGCCGCCCCGTCGCGCGGTAATCCGTGCCTAAGGAGATGGCCGACGAGGCAGACCATAAAGGAGCGCTGCGTGTCGCTGAACTCGCTCTCATCGTTGGCGCTTGGCGCTAGCGGCCGAGCCGTTGCAAAGCCGTTGCCCGCCGAAGAGCAACTGGCTTTATTGTTGCATCTGGCCGAAGCGCCTGCACAGAACGGCTTCGATGAACGACCGCCCCACCCGCCGCCATCGATAACAGATGCCTACGCTATCTGTGAGCAGATTATCCGCCAGCACTCAAAAAGTTTCTTTTTTAGTTCGCAGTTTCTCGCCCCGGCCAAACGGCGCGCCGTGCGCGCACTCTACGCTTTTTGCCGTACTACCGACGACACGGTGGATCTGGCTGAGGGTGATCCGGCGCGTGCGCTCGCCGATTGGATTCACCGCGTGCGAGCGCCCCATCTGGCTCCTCATGATCCAGTCTTAATTGCGTGGCACGAGACGCAGAAGCAATATGATCTGCCTACCTACCTAGTGGATGAATTGCTCGCCGGGATGGCAATGGATCTGACTATTCATCGTTATCAGACTTTTGCCGATCTCTGGCTCTATTGTTATCGCGCCGCTTCGGTGGTAGGATTACTGGTTACGGGGATCACGGGCGCTGCAGCTGAGTCGGTGCCGTATGCGATCAAGCTCGGGGTTGCCCTGCAACTGACAAACATTTTGCGCGACATCGGTGAGGATGCGCGGCGCGGGCGAGTTTATTTGCCCCAGGAAGATCTCGAGCGGTTCGGACTCAAGTGCGACGACATTCTAAATGGCGTCTACGACAAGCGCTTCAAAGCGCTGATGCAATTTGAGATCGCCCGCACCCACCAACTGTACGCCGAGAGTTGGCCCGGCATCGCGCTCCTCCATCCCGATGGCCGCTTTGGAGTTGCCGCAGCTGCGCGGGTCTATCGCGGCATCCTTGACAAGATCGCAGCCAATGACTACGATGCGTATACGCGCCGGGCGTATCTGCCGTTGCACCGCAAACTGACGCTGTTGCCGCAACTCTGGTGGGACGTGCGGCAGTTAGGGTGAGGCTTCAGGATTCAGGAGTCGGAAGTAGGAGATTATGACAACCTTGCCGATGACGCGACCGACGGCTGCGCCGGTCTGGCCGCGCTGGCTGTTCGATACTATTCTGGCTGTGCTGTTTTTCGGCCCGATTAT
>JBBRUG010000103.1:0-17085 GCA_038247995.1 Chloroflexales bacterium | reverse complement strand
GCCGAGCAGGCCGGCGTGGTGATCGTACGATCCTATTTCGACTGGGAGCTGACCTGGACGCCAGGCGGCGGCGCACCGGCTGATCAGGAGGAGACGCGCCGGTACATCGCCAATCGCCCGGCCACCGAGTCGTTCTTTGTGCTCGAACTGGCCACCGGTGCGCGGCGCTTCATCGCCCCGGTGCTGGGCGGTGCAATGGGCAACGGCGCCTACTACTACTCCTCGCCGCCGCAGGCCGTCATCCGACGCCTCCCCGACGGCGGCGAGGTAGCCTACCTGCTCTGGCGCAATCGTACGGCATGCGTGATCAGCAACACAGCATGCGATGGGCGCGAAGATACAACCTTCGGCGAGATGGATCTTACAACGGGAGCCATCCGCTTTATCCAGGACTACAAGAACGAGGGCACCATCCGCTTCCCAACCGACGAACAGGGCGCGCTCACGATGGTCGGCGATGTGTTGTTCCACAGCCACTGGATGTCGCTGGGCGCGATCCGCATCCTCGATCGCAGTATCGGCGGCGCGAGCTATAACGATCCTATTCCGAGCGAGGAATACCTGTCGGTGAGCAATACTCTGGCCGCGAATCAGTGTGCGGAGCGCAACACGAATGAGCGCTTCTGCCCGGTTGGCCATAGCCCGCCCGGCGACGGGTATCAACTCGATCCCGGCTTCTACATCTATGCCCACGATGCGAACGTCTACGACCAGTTCTGGCACCCGCCCGTACGCGGTCCGATCTTTGATCACGGCGTGTTGTATTGGCGCAGCAGCGACGGCGCGATCATCGCCCTGGCGCCGATGGGCGTCAACCCGCCCACACCAGGCCCATCATCCAGCGTCCCGGCCGGCACCACGGCTCCCACTGCGGTGGCAACAGTGAGCGTCACCCCCGTCAACTCGCCCACGCCAGAGAGCGCACTCGATCCCGTGCGACAGCGCATCTTCATGCCGCTGATCCGCCGCAGCGTGTAGCTGCGCCACTGGTATCAGTCGGCACACCGGCAAAGGATTGCCGGCAAGCAGTACTAGCCGAACGTGACGCTAGCCTTCATCCAGCGACTTACCCTGGCTCAGGATTAAACCATGGCACAACTATCAGGCAAGCAACTGGCCACCGCCGGAATTAGCGTACTCCTCCTGATTCTGATCGGGCTGCTCAGACTGTTCCCGGCAGCCCCGGTCGAGGCGACAATTGCGAATCGCCAGCCCTGGGTTCACGTCGCCGGCAACTGTGCCGCAGCGGTGCAGGGTGCCGTCTTCGCGCGTGTTGGAGACGACTGCGGCGGCGCTGGGACGAGCTTCGACACGGTGCAGGTCTACGGCCAGACTCTGATCCGCGATCAGGCCCGTCCGGATGCGCCTTGCGAGGCGGGACGCACTAGCGGCGCCTGTTATCGTATGTGGTATAGCGGCATCGATGCCGCGAGTATTCGCCGGATTGGTCTGGCGCTTTCCCCCGATGGCATTGCCTGGAGTCGGGTTGCCGGATCGGCGGCGGCAGGCAGCGTGCTTGGAGCGGGCGAACCCAGCCGTTTCGATAGCGTTGATGTCTCCTTCCCCAGCGTTATGCGTACTGCCGGCGGCTACCAGATGTGGTATACCGGCAGCAACGGGGCGACCTTCAGCATCGGCACGGCGAGTTCAAGCGATGGCGTCAACTGGACCCGAATCGATGGTCCGCTGACCGGCGGCGCGGTCTTGCGCCCGACTAATCTACCAGGGACGTTCGATCAAAGTCGTGTCGCCGTGGCGCGGGTCATCCTCGACCAGGCCAGCCCCGGCGCCACCTGCGAACAAGGGCGCACCAGCGGCGCCTGTTATCGCATGTGGTACCAGGGCGAGGTCAAGTCGGCACTCAATGCCAGCTTCAACCTCGGCTACGCGGTGTCGCCCGACGGGCTAAACTGGATCCGCGTGGCCGGCGCCGGTGCCGGTGAATCGGTGCTTGGACAGGGGCCTGCGGGCAGCTTCGATGCGCAGAATGCCGCCGTGGCCGCTGTGATCAAAGATGGCCTGCGCTATCGGATGTGGTATAGCGCCCAGGATAGCGCCGGCGTTCATCGGATCGGCCATGTCGTCTCAGACGATGGCGTGAACTGGGTGCGCCCGGAGCCGAACAATGCCGTCTGGACAGGCGCCGACGATCCTGGCACGCTCACGCCCGACTACGTCTGGTCGCCATTTGTGCTCAAAGAAGACCTTACCTATCGCATGTGGTATAACATGTCAATTCTTGAAGACTCGCAGCGGATTAGCCTGGCCGAACTAACCCCCGGCAGCCCGCTGAGTAGCCTACGGCTGGTTGGCGACGGCAGGCACTATACGTTGTACCTCACGACCGCTATAACCCTGCCTGCTGATGGTTACATGCTTATAACCCTGCCGCCTGATCTGCCCATAACTGCGGTGCAACCGGTCGGACTGGGCGGCTTTGCGCCGGGCGCCGTGCTGAGCGCCGAACCGGCAGCGCTGACCGATAGCGTAGCGGGCAATCAGGCGCGTGGCGCGCTGCTTGTACGAACTGGTGCTATCGAGCCGCCGGGAACGCGCAGCATCAGCTTCATCCTGGATGAACTGGCGCCGGCCCAGGCGAGCCTGCTGGTGCAGACCTTCGACGGGCGCGAGGTGGTCGAGTACGCGACGGTCGCCTTTGCTGCCGCAGAACAGCCCACCCCGACGTCAACCGTCACCCCGACGTCAACCGCCACCCCGACGTCAACCGCCACCCCGACGTCAACCGTCACCCCGACGTCAACCGTCACCCCGACGTCAACCCCAGGCAATGCGCCTGACCCCAAGCGACACAACACCTTCCTGCCGCTGATCAACTACGCCGGCCAGAATCGATTGTAGGCACCCCAACACCACCTGGTAACTACGTGTCACATCGTACCTCCATGCATTTAGCGCGCATTTAAATCCCGGCCTTATCATCAGCAATGGCATGCTGGGCCGGATTCTATCTGGATTCAGATAACCGTGCGATCAATACCTTGGTGAGCCAATACCGGCGCGTTTATCGCACGTTTAGGACAATTTGCGGATTGCAGCGTCGCCAAGGTTAAGCTGTTGTCGTACACAGGTGAGGAACGAACCATGATCCCCCATTCCCGTCGGCGTTCGCTTTCAGCAGATATCTGGATCGTACTCCTTGCTGTCGCCGGGTTCCTCGGCATTTTTGCCGCCAACCCGGTATCGGCGACAGTGCCGAATCGTCAACCCTGGGTTCACGTCGCCGGTAACTGCCCGACCGGAATGCAAGGCGCCGTCTTCGGCCGCGCCGGCGATAATTGCGGCGGCGGCGGCACCACCTTCGACACGGTTCAGGTCTACGGCCACGCCTTGATCGTTGATGCCGCCAGCACAACGGCGCCCTGCGAAAACGGGCGCACCAGCGGCGCCTGTTACCGCAAATGGTATACCGGCTTCGATAACGGCGGCGGGCGCCGGATCGGCCTCGCCCTCTCGCCCGACGGTATCACCTGGACGCGTTTTATCGGCGCCGCCGGTTCAGGCAGCGTGCTGGGTTTCGGCGCCGCCGGTCGCTTCGATAGCGCCAATGTCTCGTTCCCAACCGTCATTCGCACCACTTCCGGCTACCAGATGTGGTACGTCGGCGGTAATGGTTCGGTCTTCAGCATCGGCACGGCTGCTTCCAGCAACGGCACGACCTGGACACGGATCGATGGCCCCCTGGCCGAAGGCGCCGTCTTGCGACCGACAGGGCTTGCCGGCACATTCGATCAGACGATCGTCGCCGCGCCGATTGTACTGCTCGATCAGGCGCGTACTACGGCGCCCTGCGAGAGCGGCCGCACCAGCGGCGCATGCTATCGGATGTGGTATCAGGGCGTCGCCGGCGCGCCGTTCTATATCGGTTATGCCGTTTCGCCCGACGGCCTGACCTGGACGCGTGTGGCCGGTACGGGCAACGGCGGCGCGGTAATCGGCCAGGGGCCTGCCGGCACCTTCGATGCCCAAAACTCGGCCGTGGCTGCCGTGATCAAAGACGGGCCATTGTTCCGCATGTGGTACAGCGCTCAGGATAATGCAGGTGTCCATCGGATCGGCCACGTCGTTTCGACCAACGGCCTGAACTGGGTGCGCCCGGTGCCGAATAATGCCGTCTGGAGCGGCGGCGACGACCCCGGCACGCTCGCGCCCGATTATGTCTGGTCGCCGTTTGTGATCAAAGAGGGCGCGACCTACCGCATGTGGTACAACACGACGACCCGTGAGAATTCGCAGCGGGTAGGCCTGGCCACCCTAACGCCGGGCACGCCACTCAGCAGTGCCAATCTCGTCATTGTGGACGACACCTACACGCTGAATTTCACCACCGCCACGACAATCCCCGCCGGCGGGTATGTGCTGATCACGTTGCCCGTCGCAATACCGTTTAGCGCAGTACAACCCAATGGGCTTAGCGGTTTTGCCGCCGGCGCAACCCTCGCCGCCGAGGCCGATGCAATCACCGACGGCGCGGCAGGCAATGTCGTGCGCGGGGCGCTCGTGGTGCGCCTGGCAGCCAACGAATTGCCGGGCACACGCAGTATCAGCTTTACGCTGAGTGAGCCGCCCGCGCCGAGCGCCGACCTGATCGTGCAGACGTTCGACTCACGCGAGGTGCTTGAACGCGCCGTGCTGAGCTTCGATACCGCAGCACCGCCCACGCCGACAGCCACCAACACCGCAACGCCGACCGATACGACTGAGCCGACAGCCACGAATACCGCGACGGCGACCAATACGCCTGTGCCCACGAACGCGAACGAGACACCAACGAATACGGCTACAGCCACCAATACCGCAACGGCAACCAATACGCCACTGCCAACCAATACCGCAACGGCAACCAATGTACCCCTCCCCACACCAACGCCCTTGCCCCCGCCGGAGCCGGCCGCCAATGCGCAGCCATGGCAACAGGTCGTCGGGCCGTGCGCGAACCTTGGTGGCGCGATCTTCGCCCGCGTCGGCGATGCCTGCGGCGGCGGCGGCACGACGTTTGATGTCACCGAGATCTTTCCGCCCCAGGTACTGCGCGACGAAGCCAACCCGACACGCCCCTGCGAGAATGGGCGCACCAGCGGCCTTTGTTACCGCATGTGGTATGTCGGCACCGGAACAGCTCCATTCTTTGAGCGGCGGATTGGCCACGCGCTCTCGCCCAATGGCATTACCTGGACGCGCGTCGTCGGGCCACAGAGCGGCGGATCGGTCTTTGGCGGCTCAGGCACGCCGGGTAGTTTCGATGCCGTCGGCGTCTCGACAATGAATATTATCCGCGTTGGTGCGACCTACCGGATGTATTACACCGGCTTCAGCGATGCCGCGACCATCGCCGGCATCGGCCTAGCCGAATCGCAGGATGGGCTGACCTGGACGCGCGTGCCCGGCAATGCGGGCGCTAATGCCGTACTGCGCCATTCGGGCGTAGCGAATCAATTCGATGCAACCTATATCGTCGCCCCCAGCGTGATGCTGGATCAGGCCAGTTCACTAGCGCCATGCGAAAATGGGCGTTCCAGCGGCGCCTGTTATCGCATGTGGTACGAAGGCGTCAGCACCAGCCCGGCCTATCGCTTCAGCATCGGCTATGCACTCTCGCCCGACGGGATCAACTGGACGCGGGTAAGCAACTATGCGAATGGCGCGATCTTCCAAAACGGCCCCTTCGGCACCTTCGACGACAACAATGTCGGCGTGCCGCATGTGATCAAAGACGGCGCGATCTACCGGATGTGGTATGAGGCGAACGGCTACGCCACCGGCTATACAACCGGTTATGTCGTCTCTACCGACGGCCGCAACTGGTGGCGCCCCACGCCGAATCAGACGGTGCTGACCGGAGCCGACGATACAATTGGGGCGGGTTCCCCCGACGAAGTCTGGGCGGTGCGTTCGCTGAAGGAAGGGCTGACCTACCGGCTCTACTACACCACCAGCACGCGCCCGAACTCGTTCCGCTTCGCGCTGGCGCAGATGCAACCGGGCCAACCGCTCACGGCAATCAGCAGCGAACAGGCCGGCGCCACCTATACCTTGAGCTTCACCACGTCGAGCATCCCCAACGGCGGCAGCGTGCTGGTTACGCTGCCTACCAGCATCGACTTCACCGGGGTCAACGCCGGGGCAATCAGCGGCTTCGGCGCCGGGGCAACCTTCAGCGTCGATCCGGCTGCCGTCACCGACGCCGAATCAGGCGGTACGGCCCGCGGCGCGCTACTCGTGCGCCTGCCGAATGGGGCCTCCGCCGGTGCGAAGACCCTGAGCTTTACCGTCACCGGCACCGTACCTACCGACGCCAACGCGCTGATTCAGGCCTTTAATAACCGTGAAGTGATCGGCTACGGAACGACGTTCCTGCAAGTTCAACCGACGCCGACGGCCACCAACACGCCCACCGCTACCAATACGCCGCTGCCCACGGCCACGAATACGCCTACCGCGACGAACACGCCGCTGCCCACGGCCACGAATACGCCTACCGTCACGAACACACCGCTGCCGACTAATCCGAATGCAACGGCAACCAATACGCCGACGCTAACGAATACGCCGACGAATACGCCGACGGCCACCAATACAACCACGCCAACCAGCGTGCCGACGGCAACGAACACACCGCTCCCAACCAACACCCCGTTGGCGAGCCCCACGCCGCTACCGAGCAGCAATTTCGCGCTGGGCTTCGATGGGAACGACCAACTCCGCGGGAACGCCGTGCCCGGCCTCACCGGCAGCCAGACAATCGAGCTCTGGGTGCGTCCCGATCTCACCGGCCAGGATGTGATCCTCGTCGCCAGCGGCGCTAATAGCGGCTGGGCGCTTGAACTGAACGGCGGACGCCCCACCTGGTGGATGCTCAACACCGCTGGTAGTTGGCAATCCGTTAGCCACCCAACCATCCTGGCCGCCACTACCTGGTCACACGTCGTCGTCAGCTACAATGCCGCCACCGGCAGCGCCCAGGTCTTCGTGAACGGTGCCGCTGGAACCCTGACGAACGTCGGCACGACGACCGTCGGCCCCGAACTGACCGTCGGCGGGCTCACGGCCTACGGCTTCTTCCGCGGCCAACTCGATGAACTACGCCTCTCCAACAGCGTGCGCTACACCGGCGCGTTCACCCCGCCGACAACCGCCTTCGCCGTCGATGCCAACACGCGTGCGCTCTATCGCTTCAACGAAGGCAGCGGGCAAACTACCCTCGATGCCGCTGGCCTCGCCCCGACGCTCACTCTGGGCGCCGCCACCGCTGTAGCGAATGATGACCCGACCTGGATCACTTCGACGGCACCGACCGGCGGCGCGGGGCCTGCGCCGACCAGTACGCCCACAGCCACCAACACGCCGGTGCCGACCACAACCAATCCGCCGACGCCGTCGAATACGCCGCTGCCGAACGCAACCAATCCACCGGGGCCTTCAGCCACGCCAACCAACACCGCCCTACCGACAAACACGGCCACGCCCACCATTCAACCAACGGCGACCAATACGCCGCTGCCAACCAGCACGCCGCTGCCGAGCAGCAATTTCGCGCTGGGCTTCGATGGGAACGACCAACTCCGCGGGAACGCCGTGCCCGGCCTCACCGGCAGCCAGACAATCGAGCTCTGGGTGCGCCCTGAGCTTACCGGCCAGGACGTGATCCTCGTCGCCAGTTCGATCGACGGCAACGGCTGGGCGCTCGAACTGAACGGCGGGCGCCCCACCTGGTGGATGCTGAACACCGGCGGTAACTGGGCATCGGTGAACCACCCGACCACCCTGACCGCCAATACCTGGTCGCACGTCGCCGTCAGCTACAACGTGGCCACCGGCAGCGCCCAGGTCTTCGTCAATGGCGTTGCCGGTACGCTCACCAACGTCGGCACCCCTACCGTCGGCCCAAGCATGACTATCGGCGGCCTCGCGCCTTACGGCTTCTTCCGCGGCCAACTCGACGAACTGCGCCTCTCCAACAGCGTGCGCTACACCGGCGCGTTCACCCCGCCCACCGCCGCCTTCAGCGTCGATGCCAACACCCTCGCTCTCTATCGTTTCAACGCGGGCAATGGGCAAACTACCCTCGATGCCGCTGGCCTCGCCCCGACGCTCACCTTTGGCGCTTCCGGCGCCGCAGCGAATGACGACCCGACCTGGACAGCATCAACGGCGCCGACAAACTAGCGGAAGGCCGACCCTTCGGCCCGATGGTACGCAGCAAACCATGAGGCGATTGTGAGCAGCACACAGATCGGCAAAAAACCTAGCAGTACCCGCCGGTTGGCCCAGGGCCTTAGCCCCGGCCTGCGCCGCACCATTGCGCTGCTGCTCGGCTGCATGGGCTTGCTGTTTGCCCTCCCGGCGGCCCAACCGGTCGCCGCCGCCGATGGTACATCCTTGCGCTTCTTCGGCAGCGGCGCCGGCGATAGCGACCGGGTGAAAATCCCGCTCGGCCCGCTCAACGACGGTCAGATCACTGGTTCGCACCCGATCAACGTCGGCGGCGACTTCACGATCGAGTTTTGGATGCGCGCCGCAGCAGATGAGAATGGCGCGCCGGACTGCGCCGCAAATGGCTGGTACTACGGCAATATCATTATCGACCGCGATGTGGACGGCGCCGGCGATTACGGCGATTATGGCGTCGCGCTGTGCGCTGGGCGGATCGCCTTTGGCGTCAGCACCGGCGAGGACGACCGGCTGGCCGTTGGCGCAACAACCGTCACCGACGACCGCTGGCATCATATTGCCGTAACCCGCGCCGATGGCGGATTGCTGGAACTGTATGTCGATGGGCAACTCGATGCCCAGACCGCCGGCCCAACTGGTCGGATCGACTACCGCACCGACCGGCCGACCAACCAGCCGAATAGCGACCCGTACCTGGTGCTGGGCGCCGAGAAGCACGACTACGCAGGCAGCTTCTACTACAACGGCTTCCTCGACGACCTGCATCTCTCAGCCCAGGTGCGCTACACCGGCGCTTTTACGCCGCCCACCGCACCACACCTGCCCGACACCGCAACAGTGGCGCTCTATCGCTTCGATGAAGGCGCCGGCACTACCATTGGCGATAGTTCAGGCGCTCCCGGCGGGCCGAGTACGGGTACGCTGATAGTTGGTGGAGCAGCGGGCGGGCCGGTCTGGTCGAGCGATACGCCGTTTCATGCGCCCCCTGAAGCCGAGCCGCCGCCCGAGCCATCGGAACCCGCAACGGAAACAAGCGCGCCGCCGGAACCAGACGCCGAGCCGGACGCAACCCCAGCACCGCCGCCTGCGTCGGAAACCGCCGAGTCGACGCCCGAACCGGCCAGCGCTGAGCCGTCGCCGGCCCCGCCTGGGGCGGAAACTGAAACGAGTACAGCCCAACCCACCGGCAATCTAAACCCGGAAACTCCCGAAACTACCACCCCGACAGCGGCGGTTCCCACAGCAGAAGCAACGCCAACGGACATACCGCAGGCGGCAATCACTCCAATCGAACCAACCGCTCCGCCGCCGGCGGAGATCTTCGCCCCGTTAACCTGGTCGTTTGTTGTCGCCGGCCTCGGCCTATTGGTTAGCCTGACCACGGTAGTGCTCTGGCGCCGCCGAGCCTGATCCGCTCGCGGCCCGCCGGACAAATCTATTGAGCCAATGTACGGGCGGCGCGAGCCCAGCGAGCCACACAGTTCTGTGTCCTCAGCGGCTCAATCGTTTTGCTCAGTGCGATAGGCTGATGCGTAGAGGAGTATTGGATGAACCGACCAACAAGCATATGGTTCGCCGTGCTCATCACCCTGGCTACCGGCAGCCTATTCTTCAGCCAGACGGTACGTTCCCAAATCGCCGCCCCCAACGCTGTGGGCAGTTCGTTGCGCATGTTCGGCACCGGCCTCAGCGATGTCGACCGAGTGAAGATCCCGCTCGATAGCTCGGGTGTTACGCGACCGGTGAATGTCGGCCTGGATCTGACGGTTGAACTATGGATCAAGGCCGGCGCAGCCGAGAATGCCAGTGCTGCGTGTGATCCGGAGCGCGGTTGGTACTATGGCCGCGTGCTCGTCGACCGCGACATTTTTGGTGAAGCTGATGCCTACGGCGATTACGGCCTGGCGATCATGGACGGACGGATTATTGCCGGCGTGAATACCGCCGCCGGCGAGCAGCATCTGTGCAGCAGCGTCAGCGTGACCGACAACCAATGGCGCCATGTGGCCTTCACCCGCAGTGCGGCCACCGGCGAACTGCGGCTCTTTATCGACGGCGCGCCCGCCGGCGAGGTGAGCGGGCCGACCGGCCGCCTGGATTATGCAATCGGGCGCGCAACCGATTATCCTGCGAGCGATCCGTTTCTGGTGTTGGGCGCCGAGAAACACGATTTTCCAGGCAGCCTGTATTACAACGGCCTGCTCGACGATCTGCGCATCTCGAACAATGTTCGTTACAGCGCAGCCTTCACCCGGCCAGGCGCACCGCACCCAACCGACGCCGCCACGGTCGCGCTTTACCGCTTTGATGAAGGCGCGGGCGTGCAGATCGGCGATAGCTCCGGGGCAAGCGGGGGGCCAAGCAACGGCCTGCTGATCCCGCGTAACAATGCCAATCCGGCTGAACATTGGTCGAACGACACACCGTTCACCACCGCGCCGCCACCCTCGCCTACCAGTTCGGCCACTGCCACGCCGACGAGTTCGCCCACTGGCGCGCCGACGAGTTCGCCCATTGGCGCGCCCACGAGTTCGCCCACTGCTACGCCGACGAGTTCACCGACACCAAAGCCCAAGTGCAACGGCAGCGGCACGCCCACCGGCACGGCGAACAGTACGCCGACTATAGCGACGCCGACCGCCGCCGCCCGCCCGGCTACCCCGTCCGTAACCTCGTATCGCATCTTTTTGCCGCTGATTACGTGCCCCTAGAGGAGTTTGTATGTCAACCCAGATTCCCACGCAGGCCACCCTGCTTCAGCTTGTCATCGATGGCCTGCGCGATGTCTTGGCGATGAGCGAACGCCCGGTGCCGGAGGTAATCGATACCACCACCAGCCTGATCGGCAAACAGGCCGTGCTCGACTCGCTGGCCCTGGTGACGCTGATTGTCGATCTCGAACAGCGGATCGAGGAGGAGTACGACATCGCCCTCACCCTGGCCGACGACCGGGCGATGTCGCAGAAGCACAGTCCCTTCCGCACCGTCGGCGCGCTGACGGCCTATATCGAAGAACTGCTCGGCGAGGAGCGCGGCAATGGCTGAGGTCGTGCTGATCACCGGGACGCGCAAAGGCATTGGTCGGCACCTGGCCGAGCATTTTGTGCGCCGGGGCGCAATTGTCGCGGGGTGCAGCCGTGAACTGCCCGATTGGGAACTCGCAGGCTACACGCACCATCAACTCGACATTACCGACGAAACTCAGGTGCGCGCCATGTGCTCGGCGATCCAGCGCCGCCACGGGCGGCTCGATGTGGCGATCAACAATGCCGGGATCGCCTCGATGAACCACGCCCTGCTTGTGCCGAGCGCAACCCTGACGCGCATTCTGGCCACCAATGTTGTCGGCAGTTTTCTCGTCTGCCGCGAGGCGGCCAAGCTGATGCGGCGCCATCGTTACGGGCGGATCATCAACTTCAGCACCATCGCCGTGCCGATGCGCCTGGAGGGCGAGGCGATCTACGCCGCCTCGAAGAGCGCCGTCGAAACACTCACCCGCGTGCTGGCCAAGGAGTTGGCCGCCTTCGGCATTACGGTCAATGCCGTCGGCCCAACCCCAATCGAAACCGACCTGATCCGCAGCGTACCTGCCGAGAAGATCCAGCAGATTATCGATAGCCTGGCGATCCGGCGCCTCGGCACCTTCGCCGACGTCGCCAATGTGGTTGATTTTTTTGTCCGGCCGGAGAGCGACTATATCACCGGCCAGGTCATCTACCTCGGTGGAGGTGGTTAATATGGCAAGCCAATGGTTACTGGAACGCATGGCGCAGTGGCCCGAACAGACGGCGATTGTCTGGCGCGACCAGCGCTTTACCTATGCCGACTTGCTGGAGCGCGTGGCGCGCTGGAACACCGAACTCGACCGGCACGATGTCGGCCCCGGCCAGGTAGTCAGCATCGAGGGCGACTATTCGCCCAATGCAGTCAGCCTGCTGCTGGCGCTGATCGACCGCAACACAATTGTTGTGCCGCTCACCGCTTCGGTAGCCGCCCAGCGCGAGGAGTTCCTCGCCATTGCCGAAGTGCAGGTTGTGGTGAGCCTCGATGCCAACGATTGCTGGCGGATCGAGCGCCGGCAAGCACAGGTAAGCAACACCCTCACCCAGCACCTGATTGCCGCCGGCGATCCGGGCCTCGTGCTCTTCTCGTCGGGTTCAACCGGCAAGAGCAAAGCTGCGCTGCACAATTTCACACCGCTGCTGGAGAAGTTTAAGCTGGCGCGTCACGCCCGCGTCACGCTCACCTTCTTGCTGCTCGACCATATCGGCGGGATCAACACGCTCTTCTATACGCTCTCGAATGGCGGCGCCGTGGTGGCCGTGCCCTCGCGCGACCCCGAACTGGTTTGCCGGGCGATCAGCGCCCACGGCGTACAGAGCCTACCCACCTCACCGACCTTCCTCAACCTATTGCTGATCTCTGAAGCCTACACGCGCTATGATCTCGCCTCACTGGAACTGATCACCTACGGCACCGAGGTGATGCCGGAGAGCACGCTCAAGCGTTTGCACGAACGCTTTCCCAAGGTGCAACTGCTCCAGACCTATGGCCTCTCGGAGTTGGGCATTCTGCGCTCGAAGTCGAAAGACTCGGGATCGCTCTGGGTTAAGGTTGGCGGCGAGGGCTTCGAGACAAAGATTGTGGATGGCGTGCTCTGGGTGCGTGCTCAGTCGGCAATGCTCGGCTACCTGAACGCGCCCAGTCCGTTTGATGCCGAAGGCTGGATGAACACGCAGGACATGGTCGAGGTTGATGGCGAGTACATCCGCATTCTGGGCCGGCGCAGCGAGATCATCAACGTGGGTGGGCAGAAGGTCTACCCCGCTGAAGTTGAAAGCGTGCTGCTCCAGATGCCGAATGTGCGCGACGCAGCGGTTGTCGGCGAGGCCAACCCGATCACCGGCCAGATCGTGACCGTACGCTGCAACCTGTTTGAACCGGAAGATCTGGGCGATTTTAAGCGCCGCCTGCGCGCCTTCTGCCGCGAGCGGTTGGCCGCCTACAAGATCCCGGCCAAGATCATTTTGACCGACCAGGAACAGCATAGCGCCCGCTTCAAGAAGATGCGCAAAGCCTAACACACTGAGCATACTCGTGTGATGACAGCTTGAATCGGCGTACGGGCGAACCCAGGTATCCGCCCTTTGGGCTATTCATCGCAACAGTGGAATAAGTATGTCCCGATCCAGCCTGAGCCTCACCATCGATCCGGCGCTCGCAGCCCACCGGCCGGAAATAACCTATACCTGGCGCACATTGCTCACTACAATGGGCTACGCCTGGGTTGAACTGGCCTGGGGCAGCGCACCGGCCGATCTTGTTTATGCCGCCGACCCAACGACAGCGCCGCCAGGGCGGCTGGTGATCGCCGCCAACCGGGCGCAATGGGCGCATCCCCAGAGCCAACGCCTTGGCGGGGTTGAGCAGGCGGGCCAGTGGGAGCGCCCGCGTTTCGCCGCCGAGCCGCGCCGGGAGCCGTTGCAAACCATTCAGGACGGGCGCTGTTACATCGCCCGCGACCTGATCTTCGACTGTTTCTGGCTGCTCAGCGGCCAGGAAGAACAACAACACCCGCGCGGCAAACACGGCTATCTCGACCTCACCGGCACGCCGACGCTGGAACATGGCGTGCTGCGCATGGCGCTCGTTGGGGCAATTGCGCGCAGCCTGGAGCAACAACTGGCCGCGCAGGGCATGCCGGCCGGCCTGGCGCGCTGGCCCAATGGCGCAACTATGGCTGCCGCCTGCGGCCACGATGTCGATTACCCCGAGATCATCCGCTGGCTGGAGCCGCTGCGCATCCTCGCCCGCCAGCGTGCCGGGGGCATCGGCAACGCGCTGAGCGTCGCCTTCGGTAATCACACCCACTGGCACTTTCGCTCGTGGATGGAACTTGAGCAGCGCTACGGCGCACGCTCGGCCTTCTATTTCGTGGCCCGCAAGGGCTCGCTGCGCGAATACGCTACCGGCCTGCCCGACAGCTTCTACGACATCAATGCGCCGCAGTTCCGCACGCTCTTCCGCGAACTAGCCGCCGCAGGTTGGGAGATCGGACTGCACGCCAGCTACCTGGCCTACACCAGCGCCAAAACATTTGCCGCCGAACGCGCCGCCCTTGCCGCCGCCAGCGGGCAACCGATTGGCGGAAACCGGCATCACTACTGGCATCTTAACCCCAACAACCCCGCAGAAACGTTGCTGATCCACGAACAAGTTGGCTTTACCTACGACGCCTCACTCACCCACAACCGCTACCTGGGCTGGCGGCGCGGCGCGAACTGGCCCTTCTACCCCTGGCATGCCGACCAACGCCGGGCGTTACGCACGCTGCAACTGCCGACAGCCTGGATGGACGATCATCTCTTTAGCCAGCGTGCCGACAACCCCGGCGACCGGCGGGCGCTGCTGGACGGCCTGGTGCAACGCGCCGCTCAGCAGCAGGGCATGCTCCTGGTCGATATTCACGAGTATGTCTACGACGACGCTCTTTTTCCCGGCTGGTCGGCAACCTACCGGGCGCTCTGGGAAGCGTTATTCGCGCGCGGTGATGTATGGTTCGCCACACCGGAAGCGATTGCGCAGCACTGGATCGCCCGCGCCAATGCAATCGAACGCGCGAGTAGCGGCCTGACGCCGACGAGCCTGGAAGCGGTAGAACGGTAAAGCGGTAGAGCGGTAGAGCGGAAATACCAGCAATAGCCTCCACCGTTCTGAATCCTGAATCCTGAGTGCTCTCAATATGCGTACGATCATCTTTGCCTTATTGTTCATCCTGCCGCCGCCACTCAAGCCGTGGCTATTGCGCGTCTGTTGCGGCGCACAGATCGGGCGTCACGTACGCATTGGCTGGTTCGCCAGCCTGATGGGCAGCCGAATCAGTATGGGCGACTACAGCGAAATCCGCGCCCTGACCCTGGTTCGCTGTGACGGCCCGATCAGTATCGGGCGCTACGCACTGATCAGCAGCTTCAACCTGGTGTATGGCGCGGCCGGATTGCGCGTCGGCGAGCATAGTTACATTGGGCCGCAGTGTTTGATCAACACCGAAGAAGAAGTGCGCCTGGGCCGCTGGAGCGCCCTGGGCGCCCGCTCGATGGTCTATACCCACGGCTCGTTCCTGCCCTACACCGCAGGCTACTGGGTGCGCTTCGGCCCGGTAACGATCGGCGACTACGTCTGGTGTGCCGCCGGAGTCTTTCTACAACCCGGCGCCGAAGTTGGTGACAATAGCTTTATCAACTCGCGCTCGGTCGTCAGCGGCGTCTTCCCAGCCGGCACCATCGCCGAGGGCAACCCGGCCAAACCGGTGGGCGAGATGGCGCGCATGCGCCGGCCGATGAGTCCACGCCGGGTCGATGCCGCCGCCGCGCAAATCCTGCGCCACTTTAGCGAACTGGTGTTGCAACAGGGTATGGGCCTGCGAGTTACCGCAGAACGCGGCGGCAGTTTGAGCGTAACCTACAAGCGGCAACCCTACGCGATCAGGCTTGCGCCGTCTCACGGCCCGGCGCCTGAACCACGCCCGCCCGGCGAACATACGATCTGGCTGATCAGCCGGCCCGACTGGCGGCCTGACGCTTCGGCACGCTGGATCGACCTCACCGCCAACCTGATGACCCACGCCAACGATCCGATGTATCACGAATTGGCGCTGTTCTTCAAGCGTTACTACGGCGTACAACTTGAGTATCCCGAGGAGTAAGCCCCATGCGTAAAGTGCTGACGATTTTAGGCACCCGCCCCGAGATCATCAAGCTCTCGCCACTGATTCCGCTGCTGGAAGAGCAATTTGAGCATGTGCTCGTTCACTCGGGGCAGCACTATTCTTATGATGTTGACGCGATCTTCTTTCACGAATTGACCCTGCCCGCGCCGCGCCACACCCTCGGCGTCGGATCGGCCAGCCACGGCGAACAAACCGCGCGCATCCTAGCCCGCCTGGAGCCGATCTTGCTCGCCGAAAAGCCCGCCGCCGTGCTAGTGCAAGGCGATACCAACACCACAATGGCCGGCGCGCTCTGCGCAGCCAAACTCGGCATTCCGGTGGTTCACCTGGAGGCCGGCGGGCGCTCGTTCAACCGGGCCATGCCCGAAGAGCAGAACCGCATTATTGTTGATCATATCGCCGCGCTGCTGCTCGCCGCCGACGAAATCGCCACCGCCAACCTGCACGCCGAGGGGCTACCCGCAGCGCGCATCCAGACCATCGGCTCAACTGCGATCGATGCTGTGCTGCGCAACCGCGCACACGCCCAGACTTCAACGATCCTCGAACAACTCGAATTGACACCCGGCGCGTATCTGCTATTAACCCTTCACCGCGCCGAAAACACCATTCCCAGCGTGCTGCCGGGCATGATCCGGGCGCTCAACGAGCTTGCCGAACAGCACACGATCGTCTTCCCGGTGCATCCACGCACGGATGCCGCATTGCGCCAGCAAGGACTCACACTCGCGCCGCGCATGCGCCTGAGCAAACCGCTCGGTTACCTGGACACGTTACGCCTGATCGGCGCGGCGACGGCCGTGCTCACCGATTCAGGTGGCCTGCAAGAGGAAGCCGGCGTGCTGCAAACGCCGCTGTTGATCACCCGCAACGAAACCGAATGGCGCTACCTGGTCGCTGCCGGTGCCGCCGTGCTGATCGGCAACAGTTACGCATCGATGCTGGCCGGCGCGGCTACATGGCTGGCGCCTGCGGGCCTGGCCCAACTGCGCGCCCACCCTGCCCCGGTTCACGCCGGCGCCGCCGAACGCGCTGTCCAGGCGATCAGCGATCTGCTCGCCACAGGGTGAATCGATCGACCCGCCCCGATCCGCCCGCCGCGCCCCGATCCGCCCGCCGCGCCCCGATCCGCCCGCCGCGTCCTGAAGGACGCGGCTCATGCGCTG
>JBBRUG010000102.1:0-17244 GCA_038247995.1 Chloroflexales bacterium | reverse complement strand
GTCCGCTCGATGGCAAGCCCCTTCGTGTACAGCTCCATAAACTTCGCAAAGCCCGCGACGTCCTGCTCATCAGGGGCGATGGTCACGCCCTGCTGGCCGGTGAAAACCTTGTCGGCAAGGTATGCCTCCAGGGCCTCGTGCGGCGCCTTCTGCAGCATGTAGGCGGCTAGTAGCGCAATGCCCCACGCGCCACCCTCCCCCGCCGTTTCCAGTACGACCACGGGGGTCCTGAGCGCCGCTGCCAGCATCCGCTGTCCGACTTCGCGCGTCTTGAAGAAGCCGCCATGGCCCGTGAGCTGATCAATCTGCACGCGTTCATGCTCGACAAGCAGATCTAAACCGATCTTCAGGGCACCGAGGGCCGTGAAGAGGTGGACCCGTACAAAGTTCGCCAGGGTGAAATGGCTTGTGGGCGTGCGCACAAACAACGGGCGCCCCTCCTCTAAACGGGTAATGTGCTCGCCTGAGACATAGTTGTAGACAAGCAACCCGCCACCGTCGGGGTCGCCGCAGAGCGCCTGCTGGTACAGGAGTTCGTAGAGCCGGGACTCGCTGACCTCTACGCCCAGGAGGCCGGTGAACTCCGCGAAGATATCTACCCAGGCATTTAGGTCGGACGTGCAGTTATTGCTATGCACCATGGCGACTGGTTTGCCCGTGGGAGTCGTCACCATGTCGATCTCCGAGTAGCGCCTCGTCAGTGCCTGTTCCAGCACGATCATCGCGAAGACCGAGGTACCGGCGGAGACGTTGCCGGTACGCTCTGCGACGCTGTTGGTCGCAACCATGCCGGTGCCGGCGTCACCCTCAGGCGGGCAGAGAGGTACCCCTGCCCGTAGCTGTCCGGTCGGGTCGATCAATCGGGCGCCTGCCTCAGTGAGGCTTCCGGCGGCCTCGCCCGCAGCCATTACCCGAGGCAGGATCGCTTTGAGCCGCCATGGGAACGCTGCCACCTCGGGCTGCGCGCCGAACTGCGCAACCATCCGCGCATCGTAGTCAGCGGTCGCGCTGTCGATGGGGAACATGCCGGAGGCTTCGCCCACGCCGAGTACTTGCTGCCCCGTCAGATGCCAGTGAACATAGCCTGCCAGCGTCGTCAGGTGGGAGATCGCAGCAACGTGGGACTCCTGGTTCAAGATAGCCTGGTAGAGGTGCGCGATGCTCCAGCGCTGGGGGATGGAGAACTGAAACAGCTCTGTGAGTGTCGCCGACGCCTGCCCATTGATGGTGTTGCGCCAGGTACGAAACGGCACGAGGAGTTGCCCGTTGCGGTCAAAGGCTAGATAGCCGTGCATCATGCCGCTGATGCCGATGGCGCCAATACTCTGGATGCGGATCTGGTACGTTGCGAATACCTCGTCGCTAAGCGATTGGTAGCTCGCCTGAAGGCCTGCCCACACTTCGTCGATCGGGTAGGTCCAGATGTTATGCTGGTAGCAATTCTCCCAAGTGTAGCTTCCCGACGCGATCGGCAGATGGTTCTCGCCGATCAGGACTGCCTTGATGCGGGTTGAGCCAAATTCAATGCCGAGTATCGTCCTGCCGCGCTCAATTGCTGTTCGGGTATCCATACCGTACTCCTTCCGCCGCTACAGGCCTTTGGCGAGATGGTAGTAGAGGTCGTTCCAGCGCAGTTCCTTCTTGAAAGCGGGCACCGTAGTATGCTCGTCAATCAGTAGGAGTTCCATCCCCGCCAACTCCGCGAAGTCGGCCAGGTGTTCGACCGTCAGGTCGTAGCTGTAAGCGGTGTGGTGGGCGCCGCCCGCATAGATCCAGGCCGCCGCAGACGTCGCCAGGTCAGGCCGGGGCACCCAGAGTGCGCGGGCCACAGGCAGCCTCGGTAGCGGCGCGTCGGCAACCACCGCCTCGACCACGTTTACCACCATGCGCAGCCGGTTGCCCATCTCTACTACCGATGCGTTCACGGCGGGGCCGGTCTTGGCGTCGAATACCAGCCGTACGGGGTCGGCTTTGCCCCCAATACCCAGCGCGTGAACCTCCAGCCTGGGGCGCTCAGCCGCGATGGAGGGGCAAATCTCCAGCATGTGCGCACCGAGAACCTTCTGCCCGGCAGGGTTCAAATGGTAGGTGTAATCCTCCATGAACGAGGTGCCGCCGGGGAGGCCCGCCGCCATCACCTTCATCGCGCGCACCAATGCCGCCGTCTTCCAGTCGCCCTCGCCCGCGAAACCGTAGCCCTGCGCCATGAGCCTTTGCGGGCCGAGGCCGGGGAGTTGCACGAGGCCATGCAGATCTTCGAACGTGGTCGTGAAGCCCTTGAAGCCGCCGTCCTCCAGGAAGCGCCTGATACCAATCTCGATCCGGGCGCCCTCGCGCAGCGAGATGTGGCGCTCACCACCGGGGCGCAGGGCAGGTGTTACGGCGTACTGCTCAGCGTACTCGGCCACCAGCGCGTCGATCTCGGCGTCCGACACCTCCCTGGTGTAGCGCACCAGATCTCCGACGCCGTAGCTGTTCACAGAGTAGCCAAGCCGCAGCTGTGCATTGACCTTATCGCCTTCAGTGACGGCAACCTCGCGCATGTTGTCACCGAAGCGGGCGAAACGAGCCCCCTGGGCGTCGGCCCAGGCGCAGGCGGCGCGCGCCCAGGCGCCCAGGCTGCCGAGCACCCGCTCCTCCTGCCAGTGGCCCACCACCACCTTGCGTTCCAGCCGCATCCGCGCACCGATGAACCCGAACTCGCGGTCGCCGTGGGCGGCCTGGTTCAGATTCATGAAATCCATGTCGATCTCAGCCCAGGGGATGTCGCGGTTGTACTGAGTGTGCAGGTGAGCAAACGGCTTCTGGAGTCCGCTCAGACCGGTGATCCACATCTTGGCCGGCGAGAAAGTGTGCATCCAGATGATCAGACCCACGCATTGCTCAGCATTATTGGCCTCGCGGCAGAGCCGCGTGATCTCGTCGGGCGTTTTCAACACGGGCTTGAACACGACCCGCACGGGAATAGCCGCCGCATCGTCGAGTGCGGCCGTAATGGCACGGGAATGTTCTGCCACCTGTTCCAGGGTTTCCGGGCCATAGAGATGTTGACTGCCGGTCACGAACCAGACCTCGTACTGAGCCAGATTGATCTGCATAGATGACTCTATCGCTGGCCGTACACTATAGTGTAGCGGTCGTGGAGCTTCTTGACGTCGTCGGGGGCGATCGCATCGGGCGTGCCGAGCTGCAACGCGTACCATACTGTGCGGGCCACATCCTCGGTCATCACTGCGGCCTTCACGGCGGCAGTGGCGTTCTTGCCCACGGTGAACACGCCGTGGTTCTTGAGCAGCACCGCCGGCGAGCCGCCAATATACCGAACCACTTGCTCGCCGATTGCCTCCCCGCCGATCGGCGCGAACCCGGCGCAGGGGATCGGCCCGCCGAACTCGTCCGCGATGGCGGTGAGGTAGACCGGGATTGGCCGGCCCAGCGCTGCAAACGCGGTTGCATAGGGCGAGTGGGTGTGGACGATTCCGTTCACATGGGGCATGTGTCGGTAGATGTAGAGGTGGCTGACGGTGTCGGATGAGGGGGCCAGGGCACCCTCCACCACAGCGCCCTCCATGTCGAGGACGACGTGATGCTCGGGGCGCAGATCCTCGTAGCGAACCCCGCTGGGCTTGATCACCACGAGGTTGTTTTCGGGGTCGCGGGCGCTGATGTTGCCGCCCGTCCAGGTCACCAGGCCGTTCTTTGGCAGTTCCTGGTGAAGCTTCCAGAGCTGCTCTTTGAGCACTTCGAGCATGGTTGAGTGTCCTTATTATGTTGTGCTCTCCACCGTCGGACGAGGCCCGGCGCGCCACGAGGCCCGGCGCACGAATCCAACGCCCCGCTCGGGGCGCTATCCTTGAAATCGACTCGGTCACTTGTTAGAGCGCCAAGACTTGGCCCTGCCCGGCAAGCCGCTCCTGGAGCGCACGGATCGGCACGAGCTGAACCGGCGTTGCATCGCGAGCGGCCAGCGCTGCCGCAACTCCGGCGGCATGCCCGAGCAGCATGTACTGCGGCTCCATGCGGATCGATGAAAACGCGATGTGGGAGGCCGAGAGGCATACGGGCACGATCAGGTTTTCACACTCGCCATAGCGCGGCACCAGCGCGCGGTATGGGATCGCGTAAGGATGCACCGGAACTGAGAGGTAGCCCTCGTTGAAAACTTCGCCCACCAATTCGGGAAAGCGCGAGACCCACATCCAGGTGCGCTGCACCTCGCGGATATCGATGTTGTACGAGCCCATCCCCACCGAGTCGTACTTGCGGCGCTGCCCCTCCAGATCCGCCTGCGTCACAATGTACTCGCCGAGCATACGCCGCGCCTCACGCACGTAGAGTTGGTGTGGTAAGTGACCCGTATCGGCAAATTCATCTTTGCACAGACCCCAGCCGGCCATCTCGGCACGGATCGGCTCGGGCACGTCCGGGTCGTGGGCTAGGGTGTAGAGCAAGCCCTGGGTGTAGCGCAGATGCCGCTCCCAGATCGCGTCGCGCTCCGCGTAGCCCGCCTCAGGGTACGCCCAACTGCTGCCATCTAAGAGGTTGGTCGAGATGGGGCCCTTGGAGTTGACGTCGCACTTGCCGTTGGGCAAATTCGGCGTCAGCGCGATGATGTCGCGAGCGCGCAGGCTGGGGCCACAGGCGACGATGTAGCGGCGTAGCAACGCAAACTCGGCGGGGTCGTAGCCCTCCGGTTTCGGGAACGGTAGTTGGTTCTCGGGTCGATTGGTGAGACAGAGCCGGAAGCCGAAAGCCTGCACGCCCCCATCGCCCTCGCCCTCGGGCGCCAGGGGCCGGCGATGGATCAGCGGCAGCACCTCGCCCTCTGTGCCATCCACGAATGGCGAGACAGCCACGGCAAAATTGTGTTCGCCAGGGAGGATCGGGCCGCGCCCCGCCCAGGACTCGCCGTAGCGCATGCGACCCTCACGGCCGACGCGGTAGCTGACACCCGCCCGTGGGAGCAAGTCGCCCTCGTAGCTTGCGTCAACAAAAACGGCGGCGCTCACCCGCAGGCCGTCCTCAGTCACCAGGGCACGAATCACCGTCCCATCGCGCTCCAACCGGTCTACACGGGCGCCGAACACCGGCGCGATCCCCACGGAGGAGAGCCAGTCGCGCATGGTCTGCTCGGCCGCATGGGGCTCGGGGCCGATGTAGCCCCAGGTGTCCGCGCCATAGGCGCGGGCGATGCGCTCGTAGAACTCCAGGGCAAGGCCGCCGATGACGCGGCGGTCGCCGTGATCGGTGTGGCCGAGCCCGCCGGTCACCATCCCTCCCACGTGGTGTCCGGGCTCCAGCAGGGCCACGCGGGCGCCCTCGCCCGCAGCCGCGATGGCAGCCATCACGCCGCCTGCCGTGGCACCATAGACGACGACGTCGAACGATTGCGTGGTAGTCACTGGAGTGGGTGCAGACACAGGGTTACCTCGTGGGTGTTTCAAGGATGGCGACGGCATATGGATTGAGCGTCAGGCGTGAGTTTTCCGCAGCGCCGAGACGATTCGGCAGCGGCTCAGGCAGATCAACGGTGACGCTCTCACTGGTGTGGTTCAGCAGGTACGTCAGGGTGCGGTCGGACGTCTCGCGGCGCACTAGCTCCACTCCCGGTGGGACAACGAGACTCGTATGCAGGCCGACTTCAGCGCAGATCCGCTCCAGGAGCCAGGCGAGCCCAACCCGGTCGGGCCAGGTGGCCACATAGTAACCGAACCCCTGGCCGAAGCAGTTGCGCGTGATGGCTGGCCGGTTCGCGTAGAAGCCGTCGGCGAATTGGGCCAACGCCTCGGCACCCTCCAGTGCGACCACGTCGGCCCAGGCGCGGGCAACCAGCGCTGTGCCGTCGCAGGCCGAAAGGCTGATCGGGGCATCATCGCCGCTCGGGGCGATCTCTTCCACCCACACGCCAAGGGCCTCGCGGAGGGGCGCGAGGTGTCCATCCGGCCAGATGTGCATCTGCTCGTCCACAACCGCGCTGAAGCAGCCCACCACGAGCGTGCCGCCGCCATGCACATAGGCAGTCAGGCTGCGGGCTACGGCCTCAGAGCAGAGGAATAGATTGGGCGCCAGCACCAGCCGATAGCGGCTTAGATCGTCGCCGGGGCGGGCGAAGTCGACGGCCAGATTGCGGGCGAAGAGCGGCGCGTAGTAGTCCCGCAGGATTGGCAGCATCCGTAGCGCCTCGCTGGGTTTACCCTCCAACTCCAGGGCCCACCAATTTTCCCAGTCGAAGAGGATCGCCACCTGCGCAACAACCCGTCCCCCAGGCACGGGCAGAGCCGGCAACTCGCCGCCGAGTGCGGCCACTTCGCGGAAGGTACGGGTGTTCGGCCCGCCGTGGGGGAGCATCGCGCTATGGAACTGCTCGCCGCCCGCCCGCGAGGCCCGCCACTGGAAGAACATCACCCCGTCGGCGCCCCGAGCGATGGCCTGGTAGCTCCCGAGGCGCATCGCGCCGGGTGGCTTGGTGGCGTTGCGCGGGCGCCAGTTCACGTACCCTGCGGCCTGCTCCATCAGCACCCAGGGTCGCCCCCGACCCAGCGAGCGCGTCAGGTCGTAGGTCATCGCCCCCTCCTGGACGGAGTCAGGGTCGGACGGGTCGGGGTAGTGGTCGAGAGCGACGAACTCCTCTTCGGCGGCCCAGGCCCAGTAATCGAGGGGCTGAAAGAAGCCCATGAAGTTTGTGGCGATAGGAATTCCTGGGGTATAGCGCCGCAGGATATCACGTTCCAGGGTGAACAGTTCGAGAATGTTGGCCGACGAGAAGCGCCGCCAGTCGAGTTGCTGGGTAGGATTGACGATGTATGGAGCGCGGCGGGGCGGGTTGATCTCGGCCCAGTCGCCGTAGTGCTGGCTCCAGAAAGCTGTGCCCCAGGCTGTGTTCAGCGCGTCGATCCCGCCGTAGCGCCGTTGCAACCAGCGGCGGAAGTGGGCAGCGCATGTGTTGCAGTAGCAGGCTCCAATATGGCAGCCGTACTCGTTGCCGACATGCCAGCCGGCCAGCGCCGGGTGGTCGGCGTAGCGCTCGGCGATAGTGTCTGTAAGCAAGATGGCTGCGGTACGGTAGGCGCTGGAGCTTGGGCAGTAAGCCTGGCGTGAGCCGGGGCTCAGCCGAACACCGTCAAGAGTAACCGGGAGGCTTTCGGGGTGGAGGCGTGCCAACCAGGGCGGCGGCGAGGCCGTGGCCGTGGCAAGGTTCACAAACACATCGTGGGCGGCAAGCAGATCCATAACCCGGTCGAGCCACGCAAGGTCGAAGGTGCCGGGCCGGGGCTGGATGCGCCCCCATGCGAACACGCCCAGCGAGACGAGGTTCACTCCCGCTTCGCGCATAAGCCGCGCATCCTCAGCCCACGTCGCCTCGGGCCACTGCTCGGGGTTGTAATCCCCGCCGTAGATCAGCGCCGGCAGCTTCGGCAGGAGTCGCTCATGGGCCGCCGGGGATAGTTGTACAAGCGCGTGCCGGTCAGTCTTGAGAGTCATCAGGAGCTACTTCCAGCTATGGCAGAAGGGCATCGACACTCAACATCAGATCGGCTGGGTTTGTCATCGTTTCCCATCGCCGCACAATGTTGCCATCGCGGTCGATCAGCAGTGTCGTCGGAGCCGCGACAACTCCGTATCGTCGCGTGGTTCTCAGCTGGTCGTCAACAAGAAGCGGAAACGTCAGTTGGTGGTCGTATGTATAGTTTATGCGCGCATCGTCTGCGACTGGCCATGTGATCCCGCTCGCATCGACAGTGAGAATTGCCAGGGGCGCATCGTGGTGTTGGGTGGACAGGCTTTTCAGCATCACCAGCTGGCCTCGGGTTCGATCTGCGGCTGTAGAGCTGCCTGCCGACCCCAAGTCAAGGAAGCTCAAGACGACTACACTCCCACGGTGTTGACTCAGGCGCTCAGTTCCACCAAGGGCGGTGGGCAACGCCACCTCCGGTGCTTGATCTCCCGGCTGTGGGGGCCTGGGCGTAGCAACGACCCCAACCCACCACCAGCCGCCGATCAGTAAGCTGAGGGAGAAGATCAGCACAAGCGACAGGCTCGCCCAGCCAGAGCCACGCGATCGTGCCGGCCGTTGGAGCGCCCCGGTCATGGCTGAAGCTCCAGATCATCCAGGAAGAAGTCGCCGCTGCCGCCGCCCGACGGACGCCACACGCCAATCTCGGCGCTCGTGTTCGATGTACCTGTCGTGAAGGTTACGGTCACAAGTGTGTAGGACGAGCCGGTAACGGTAGCCAATGTCACTGTTGAGCCGCCGAAGTTTTTTGCATAGAGGTAGCCGCTGGTGCCGGAGCCGCCGGCGCGCAGATATGCTCGAGCGGTATACATTGTGTTGGGGCTTAGCCCGCTCACAACCTGGTAGGTGCCGGCGTTTGTTGAGGTTACCTTTGCGGCATAGCTACCGCTGCGCTGGCCTGAGCCGACAAGCGATCCGGCGCCGGAGGGCCAGAACGTCCAGGGGTTGGTGCTCCCACTCTCGAAGCCGGGGTTGCCGAGAAGATTCGTCGGGGCGGGTGTCGCCGTGGCAGTGGGCGCAGGTGTTGCCGTTGGGCCTCCCGTCGCCGTAGGTGTCGGCATGGCGCCACCGCTCTCGTGCGCCCCGATATCGTAGCTCCCGCCCTGGGGGGCGCTGTTGCCGAAGAAATCACGCCCGCCGGTGGAGCAACCGCTGATGCCCGCACAGACATTCGTGCCGGCGTTGATCGCAGGCGAGCCGGCCTGGAGGGTAAATGCGCTCGTCGGACGACCGACCTGATTGTAGGTAGGATTGTTCAGCAGCGGGTTCGCGTGGACACTGTTGGCTTCGCCGCTGTTGTAGTTTCCTGCGGTAGCGTAATACAGATTGTAGTCCCGGCTGATCGCGCTGATGTTGCTGCCCAAAGGGTTGCTGTTCGTCGCGTAGATCAGGTTGTTCTTAAAAAAGCGGGGCCGCGAGCCGACCCACGTGCCCGACCCTGAGAGCACGCCTCGCGTGGTGTAAAAGGTATTGTTGTAGATCTGTACCCCATCGATGCTACCGTTACCCCACGTCAAGAAATGGATATCTTGCGGTGGGCTGCCGCCACTCACCTGCAACCCATTGTTAGCGCAGACGTTATAACGAATCACCGAGTTGATCGTCGTCGCTCCGTCGGCCCCAAAGACCGAGATGCAGTAGGTCGAGTTGTTGTGACCATAATTATACTGATAGGTGTTGTTCTCGTTGTGGTAATCGATATCGAAGCCGCCGCCATCGACGCCCGGTGAGTCGTTGGCGTACGACTCGCTCGTCTGGACGATGCAGTCTTTGCAAGCCCAGGTCCAGATGCCGTTGGGCGTGCCGATCGTCTGCGTCGGCTGGTTCCCCGTATCGTAGGCGACACTGTTCTCGATCAGGCCGTTGTTGGCCACAAAGATCACAATCCCGTCGCCCTGAACGTTGGATGCGGTGGAGTTGCGGATGGTGATGTTGGTGCTGCGTCTGCTCTGATCAGTGGGCCGGTTCACGTCGCCGTAGAACATGATCCCGCCCCACATGCTAGTGTTATAGACAATGGCGCCGTCGATCACGACATCGTTGAAGCGGAAGCCGTCCCAGTTCTTATCACCCGACTTAAAAACGATCAGCCCGGTGGACTTCTTATCCATCGTGCCGCCGCTAACATCGTGGACGGTGACATCGGTGATCCGGAAGTGATTGAGGGTGGCGCCGGGGACACTGCCCGCCACGAAGATCCCGTAGCGTGTACCACCGGTTGTCTCGATGCTCTCGATCCGCCAGTACTGCTGGTCGTAGATCCTGACGGCGTACTCATTCGAGCCGGCACTGATAATCGGCTTGGGGCCTGTGCCGTAAGCTCCGAGGGTGATCGGCGCGCCGCTCGCACCGGAGCCCTTAGGCCAGACATTGCCGACGCAGGTTGTGCCGCGCTTCAGCAGGATCGAATCGCCGGCGGCGAAGGTCGTCGCACTTACGGTCGTCAGGCTGTTCCACGGGCTTGATTGTGAACCACTGCCGTTGCTGCCTGCAGCGCAATCGACATAGTAGGTCGTTCCGGCTGCGAACACAGTTGAGCCAAGGACGAGGAATGCCACAAGGGCACAGACACCGACGAGAACGGTGGTTACGAGCGAGCGGGTGCGTATGCGCGTCATCCAAGCCTCCTCAATCAATTACCCCTTCAGCCCGCTCGTCACCACGCCCTGCATGATGTAGCGTTGACCGAAGAAGAACAGCACAATCGGCGGGATGGTATAGAGTACGCAAGCCGCCAGCGTAACGGGGATAATCGGCAAGCCCTGCGGGCTCACGTAGGCAGTGGCGAGTTTCACCGCCAGGGTTGTGTTGCGGTCGGACAGGTAGATCATTGGGGTGAACCAGTCGCCCCAGACCCAAACAAAATTGAAGATCGCCGAGGTCGCAATCACCGGGCGGGCATTGGGCAGGAAGATCTGCCAGAAGATGCGGAATGGGCCGCAGCCGTCGATCTCGGCTGCCTCCTCTAGTTCTTTCGGGAAGGCGGCGAAGAACTGCCGAAACAGGAAAATGTGGAATGGACTGCCGGCGAGCCCCCAGAGTACCCACGGCCAATAGGAGTTGGTGAGGCCAAGCCGGGCAAAGATCATGAACTGCGGGATAATCGTCACAATCGCCGGGAGCATCAGCATCGCTACTACCAGGGTGAAGAGCGCGTTGCGCCCCGGCACTGGAAAGCGAGCGAAGGCGAAGCCGCCCATCGCACTGCTGATCACGCAGAGGATCGTGTAGGTAAGCCCGAGAATGAGCGAGTTCCACACATAGTTAAAGAAGGGAATCATCGTCAGGGCCGCCGCGTAGTTCCCCCACTGGAGTTCGCTCGGCCAGAAGCTGATCGGGTACGCGAGGTACTCCACGTCGCGCTTGAGTGAGGTGACAATGAGCCAAATCACCGGCAGCAGCACGAGCGCGGCCACGGTACCGAGAATGAGGTACGTGAGCAGCGGGCGCACCCAGGCCGGCGCGTGAACGGCCGGTCGCCGCGGGGTTGTGATGGCGCTCATCGCTTGCCCCCTTCCTGGTCGGTCTCGTAATGAACCCAGTAGCGCGACGTGCGAAAAATGATCAGAGTGAGCACTAGAATTACCACAAAGAGCAGCCAGAGCAACGCCGTACCGTAGCCGAAGCGCTGGTTGACGAAAATCTGCTGGTACACGTGAACCATGTAGAGATAACTGGAGCGGGGCGGAACCGAGATCTGGCCGCCAATACTGCTGAGCAGGAGCGGGATGACGAGTTGCTGGAACGAAGCGATCAGGGCCAGCACGAACTGGAAGAAGATGATCGGGCTCATGAGCGGCAGGGTAATATGCTGAGTAATCTGCAAGCGGTTCGCGCCATCCAGGCGTGCGGCTTCGACCAGTTCGGTGGAGATACCCTGGAGTCCCGCGAGGAAGATCACCATGCCGGAGCCGAGACCTGTCCAGAGGGCGATGGCGGTGAGCGACTGGAGGGCGTGGTCGGTAAGAAAAGGCACGGCGGTGCCGGGCCGCACGAGGCTCAGCATCCCGTTCAGCGCACCGTAGTTGGTGTCGAGGAAGATCCGCCAGACCCAGATCGTCGCCACAACCGGGACGACGCTGGGGATATACAGCAGCGTTCGGAAGATGCCGCGTCCTTTCATGTCGCGGTTGAGCAGCAGAGCCAGGCCAAACGCACCCACGAGCCAGAGCGGCACGTTCAGCGCACTCCAGAGCAGCGTGCGCGAGAAGGAATAGCCGGTGTCGGGGTCGCTGAAGGCGCGAACATAGTTCCGCAGGCCGACAAACCGCACACTGTCGAGGTTCAGCCCGTCGTAGTTGGTGAACGAGGTAAGCAGGCCGACAAGAAGCGGCAGAGCCTGGAGGAACACGAATCCGGTGAGCCAGGGGGCGATAAAAAGAAAGAAGGTGATCTGGCGCTGGCGCATACGGGAGATTCTCCGCCGTTCGCCAGTGCGCAGCGCCATCGGTCGCGCAGTTTCCATCGAAACATCCTGACGGCAGGGCGAGCGCTGCCCTGCCTCTAGCTGACCTAACTGGTGCGGTCGAGACCGTCCTGGATAGCGACGTTGGTCTCGCGTTCGATAGCGGCGAGCATCTCGTCGAAACTCAGGCTACCGCGGAGCGCCTGCTCAAGCTGAGCCTTCCAGATATTGTTCACGGCGCTGCCGCCGAGGTACGGGTTGAACTGGAGCGGCTGCTCAGCGTAGGGCAGTTCGCTCGTCAGCACCGCCCCAACCTGCTGTTGGAAGGGCGACTCGGTGGGCAGCAGTACATACTGTGAGACAAGGGCAGGCACGCCCCAGCCGCTCTTCGCCCGGTCTACTGAGGGTTCGCCGCCCATGTACCACTCGAAGAGCTTCCATGCCGCATCGGGATTCTTGCTCTGCGCCGACACCACCAGGCCAGTGCCCGTGATCGTTGGGTTAATGCGTCCGCCACTCCATGTTGGTGCGGGCAGCATCACAACCTGATCCTTGGTGATGTCACTCTCGGCCATGGCGCTGAACCAGAAGCCATACTGGGCCAGGCCGACGGTGCCCTTCGTGAAGTCTTCGCCGGGCCAGGTGGGGCTCGGGTTAATCGGCGTGGGGGTCGCCCTGGCCTGAGCCAGATCGTAGAAGTATTGAACCACGGCGCGGGCAGTGTCGTTACCGACCAGGTTCATTGTGGTAAAGTCGTCGCTGTAGAGGCTCTGGCCCTGCTCTGCCAGGATGCTCATCCAGATCCGGTCGGTACGGGCGTCATCGAAGCCGTAGCCCCAGCGAGCGATGCGGTCACCGTCGATCTTCGTCAGCTTGGTGGCAAGCTCGGCGAGCTCGGCGTAGGTGATCGGCGTGTCGGTTGCAGGCAGGGCCACGCCGGCTTCCTCGAAAGCCGCCTTGTAGGCGAAGAGCGAAAGGTCGGGCGACCAGTCCTTGACCATACCGTAGATCGCACCGCTGCCAACTTTGAGCGGACTCTCCGCCTTATAGGCGTTATTGGCCGGTGCCAAGTCTGCTAGCTTGAGGACACTGCTGGCCTGAAAGTAGGGCGTGAGGTCAAGGAGGAGGTTGCGCGACAGGAGTTGCGGCACGTCGGGGGCCTGGACGCGGATCAGGTCGGGCGTGTTGCCGGCAGTTGCCATCGCGAACAGGCGCGCCTGGTCGAACTCGATGAACTCGATCGTGACCCCAGAGTTCGCCGTCTCGAACGTCTGCTGGAGATCCTCGTTGAACTCGCTCCGCCTGCCCATCATCGTCAGGAGTACACTGCTCGATGTGACGGCGGGGGCGCTGGTGGGCGCGGCGGGGGCGACAGTCGGCGCAGCGGGGGCCGGGGCGCTCGTCGGGGCTATGGCGGCAGGTGTGGCTCCACAGGCGGCCAGGAGGGCGGCACCTGAACCCAGGCTTAGGGCGCGCAGAAACTGGCGGCGGGAAAGGGCGCGGTGAGCATTCGTCTCATCGGTGGGACGCGACATCTGTGTTCCTCCTCTGGTCATTGAGCAGGCAGGTTCGTGGGCGCCGGCGCTGGTGCCGTTGCCTCTTTTACTGTCTGGGGTGATCACGGACGTGGCTCGGTGCCACGCCCAGGTGGTTCAAGGTGGCAAGGAATTCCCGATACATAACCGGCTTCATCAGACGCGCGTCAATCAGAAGTTCCAGATCCGGTTCGATCCCCTCGCGGGCGGCGCAGAGGAGCAGTGGGACGGCACTCGTGGCTGCCTCGTCATGGAACTGTTGCAGCATGCCCGCACCCTGTGGTTGGACGAGCAGACCGTCGAGGACGAGCGCCGCCGGCATATGACTGGCGGCCTGCTGTAGCGCCTCCTCCAGGGATGCAGTGCTCCACGAGAGGTAGCCGGCCCGCTTGGCGTAGCGCTCGAACAGATACAGAAACTCAGGGCTGTCGCTCAGTAAGAGCAGGTATGGCTGGCTCCCGGTGGTGGCACCGTAGAAGTTGCTCAGCCCCATCGCTCACTCCTTCGGCTTGAATGTGGTGTAGCCGTATAGTAGCGCGGCGAGGGCTGGGCGTCTTGGACGATCTTCGGAACCGCTTGGATAAACGACGGAACTATCCTGGGGCACCCCTTACCCGCCGCGTTGCGGGCGCTCGCCGCGGCGATACGCGCTGGGGCTGACGCCGACTTCGCGCTGGAAGACCCGGCTGAAGTAGGCGCTATCGCCGAAGCCTACCGCCAGGGCAACCTCGGTAATGCTCTGGGCGCGGGACTCCAGCAGCGCCCGCGCCCGCGTGACCCGGTAGCGCGTGAGGTAAGCGATGGGCGAGAGCCGCACTTCCTGATGGAAGCAATCGCTCAAGTGGTTCTGGCTGACGCCCACGGCATCAGCGATCTGCTCCCGGCTGAGCGAATCTACGTAGCGTGCATGGATCACTGCGATCGCCCGCCGGACGATCTGGCGCGTCGCCTCGCTTTCCCCGGCGCGGCCCGCAAGCACTGTCTCAAGATGGGCGAGGATATCCTCGCCGGTGAAGACGCCCTTACTGAGAATGGCCGTCACACCGCGGTTCAGCCGCTCCAGGTCGCCCGCGTCAAGGCTTTGGGCGGTAAGGACAACCACCGGCACATCCCGGAGGCGCGCGTCGGCACGCATCGCCTCCAGCACACCGAAACCGTCCAGATTGGGCATCATCAAGTCGAGGAGCACCAATTCGGGAGGGTTGCGCTGCATCACCTGTAGGGCTTCGCGTCCATCGGCGGCCGTGAGTATCTGCCGTGTTCCGGCTACCTGGCGAGCCAAGCGTGCGTGCAGGTCGCGTATAGCGGGGTCGTCGTCCACCACCAATACTATTCCTGGCGTGCCCGCAGGCGCAGCCGGACGAGCGAGCAGCGCGGAAAGCCGTTCGAGGGCGATCGGCTTGTGCTCCGTATTAAGGGCGTAGAGCGCGCCGGCACCCGTCATATCAAGGCGAAACACGAGCGCCAGAGCATCCGCAGTGCCGGGTTGCCGCTTGAGGGCGCCGATGAGTTGCCAGCCCTCGGCGCTAGCCACGCTCTCGTCGAGGATCACCGCCGCCGGATGGAGTGCGAGCAACTGCTCGCGCCAACCGGGGTCGCCGGCGCCGAGGCGTTCGGCCAGAAAGCCCCGCGATTGGAGATAGGCCAGAAGCGGATCAGCCCCGCCCGGCTGGGTCGTCACCGCGACAATGGGCCGCCGTGCTGGAGCCTGAGGTTCCGGGAGCGGGGGCGGGATCGCCGGCAGGTTCACCGTAAAGGTCGCCCCGGCACCTACACCGTCCGACACGATCGTGAGCGAGCCACCGTGGAGGGCCACGAGCTGCTGCGAGATGGCAAGGCCGAGGCCGAGGCCCCCGTAGCCGCCCGTCGTGACCCGCTCCAAACGGCTAAACTCGCGGAAGAGCGTCCCTTGCTCCTCGGGTGCGATCCCGATCCCTGTGTCGCGCACACTGATGGTAGCGCGGCCCTCCCGCTCCTCGACCCGTAGCTCCACGCTACCCCGCTCGGTAAACTTCACCGCGTTGCTGACCAGGTTCAGCGCGACTTGGCGCAGACGGGTGCGGTCGCCAAGCACCCAGGGCCCTGAGGCCGGTGCGCGGAGCGACCAGGTAAGCCCCTTCTCTTGCGCGAGTTGCGCGCCCGCCAGGTCGACAACCCGCAGGGCAACGCTCAGGTCGAGGGGTTCGCGCAGCACCCGCAGATGTCCCGCATCGCTGCTGGCCATATCGAGCACATCATTGATCAGTCGCCCGAGGTGCTGAGCGCTGCCATAAATCTGCTCTAGGTCGGTAGCGAGAACGGCGGGTATTTCAGCTTCGTTCTCGTGGAGCAGTAACTCGCTCAGGCCGACGATCAGGTTCAAGGGGGTGCGCAGTTCGTGGCTAACCGTGGATAGAAAGCGGCTCTTCAGCCGGCTGGCCTCCTCGGCAAGGCGACGGCCATCCTGGGCCTCACGGTACAGACGGCTGCTGCGCAGAGCGGCGGCAAGATTGCGGGCCACGGCCCCAAGCGGCTCCAGGTTGCCGGCGTCCACAGCCAGGAAGCCGGCCCCCGCCTCATCGGCCAATGGAAGTAGGGCGAGATGATAGGGCGCGTGTTCGGGGTAGAGTCCAGGCGGCGGGAACTGGCGGGTGAGAAACGGGGATGGTGTGGCGATCCCGCAGGCGAAGATCGGATCGCTCCATGTGTCGGCCTCGTCCTCGTCACCCTGAAAGCGCGCGGCCAGCACGTGCCGCACGCCCATTGCCGGAAGGTGGGCCTCCAGCACCGGCGCGATCTGGGCCGCGTCGAGCGCTGCCAGCAACTCCGCCGTCATCTGGCCGATCTGGTCGCTCACTGCCTCCTGGCGCACCAGGGCTCGCGTAGCTTGACGGCGGGTGCGCTCGCCGATAATCACGCGGGCCTGGTCGAGCATCACCTCGGCGAGGGGGCGCTCGACCGAACCTGGGGGCGGCAGAACAACGTCGCGCATAAGCGAGATGCCGGCCTGCCATGCATGGATGTCATCGCCGAGCTCGTCGCTGCGGCGGAGCACACGACGCACTGCCTCGCTGAAGGCCAGGTGCTCGCCGGTGCGCAACCCCTCGGCGAAGGCGTCGAGCAGTTGCGCGCACTGTTCGGCGAGCAGTCGGGGCGACGTGTGGCGGCTCTCGTGGGCCACCTCGGCGGCGATGCGGGCGGCGAGCGCGGCGGGTGATCCGTTCTCGCCCATGGGTGTGGTTACCTGCGGCGCGTCTGAGCCGCAGCCGCACGAGCGGCGCACAACCAGCCGGGCTGGAACGCGCACCAGATCCGACGCGTTAGGGCGGCCTGCCAGCCGGTCGAGCAGCAGCGTGACAGCGGCGTAGCCCATCTCGAACGTGGCGTGGCGCACCGTGGTGAGGGGCGGCGAGACGGCTCGTGTATCGCGGATGTCGTCGAAGCCCACCAGGGCAACCTCCTCGGGCACCCGCAGACCCGCGTCGCGCAGCGCGCCCAGAGCACCCAGGGCCGAGATATCGTTGCTGGCGAACAGCGCGGTGAAGGGCACCTTGCGGGCGAGCAGGCCGGCCACCGCCTGGGCGCCGCGCTCCTCGTTGTGCTCGCCGAAGACGATCAGCGACTCGTCGACTGGGAGGCCGTACTCACGGAGCGCGGCGTAGTAGGCTACCAGACGTTCCGCACTGTCGCCCGCGCCATCGGGGTAACCGGCCAGGAATGCGATCCGGCGGTGGCCGTGGCCGATCAAGTGAGCCACGGCCTCGCGCACACCAGCCGCGTTGTCGATGATCACTGCGGGGCCGTCTTCGCCG
>JBBRUG010000101.1:0-17472 GCA_038247995.1 Chloroflexales bacterium | reverse complement strand
CTGAACCAGCCGTCTCGGTTGTGGCTACGTCGAGACGTAAAACCGGCCTGTGGACTGACGGTAAGACCATCCTCGGATGGCACGCTGGGATGAAGCAGGAATTTCTAGCGCGTACTTTCGGGTACGTAGAAAGTAGCAGATCATCATGCACAACACCACAGACAATCCTACAAAGGTAGACATAGGTGATCAATCCGCAAGTGGCCCGCCCACCATCGGCGTCGGCGTCGGCATCGTCATTGGCGCCGGCGTGGGCATGGTCGTCGGGTTACTCGTTGGCGATCTGCTGCTCGGGATGCTGTATGGCGCCGGCCTTGGCACGGTGGTGGGCGCGGTGCGCGAAACATGGCGGCGGCGGCGCGTCGACGGGATGCCGCCGCCGCGCGCCGGGCGGGCCGCGCGACCCAGCAGCCTCGGCTGGCTGCTCGGCTGCCTCGCATTTTTGGGTGTGAGCGCAGCCTTCGGCGGGATCGTGCTCACCCTCAACCCGACGGGTACATGGCTGCAGCTCCCACGCTCGATCCTTCAGTTCTCGCCGTTTCACGATTTCTTCATTCCTGGTCTGATCCTCGGGGTTGTCTTTGGCATCGGCTCGTTCGCCACGTTGCTGGCCCTCTGGTTTCGTCCTGCCTGGCCACTCGGCACGGCGCTCACCCGCTTCACCGGCGCGCACTGGTCGTGGAGCGCGGCGCTCGCCATCGGCCTGGGTCAGCTGATCTGGATCGTCACGCAGATGTTGATGGTACGCGGAGCGGACTGGCTCCAATTCGTGTATGGCGGCCTGGGGCTACTCATTGTGCTGCTGGCCTTTCAGCCGGGTCTGCGGCGCTATCTCGCGCTTAACACGCCATACGAGCCGACTGGGAGCACACCGTGAACGTCATTCCGCAGCCGACACTCGGCATGCAGCTGCGCTCGCTGGTCGAGCGGCACGCACTCCTCGGCTTCTTCGGCCTGACCTTCGCGATTTCCTGGATCCTCTGGGGGCTCCAGGCGCTGCTTGCCGGCGCCGACCCGGTGAGCGCCCGCTGGATCGGCATCATTGCCACCTACGGCCCGACGCTGGCAGCAATCACCCTCGCCGGGTTGCTGCAACCCGAGCGGCAGCCGGAGGCTTGGCCACGCCGCCGGCTCTGGCTGGCCGGCGCGGTGCTGGCGGGAACTGTGTGGCTGAATAGCACGATTGCAGCGAACCCCCTCGACAGCCCACGCCCGCTGGTCGCGGCGCTCTTCTGGCTGGTCATCACGCTGCTGCCGGCCTGGATCGTGTGGAGTTGCTTCAGCCGGCGCCATGGCGTCCGTGCGCTGCTACGCACCCTGGTCGCCTGGCGGGTGGCGCCGCGCTGGTACCTCGTGGCGCTGCTGCTCCCGATGGGCATCAGCGGGGCAGGAATCGTGCTGCTCGCCCTGCTGGGGCAGCCGCTGCCGCCCTTCCCGCGCACGGAGCCGGTACGCGAGTTGCTGCCGCTGCTCGTGATCACGTTTGTGGCGACGATGCTCTACGGCGGGCCGCTCGGCGAAGAGGTCGGCTGGCGCGGGTTCGCGCTGCCCCGGCTGCAACTGCGCTCCAGCCCGCTGGTGGCGAGCCTGCTGCTCAGCGTGGTTTGGGGCCTCTGGCACGCGCCGCTCCACCTCATGGGCGTCTATCAGGGCATCTTTCCCGACGGGTTGCCGGGCATTGGGCTGCGCATTGTCACCACGGTTCCGACGACGATCCTCTTTACATGGTTCTTCAACCGCACCAAGGGCAACCTCTGGCTGATCGTGCTGCTGCACACGGCGCTCAACAATACCGCCGGCTTTTGGCTGCCGATCACGCCCGGGGTGTATGCCACCATGAGCGTCGTGACGGTGACGCTGATCATCACAGATCGGATGTGGCGCGTGCGGCCCCCCGAACGCATGCCGGCGCGTGCCGAAGGCGAGCTTGAGCCGTTGGCGCGCAGTTAACGCGGGATCATTCTAGCGCTACGTGAAGGAGGGGCCCATGATGCAATGGTTTTACCGGGGTGGACGCCCGAATTGGGTAGTGTTCAATCCGACTACGCGCCGTTAGAGGAGGTTCAGATGGATCAGAAATCGAATGACCAATCCGCGAAAGGCCATGGGCTGAGCGTGGGCATTGCGATCGGACTAGCAATCGGCACCGGGCTCGGTGTCGCAATGGACAATATTGCCATCGGAGTAGCATTGGGTTTAGGCATTGGTGTGGCGATCGGGACGAGTCTCGATCAGAAGCAGAAATCCAGTGCTCCAGCAGACAGCGATTCTTCCGATGCGAATGCAACCGCCAGCGGCGGTGAAGGACACGCTGATCGCAACAAATAAACGTGACTTGTCGATCTCCATGCTCCGCGCGAATGTCATCCCCCTGCTGATCGGCATCCCGATTGCCATCGCGCAGGTCGCTCTCTTCATCACCCTGCATGGTGGGCTTCAGGTGCAAGTCGAATGGCCGGGTGTACTGCTGATTATCGCGGTGTTGCTGGTCAGCATTGTGGCACACGAATTCATTCACGGCCTGACCTGGCGTGCGGTTGGCGGGAAGTCGCCGGCGACGATCCGCTACGGGGTTCAGTGGAAGACCCTGACACCCTACGCCCATGTGCGCGGGCTCATGGAGGTCAACGCCTACCGGATCGGCGGGCTCATGCCTGGGCTGGTGCTGGGCATCATTCCGTATGTCTTGAGCCTTCTATCGGGTGATGGCAACCTACTCTGGTTTGGTGTGTTCCACACCCTCGCCGCCGGTGGCGACGGGCTCATTCTGTGGACCCTGCGCAATGTCAAGGCTGGGACGATGGTGGAGGATCATCCGTCGCGGGCGGGGTGTTACGTGATCGAGGTTTGAGCGAAGCATGCAAAGAGCGAAGCATATGCAAAAGCTCATGCAGTTCGCGCTGCTGACGCGGTTTGCGCTGTTTCCGCTCAACGACCAACTGATGACCTGGTCGGTACAGGCGCCGCCGCCCGCGTGGCGCGCGCTCCGCCCGAACTAGATCACAACGCCGAATACGGTTCGGCTCCCCCTGCTCCACGCAGGCTGCGTTGCGGACTTTGGGGCGCGATCGACCCATGTTCGGACAGCCATGCTATTGCTTAACGTGATCCGTGCGGTGTCCATTGCCACAAGCAGCATGCGGTGCGGCAACGCTGAACTGTGCAGCATTGCGGCCGGCGTGGAGCAGGCCCACCAGGCGCAGTACAAGACCCGCTTTACCGCTGCTGCTGTCCCTCATCCGGCGGCATGCTCAACAAATTCGCCAGTACATCGGCGTCGGCGGGGCGGGGCCGACGCTCGACGGGCGGAAGAACGCGCTGACAACGGCGGAGCCAGTACATACTAATGCTGATCAACATCGTGAGCGCTATTGCTACGCCAGTAACGCTCCAGATCAGCGTATTTCCAGCGCGATACTGCTGTGCCGAGGCGCTAGTCAGGATCTGCCTGGCGGCGGCAACATCACCGGCAGCGAATACTTCACGCGCCTGGCGCAAGGCTTCATCACCGACCTGAATTTGCCCCGGCAACATCCGGATGAGGCGTGCCGGCTGTGTAAAGATAACCTGTGTATGCAGTTCGCCGAAGGTCGGCAGGGCAGTGCGTTGCTCGTTCAACAGCCTTTGCGCCTCCGCGCTGCCATGGGTGCGGAACGCCGTGCGCCAGCCGGCAGCGCAGGCCCAACCTGCGGAGGCGCACTCCACTTCAACCGTAGCGGCGTGCCGCCACAATGCGTCGAGTTGGGCAATCTGATCAATCGCCGCCGGTAGACCATGGTCATGCAGGACACTGCGCCAGATCCGCCGACACACCTCATCCAGATCGGCGCAGCGCAACTCCAGCGCCTCAGCACGGCGCAACAGTTCGTCCAAGCTATGTAACGCTTGCTGCGCATCGGTCAGATCGCCCTGCGCCAATGCGCTGCGCCAGGGGAACCCGCACTCTGCGCGTACGTCGGCGCATTGACGTTCCAGCGCCTCGGCGCGCCCAAACAGCGCTTCCAGTTCGTCGAGCGCATGTTGCGCACCGCCGGCGCCGGCGGCCTCAAATGCTGCCTGCCAGGTTGCAACACACGCAGTGCGCAAATCAGCACAGTGCGTCTCCAGCACAGTGGTGCGGGTGAAGAGCGCCATGGCCTCGTCTACGGCGCGCTCCACGTCTGCATAGTTGCTGTCGGCCCAGGCGGCCTCCCAGATCGTGCGGCAGGCGAGCGCGTGATCGGCACAGGTGCGTTCGAGGATTGCAATGGCGTTTAGCGTGATCGTAATCTCGTGTAACAAGCCCTCGGCCTGCGGGTCGAAACTCGCCACCCGATCACGCAGAAGCTGCGGCAGTTCGAGATTTAGGGCAATAGCGCTATTGCGCTGCTCGCCGTAGAACGCCAATAAGCCGGTGATCGCCTGAAGATGAGCCGTCAGCGCCGGCCAATCGCGTGGGGCAAGGGTCGTGGACGCCCAGGGGCGCTGGCATGTCAGGCCGTGTGTCTGACAGTGCTGCTCGACAAGCGCCGCCGCCTGAACAAACGGCATCAGTGGTGTGAGCACGGCTGCCACGTCGTCGAAGGCCTGCTGATCTAACGCTGTACGCAGATCCGGCAAGCGGACGCCGAGCCGTTCGGCGTCGGGCTGTATGACGAGCAGGCGCCGACGCAAATCCTGGCGCTGGTTGAGCCACGCGTCAGCTTCGGGGCCGAACACGCGCCCACGCATCACAGCGACAATATCAGCATTGGTGGCGCGTTCCAGGGCAAGCAACAGATCAGAACTGGTCACGCCGCCGCGCAGCGCACTGAGGCGGACGAGTTCACGCCGCAATGTCGCCGCGCCAACTTGCGCTTCCAGTTCGTGAAAGATCTGCGGGCCGACCGAGTATGCACAGCTTGTCGTTGCGGTGTTATAGCCGCTCCAGTTGATCAGCGCGAATTGTTCGCACACCGGGGCGATCGGGAATGGCTCATATGGAACGCCCAGTTCGGTGGCAGCCAGGCCCGTAAGATATTCCGCATACCCTTCAACCATCCAAAGATCCCTAAAATTGTCGCCCGTCGCCCAATAATGGGCGGCTTCGTGAATGGCGGTTGAAGGCTGGCTGAGCCGGTGCAGATTAATTTCAAATTCGGGGGTCATATAGCCATCGGCGCCCATGGCGTACATATGCGACGAATCACGGATGATAATCGTACGCTCCAGCGATCCGCGCAACGGCAGATCAGTATAGGCGGCCAGCGTCGGCAGCGCCTGCGCGATCCGATTTAACGCATCCAGGGCGGTTACGCTCTCTGCGTGCGGCGCGCATACGCTGAGCACGAACGTAAACTCGCGGATCTGCACGCGCCGCTCGGTAGTAAACGGTAATGACGGCACCGGAAACGGCAAGCCGCTGGCTAGCCGACACCCGATCTCCTGAGCGGCGGCGGGCTGTGCAGGCGGCGCAAACACCAGACCCACGCAAAGTGTAAACAGCCAGAGAACGCGGAGCATCATTCCCCCCTTCCATACCGGCATTTACGACGCGTCGATCATGATGTTCGCGTATCTAAACCGTTATGTGACAAGAGGAGTGTATTTGGGTTAGAAGCTATGGATATATGTGCGGTAGTAGAACTGATAGTGATAGGCGACGCTGAGTTCTGTGTGATCGGCCAACAACGTTTGGGCAAGATCTTCGCCAAACTCAAGTTGAACCACAGATTCGAGATCGGCCCTGGTCTGGAAACGCCACTCGCTGACGATCGATATGGCCGTGAAGCCCTGGGCCGCCCAAAATGCACCAGTGGAAGCCGCGTCGCCTTCCTTGATGTAGCCCGCACGCAGCAGCCAACGCGCAAACGTACCATTAGCCAGATCGTTGTCATTGATAAAGGCCGTACCACCAGGACGCATCACCCGTTCGAGTTCGCGCAGCCCCGGTAGGCAGTCAGGGGCGAAAAAGTAGGCGAGACGCGCATGGCAAATGTCGATACTCTGGTCGCGCAGCGGAATATACTCGGCCGAACCTTTGATGACCGACAGATTGTGGAGGCCAAGCTGCACAGCCCGCTGTAGCAACTGCATGCGCGAGCCGTCATCCGGCTCGACGGCGAACAGGTGCTGGGCTGTGGCATGAAAGCGTGCGCCATGAAAACCCGTCCCAGCCCCCAGATCGAGTACGACGCGTCCGGTCCATGGCGCAATTGCCGCCATCGCCGCTTCGATACGCTGCTCGGGGTCGGCAGCCTGGTTTTCCAACTCGTACACGCTGGGGTTCTGTTGGATGTGACAAAGCCGGCCTCAGCGAGAAGTGTGCGCGCCGCCTTTTCGCCCCCATCTTGCCCAGCCCTGCGCCGCCGTGAGCATCGCCGCCTATACACTGGCCGGCCTGGGAGTTGCGGGCGTGATGCCCACCGTCCTCAGTAGCGTGCGGCAACTGCCCGGCGCCAACGACAGCGACACCGCCCGGCTCGTGGCAACGGGCTATCTCGGCGCCCTGCTAGCGCCATCACTGGCCGGCGCCCTGGCCGAAAATCTCGGGCTGCGCCTGGCTCTGCCCCTCGCCCTCGGCGCTATCGCCATCATCCTGGGTGCATTGGCAACTGCGGTTGCGCCACGCGGCGAACCGCCATCCACGTAATCAGACCGGTCAGTTCTGCCGGAACTGACCGGTCTCCTCAACCGCTAACGATCACCTTTGTGCGACTGGTATAATAGCGCTACTATGGCCGACTACGTACAGATCATCGACGCGATCGCGCTCTTCGCCGACCTCCCTGCGCCGACGCGGCATGCGCTGATGGCGATTGCCATTCCCCGCAAACGGGCCGCCGGATCGACGATCCAGATTCAGGGCGAGCCTGCTGAGGCGATGTATCTGGTTGCTACCGGGCGGGTTAAGATCTACCGGCTTTCCGTCGGTGGGCGCGAACAGGTCCTAAATGTGATTAGCGCCGGGGGCATGTTCAACGCGGTGCCGATCTTCGATGCCGGCCCCTGCCCGGCGAGCGCCGAGGCACTGAGTGATGTGGTGCTGCTCGTGCTGCCCCGTCAGGCGCTGCTCGACCTGGTTGAGCGCCACCCGCCGCTTGCCCGTGCGCTGCTCGGCGAATTCACCACCCGCTTGCGGCACCTGGTCGATCTCGTCGATACGCTGGCGCTCCACACCGTGCAAGGGCGCCTGGCCCGGCTGCTCCTCGATCAGGCACAGGCTGCCGAGCGGGGTGAACCGGTCGTGCCGACCACCCAGGTCCAGATGGCAGCCCACCTGGGCACCGTGCGTGAGATGATCGGGCGTACGCTGAAAAGCTTCGAAGCGCTTGGGCTGATCCACGTGGATCGGAGTGATGTAACCGTCGCAGATCGCGAAGGTCTGGAACGTCAGGCGGAGTTGTAGCTGCCCTAGCGCTGCGTTCGCTCTTGTGCGGAGATAATTTGGGCCAGATCTACCGTACGCAAGGCCTCGATGCCAGCCTCCCAGGCGCCTTCCCAACAAAGCCCGGCCACCCGGGCATCCTCGAAGCCATCGATAACGGCTCGCTCACATGCCGTACGCACAGCCTCCGCCAGGTGCAAAGAATCTGCCTGTATGCCCGCAGTATGCTGAGATTGGCTCATAATATGTCCCTTTGCTGCTCAGGAGGCCCCGATGCCCCTCACACCCGAACATATCGTCGATGTTGCCGAAGCATTGCGCCACGCAAGTTACGATGGTGCGATCTGGAGTGTCAACTGCGAGCAGTTGAATGTGAACCTCATGCGTCTCGGCACCGGCGCGAGCATCCCGGCGCATGTCAATAATGAACTCGATGTCCTGATCGTCGTTTTCGAGGGTATGGGCGAACTCCTGGTTGACGAAACCACCCTCGCGCTCGGCCCCGGTATTGCCATGGTGGTGCCCCGTGGCGTCCGCCGCGCCATCCGCTGTCTTCAGGGGCCGCTGGCCTACCTGACCACGCATCGCCAGCGCGGCGGCCTCATGCCGACGTAGGCCCTGACACACGTGTACCGCGTTGGTACGCGCTATGCGGTCTGCTTCCTGATGCTGGCTCCTTATGCGCCAGCTTTCAGCAGCAAGAGTAGCATCACTACCGGCGTCTCAGCAACAATTCTGTGGGGCAGTTTGGGCGGCATATGTACCCAGGTGTTTGGGCGGGCGTCGATCTCCTCGCCACCGAGTGTTACCCGCGCCGCGCCCTGGACAAAGTGGAGGATAGCGCCCGTCGCCGCCGTATGCTCTGAAAGCTCCTGGCCGGCCGCAAAGCCGAATAACACCGCCTTCACCTGCTCGTCCTGGTAGATCGTGCGGCTGATCGTACCATCAGTAGGAATCTCTACCAGCGCTGCAAGATCGCCATATTTTGTCGCGTGCATTGATCTATCCTTCCTTCCTTCGTTAGCTTCAGTTTCTACAAAGCTATTGTATCCCAGATGGACTGGTTTTCCCTGTGACCTTTGTCACGAGGAGCGGGGCTGTGCAGTGCGTGCTCGACGTTACGCAGGAGCACAGCGTTCACCGCCACGCTGATCGGCGCGGCCGACATCAGCAGCGCCGCCCATCGCCGGGGCGTCGAGGCAGCCTCATCCGGCGTCAGCGATCTTGTACTTCTCCAGGCGGTACAGCAGCGTGTGGCGGGTCAGGCCGAGCAGTTCGGCGGCGCGGGTTTTGTTGCCGTGCGCGCGTGCGAGCGCCTGCCGGATCAGCCCGATCTCGAGCGCTTCAAGCGACAGACCCTCGGGTGGAAGGCGCATGGGTGTGTTCGGCAGCGGGGCGGATCGTATGCGCTCCGGGAGGTGCGGGACGTCGAGCGGATCGCCGCTGGCGAGCGTATCGGCCCGCTCAAGTACCGCGCGTAGTTCGCCCAGATTGCCCGGCCAGTCGTATGCGTGCAATAGTTCAGCCGCAGTTGGGGTGATCATGCGGTCAGGGAGCCAGGCAGCGGCAAATGGCAACAGATCATCAAGATGCGCCCGCAGCGGTGGAACAGGAATTTCGACATACCGTTGGGGCAGGGGCGGCGCGCTGCTCCATTCCTCGGCGGTGCCGGTGAGCACGAGCAACGGGCCGACGCCATTCGTGCTGCGGTGCTCAAGCAGGCGATTGAGCGCATCGGCGCCCGAGCGGCTCAGCGCGCCGATATGACGCAGGAGCAGCGTGCCGTTGCCTGCCGCTGCCCAGAAGCCGTCGGTGCGCCCGGCACCCGCGATGAGCAGGCCCTGATCCGCCGGCGGAAGCACGCCCAGATCACAAGCGACGAGCGGCGCGGCGTGTCGGGGCGCGGCCAGATGCGCGGCCCGGCCGATCCCGGTGCGACCACTCCCGGCCTCGCCGCTGAGCCGCACATCCAGGCCTTGGGCGAGTGCCTCTATGCTCGCGGTCATTGCCGCCCGCCAGGCCGGATCGCTGCCGGGGGTCGGCGCCGGCGTGGCAGCCTTCAGGCGCGCGATCTCCGTGTGCAGATGCCGGCGCTCCAGGGCGCGGCTCACCTTAAACAGCACCTCCTCAATGTCGAATGGCTTGCGCAGATAGTCGGCGGCGCCGCTCTGCAACGCCTCGACCGCCGTGGCCACCGTGCCGAACGCCGTCAAGATCAGTACCACCACCGCAGGCCAGCGGGCGTGGATCTGCCGCAACGTCGCCAACCCGTCCATGCCCTTCAGCTTCAGGTCAAGAATGGCGATGTCGATCGGCGTCTCGGCGAGGAGTGCTAAGGCCTGCTCGCCGGAGGCGGCGCCGAGGGTATGATAGCCGGCATTGCCGAGCGCCGCTTGCAGCACCCAGCGCATGTTCGGCTCGTCATCAATGATCAGCACCTGCGCCATGGGAAACCTCCTGGGGAATGAAGATGCTGACCCGCGTCCCGCAGCCCACAACGCTCGCAAAGCGCAATTGCCCGCCATGCTCCTGCACCACCGCAGCGACCAGGGCCAAGCCGAGCCCGATGCCTTCGGGGCGAGTGGTGAAGAACGGGTCGCAGGCGCGCTCCTGCACCTCGGCGGGCATGCCGCTCCCCGTATCGACCACTATGATCTGTGTGCCCGCAGTATCGGGGCGGCCGAGAAGACGGACCGTATCGCCGGGCGCGCTCGCTTGCACGGCGTTGAGTAGCAGGTTGAGCAGCGCCTGGCTGAACTGCTCGGCGTCGATCGCAACTGTGGTAGCAGGCGCGGCCTCATAGACGACACTCACCCCGTGTTGGAGCGCGTAGGGCCGCACCTGCTGGGCGGCGGCGTCGAGGAAGCCGGCCAGGTCGCGTGGCGTCGGGATCGCTGGGCGCGGGCGGGCGTACTCCAATAAGTCGCTGATCAGGCGCTCGATCCGGTCGGACTCGCTGATCAACACCGTGGTGTACTGGCGTAGTGAGCGGTTGTCGCCGGCCTGGGCGGCGAGGAGTTGGGCGGTTGCGCGAACGATCGCCAGCGGGTTACGCACCTCGTGAGCGACGCCGGCGGCGAGTTGCCCGACTGAAGCCAGCCGATCGACGCGCCGGAGCTGCAGCTCAAAGGCGCGGCGCTCGCTCTGGTCCTCGATCACCAGGACGCGGGCGTCATCCGATGCGGTCGGGGTATCGAGGGCGGAGACGTACAGACCGATTGGGCGCTGCCCCTGCGCGAAGGTGTAGTAGCCCACGGCCGGGGGGTGAGCAAGAACTTCGGGTGGCAACGCCGAGAGCAGGGTGCGCGCCACGCGATTTTGGGGCGTGGGCGGGCTGGCCCCGCTGGCGGTCGCCACGCCCAGGGGCAGGCTTTGGAGCACCGCATCGATGTAGCTGCGCAGGCCCTCTGCACGACGGCGCTGCGCCCGCTCGCGGTCGGCGAGGAAGCCGACCAACCCGCCGACGAGCAGAAAGATCGGCAGTTCGAGCAGATTATCGACCAAGCCGCCGGGCAGGATTTCACCCATGCCGAGCACATGGGGCAGATACAGCAGCGTTACGATTGCACTCACGACGAGGCCGCCACGCAGCCCAAAGGCAACGGCGGCCCCGGCGATGGGCAGGTAGTAGAGGCTGCGGTAGACGGTGTGGTACTCGAGTAGATGCGCGCTCGTCAGATAGTGAAGCACCGTAATGGCGCCGATGACGACCGTCACCAGGGCCAGCACACCTGCCTGGCTACGCGGGAACGGAAGGGCCGGCGCGGCACGAGCGACATCCATCATAGCCCTCCTGACAAGCAACCCGCTAGCCCTGAGGCCGCAGGTGCTCGCTACTGCTCAATCCCATACCATTCTTGGAGCCACTGGCGCATCTGGGCGATCTCGGCCTCCTGCGCGCTGATAATCGCCTGCGCCAGGTCTTTGATCTCCTGCCGCTCGGCGTTCTGCAGCGCATCTTGGGCCATGGCGATCGCGCCCACGTGGTGCGGGATCATCGCCTGGATGAAGCGCTGGTCGAAGGGCGCATCGCCGGCCGGCACCGCCATCGGGCCCATGTCCATTGCCATGCCGCCCGTCGCAGCGAGCTCGGCAAACCACTCGGCGCGCCAGGCCTGCATCTGGCTGATTTCGCCTTCCTGGGCTCCGACAATCTCGTTTGCCAGATCCTTGATCGCCTGGCGTTCAGCCTGCTCCAGGGCCTGGTTGGCCATAATGATCGCGCCCTCATGATGCAGGATCATCCCGTCGATGAACGCTGCGTCGTAGGGCGCATCGCTCATACTCGGCATCGTGCTATGATCCATTCCGGCCATGGTATCTGCATTCGGCGCGGTCGAGGTTTGGGCCGCTGGGGCACTACAGGCTGCCAGCAGCAGCGCCAGAAGGACGCCGAAAAAAACCGTCTCTGTTCGCTTCAGACGCATTGTACTGTCCTTTTCCACTCGTATCGGTATGCACGGCACCCCTGCTTGGGGCGCCTACAAGAGCCTAGCATGGGTGAGTTAGGCGGTCAAAAGTGCAGCAAGCTTGACGCCAAAGCGTGCCTAACGTGCGCTATATCACACGACCGCGTGTCATCCCGCACAGAAAACGATCAAGCGGCAGAACAGTAAAGCATGTTATGCCCTACCGCCCTACCGCTTTCCCGCTTTCCCGCTTTCCCGCTCCGTACTACGCTACCGGCTGATCCGGCCCGGCAGGCGTGGTGGGCGGGCGGCGGACTGGTGGGTGCTGGCTGCGCATAAGCCGGCGCCAACCCCAGAACCCCAGCAGCAACAGCGGCAACCAGACCGGCGACCAGACCAGGAATACAATCCCTACCTCAAGGATGCCCTGACCAAACTCCACCAGATCCCCCAGCGCCTGGCGCGCCACGGTCACCGGCTGCCAGCTATCTTCCTGCACGATCGCCGGCGGGAGCGGCACCGGTGACAGTTCCACACTGATCGTCGAGAAAGCCGCACTGGTCGTAAGATACTGCATCCGCCCGCGGATCTGCTCGATCTGGCCTTGCACATCGGTGAGCGCACTGTTCACCTGTAGCGCATCCTCCACCCGCGTTGCGCGGGTCAACAGATCGAGCAACCGGTCGCGGGTAGCTTCGAGGTTACGCAACCGCGATTCCAGATCGACAAACTCTTCGGTCACATCATCGCCGCTGACACTGCGCGAGAAGACCTTGTTCGCCAATCCTTCCACGCCGCTCAGCGCCGTCTCGAACTGGTCGGACGGTACCCGAAAAACAATTGTCGAGCGTAGATTTTCGTCGCTGCCGCTGGTCTGCACACTTACCACATAACCGCCGAGTTGCTCAGCGCGATTGCGGATGGCGGTTTCGACGGCGCTGACGGCCTCGACTTCGATCGTAAGGTAGGCGTTGCGGATCACCAGGCGTTCGCTCGGCTGCTGTTGGGCCGGGTTCTGGCTAACGTCGCCCGGCTCGCGCGCTGCGGCCTCGTCGTAGGCCTCCTCGATCGCTGCGTCGCCGCCGGGTGCCTGTGAGGCGGGAGCGCCGGCCACTGGCGCCTCCATTTCGGAGTTGCTCGGCGCTGAAGCGGGCATCGCGCCGCCGCACGCCGTCAGGAGGAGCATCGCTACCAGGGTGCTGAGGAACATGAACTGCCGCATTGTTGGCTCCTTACGATGGGAATCTGGCGTCTTTCAAACAAGACTACCTCTCTGACGTTACCTGCACCGCATTGGTTCCCACGGATCGGGCTATTGTCTCTGGCGCTGCGGCGCTACCGGGAGTAGCATAGCAGGGTATGCAAACAGCACAACCTTCGAAGGTAGGTACGGTTCGGGCGGCAATTGGGGCTGCAGTCATTTTGAGCCTCGGCGGAGCGGTGGGGTTGGGCTTCGGGCGCTTTGCGTATGCGCTGCTGCTCGAACCAATGCGCGCCGATCTCGGCTGGAGTTATGCCCAGGCTGGCGCAATCAACAGCGCCAATGCGATCGGGTATCTGATCGGCACGCTGTTTGTCGGCCCGGCGGTAAGCCGGCTTGGTCCGGCGCGCACCCTGCGGATCGGCACCTGGGCGGCGAGTCTGAGTTTGATTGCGCTCGGGCTAACCGGCGATTTCGCCCTGCTTTTCCTCCTGCGGCTGATCAACGGCTTCGGCGGTGGGCTGATCTTCGTCGGCGGCGCGTCGGTGCTGCTCCTGCGCGGCGGCACAGCGGCGGGCGGCATGCCGCTCAGCGTCTACTATAGTGGCCCCGGGATCGGCATTGCGCTGTCGGGCCTCGGTATACCGCTCATGTTGGGCGCACCTTTGGACTTCGGGTGGCAGTTCGTCTGGATCGTGCTGGGTGTCTGTGGGTTGGTGGCGCTGGTACTGATGGAGCCGCAGCTACGCCGTGCAACGCCCGCGTCGCGCCAGGCGCCGGAGCGGGTCCAAGCTACCGCCACCTGGGCCGATTACCAGCGGATCTGGCCGGCGCTTGCCGCTTTCGGCATTTATGGCATTGGTTATATCGGCTATATGACCTTCGTCGTCGCTTTTCTGCAATCGCTCGGCGCCGACGCCGGGGCGGTACAGATTTTTTGGCTGGTTCTCGGCATCTCCGCCGCGTTGAGCGGGTTCACCTGGGGGCCGCTGATTGTTCGGTTGCCGCCGGCGCGTTCGCTGGTGCTGGTACTGGCGGCGCTCACCGTGGCGGCTTTTTTGCCCGCCCTAGCGCCCTATACCTGGAGCTTCCTGCTCTCGGCAATCCTCTTTGGCGGCGCTTTCCTGGCCACGGTTACGGCAGTCACCAACCAGATTCGCGTGGTCTTACCGGTGGAACGGGTGCCGACAGTAACGGCGCACGCCGTCGCGCTCTTCGCCACCGGCCAACTGCTCGGCCCGACGCTCACCGGCGTCGTCGCCGATCTTCCCGGTGGTTTAACGCTGGGGTTGCTGCTCTCCGGCGTCGCGCTTGGCATTGCAACGCTGGTGGCGCTGATCTGGGGCCGCTGAGCAGGCTGTTGCGCTAAGAAGTTGACCGGGATTTTCGATGACGACGACGTCATCATCATAACAAGAAAGGATGCAACGATGCAACTCGCAGGCAAAGTCGCCGTGATCACCGGCGCCGCCTCTGGAATAGGGCTGGCCATGGCCCAGCTTTTTGCAGCGGAAGGCGCAAAGATTGTCGCAGGTGATTGGAATCAGGAACGTCTGAACAAGGCCGTTGCCGGCATCCAGGCCGACGGCGGCGCTATCGTCGGCCTCCAGGGGAATATCGCCGACCAGAAGATCGCTGAAGGGTTGATCGACCACGCGGTAAGCGCCTATGGTCGGATCGACATTCTCTGCAACAACGCGGGTGTGATGGACTACATGCAGGGCGTCGGCGAGTTGGCGGACGATATCTGGCGCCGTGTGCTTGGGATCAACCTCGACGGCCCGATGTTCACCAGCCGGCGGGCGGTTCCGCAGATGATCCGGCAGGGCAGCGGTTCGATCATCAATATCGCTTCGACGGCGGCCATTAGCGGGGCGGCGGCGGGCGCCGCCTACACAACCTCTAAGCATGCCCTGATCGGCCTGACGCGCAACACGGCCTGGATGTATACGTAGCAGGGTGTTCGCTGCAATGCGATCTGCCCAGGCGGAACGAAGACCAATATCGCTGAAACGATGCCGCGCGACCGGATTGATCCAACCGGCGCCGCCCGCTTGGGCAGCTTCTCGGCGCTCATCCCGGCGATGCTGGAACCCGGCGATATTGCAGCGCTGGCGCTGTTCCTGGCTTCTGATGCATCACGGTATATCAACGGCGCGATCATTCCGGCGGACGCCGGCTGGATGGCGGTTTAACTTCAGGCCGCAGCATTCGCCATACTCGCTCTGCTGCCATGCACGGCGCCATCCCTGCGAATGCTGCGGCCTTATCAGTGATCGGCGGTAGAGGCGTTCGCGCCGGCCTACTGCTTGCTCCAAATCCGCGTGTTCAGGTTGAGGTCGGCGACGATCTCCGCGGCCATCCGCACATCTTCGAGGTAGGCGACAACCTCATCAAGGTTGAGCCGGGCCGAGCGCGCCCACATCGAAGGCGGCTCGAAGTGATCCTTCCGGGTGGGAATACCAATGTAGATCAGCGAATTGACAAAGGCGATCGCAATTGGCGTGTTCAGCTTGGTGCGAAACTCGACCATGCGCTGTAACATACTCAGCGAGAGGATGTAGCGCGCCTCAACCTGGTCGGTGGAATGCACATTAAAGTAGCGCTCGAAGGTTGGGTCTTCGAGGCGCACCGGCTCGCCGGGCCGGCCGCTTAACGCGTGGCCCCAATCGCGGAGCAGATCAAAGATGCCACCGCCCCAATCGGCGGTATGGTCGGGCAGCACATATGTCTCGCCGTTGAAGTCCTTGTGAAAGTCGGCGATGAAGAAGATCCCCCGAAAGATCGTCACATAGCGCGTCCGCCGGTTCTTGCCGCTGCCGGTCGTCTGGCGATACTCGGCGTGAACCTCGGAAAAGCGCAGATCGGTGGCGCCGATCCGCCCAAAGAAGAGGTCTTCCGCGTTATAGCGGTCGATCCCCTGGCGATAGAGGCCGCTGGCGCTAAAATCGCTGCGCTGGATGCCGCCGGTCGGGTTGTAGCGTAACGCGGGATCGACCAGTTGAATCAGCCGACCGATGACTTCGCGCTTAAACTCGTTGCGATACTCAGTCCAGGTGGTATTGGTGAGCCAGCCAAAGGCGATCATCCCCAGGGCCAACAGCACAAAACCGCTCGGGAAGATCCAGTCGGGCGGAAAGAAAGCTAACACCACGAGGCCACAGACCACAACGACAGCGCTCACTTGGAGCAGAGTGACGAAGGCATGGCGGCGTACTTCCAGCCGCCGTGCTTCCAGGGCGTCGAGGATCGGCTCAAGAAGCTCGGCGTCGAGATTGTCGACTGAAACGGTGGGTGCAAGCATCATTAGCCCTGCAGCATGCGAGCGACGTCGGGATTCGTGCGTTCGGCCGCATTGGCGCTGAAAAGCGTGCGCGGCTCCATGCCGATCATGTTCGCAATCAGGTTGGTCGGCACGCTCTGGATGGCGGTATTGTAGGCCGTAACGCTGGCATTGTAGGCCCGTCGCGCCGCCGAGATCTGCTCTTCGGTTTCGTTCAGCGCTGCTTGCAGTTGCAAGAAATTCTCGTTGGCGCGCAACTCGGGGTAATTTTCCACAGCCACATTCAGCCGCCCGATCGCGTCGGTGATCCGGTTCTCGGTGTTCACCCGATCGCTCGCTGAGCCATCACCGCTGATTGCGCGGGTGCGCAGTTCGGTGAGTTCGGTGAGCAGTTCGCGCTCGTGGCGCATCGCGCCCTGCACCGATGCGATCAAGTTCGGAATCAGATCGTGGCGGCGCTTGAGCATCACGTCAATACTGGCGAAGGCCTGATCAACCTGATTGCGCCGGCTGATCAGGCTGTTGTACATTCCGAAGAAGATCAGCGCGGCGACGATGAGAATGACGACGACGATGATTTCCATGATCTCACTCCTGACTTCTGAATCCTAAATCCTGACTTCTCTGGTATTGTACGCAGGACGTGGCACGAGGGTTACACCAGGAGAAACAATGTTACGGATCGCAATCATTGTGTTGACGCTGGGGACGGCCATCACCCACATGAGCCTGTTATTCCCCGACATCGTTTTCATTCTGAACGGGCTAGGTTATCTGGGGTTGTTGGGGGCGCTCTACGCGCCAATCCCAGCGCTCGCCGGGCGGCGCCGCCAGGTGCGTTGGGCACTGATTGGCTATACGCTGCTGACGATTTTCTTGTGGGTGGCCTTCGGCCTGCGCGAGCCGATTGGGTATATGAACAAGTTCAACGAGGTGTTGCTGGTGGCGGCGCTGATCGCACAAGATCGGCTGGAGGCATAGCGGGCAGGCGTGCTTGTGCTCAGACGCTGAAGCGTCGAGTACAAGCTAGCCGATAACTTCCGCCCGCTTGTGCGATTGGTTGATCGACCAGTGGGCCAGTTCGGCGATCAAGCTGCCGCTCAGCGCGCCAACGATCACGTCGCCAGGGTAGTGTACGCCAAGATACACGCGTGAGAAGCCGACCAGCGCGGCGATGCTGTACCAGATCGGCGTGAACTCGGGGTAGTGGCGGCGCATCAGCCAGGCGCCGGCG